>NZ_JBCHVG010000002.1:0-524966 GCF_050474445.1 Ensifer sp. B1-9
TACAATTTCGGCCGTAGGCTCAAGACCCTCAAGGGCCTCACGCCCTACGAGTTCATCTGCAAAGCATGGGCTTCACAACCCCAACGTTTCACCCTCAATCCGCTCCAGCAAATGCCGGGACTAAACATCTAGTGGTGAAAACCTGACGCTTAGTGCCCGACACGGGCTGCCGTTTTGGGTGGGGAGCAAAAATTCGACAGCCTGTCGCCTCAGGTCTGGTTAGCTCCAAGTCGGGACTTCCCTCTACCTGTCGTCCGGCGAACGCTTGCGGTCGACACGAAAGTCGGGAGCGAGTCAGATCGCATGGATGTCGCGTCGGGCGAATGCGGCGAATATTGCCATGGCCATGATGATGAGAAACAGGATCCAGTGCCGGCGTCTCCCCCTCCGCTTCATTCTCTCCACTACCGCATCAGAATCAGCGACAGCAACTTCTTCCGCCAGAACGTCCCGGCGTGAATTGACCTCGTCAGCGAGCTCTTGGGCTCGTGCAATATCGTTGCCGATGTATGGCGACACAAGGATGGTCTTAGTCGCACTGAACACACCTGGTTTTGAGTCATCGCCCTTGGCAGCCAGTGCCCGCTCCTCTTCCAGCGTGAAGAAGGCAAGCCAAATGCCGTGCGATGTTTGTACGACAGTCGCCTTTCCCCACTCGTTCAGGTCGAGGATTGTTTGACGAAGGAGGCCGCTGAGAATCAGGCGGCGACCACAAAGCTCCAAGCGCGCGGATTTGATCCAAGGAAGCAACACCATCAGCAGGCCACCGAGAAGGAATAACGCTCCCATAGCCAACTGAAGGATATCAGCCATAACGAGCAGAACCGTAGGAGATGGCAAGGTGAAGGTTGCCCATAGTATCAGCACACCAACGGCGATGCCCAGCGGGCCAAGGAAAAGATGTCGTGTCGAGCGGATAGGTCGAAGAACTAGATTTCCTTTGCCTCCTAACCGAAGTGATGAAGCCGTTCGTTCTTGCATCCACCGACATCCCCCCGCGCGTGACGTCAAAGTGCCCAATTTCTCCCACTGGTTGAACTATGCCGAGTCCCGACGATCGCGTCTAGCTTACTCGATCGCGTGAGGCTCTTGCCCCTTGCGAGGATGAGCCAAACCGAGCCATTCATCGTACCGGATGCCGATGACCGCATAGGTCGAAACCGGTATTTCGGCTCCGGTACCAAGCGTCAGATTTTCACCACGAGCCTCCGCACGGTAAAGATCCCGTTGCCGCCGGCATCGCGAACTTGCATAAATCAATTTTAATTGCTTCTTAAATAGCGATCGGTAGCGTGCGGCGCGATAGGCCTATCCTCGTTTCGAGGGGCCCCAGCCGCATGAAGCATGGCTGGCTCCGCCTTCTGGCATGTTCAACGTTTTCCCGTAGACGTCAGCGCTCCGCCCCTCCGCGGACGATGGATGCTGCGCGAAAATCAACGAGAGCTCATGTCCGGCGGCGGTCGCCGGCATCCATTGGGAGCCCATCTTGTCCAAGCGATCGAATCTCATGACGCGCATCCTCGTCGCCGCGTCCTGTGTCGTCGTCGGCGCCTTTGCCGGCTTTTCCGTTTACATCGACACGCTGCAGCGTAGCACCACCACCAAGGCGGTCGAGGAGAACATTGCCTCCTCCGGCACGCAGGCCGCGCAGAGCGTTGCCAAGTGGCTGAATGGCCGCGTCACGCTGACCGCGATGGTCGCCGATGCCACCGGCCGCGCGGCCGATGACGGCGCCATCCAGCCGATCCTGAAGAACGACGTGCTGACCAGCGAATTCATGTCGACCTATGTCGGCAACGAGAGCGGCAAGTTCATCACCTGGCCGGACAACCCGATGCCGGCCGGCTATGACCCGCGCCAGCGCCCGTGGTACCAGCAGGCAGTCAAGGCTGATGCCCGGGTTTTGACCGAGCCCTATGTCGACGCTTCGAGCGGTGCGCTCATCATCAGTGCGGCGGTGCCGGTCAAGCGTGACGGCAAGCTCTATGGCGTTGCTGCCAGCGACTTTTCGCTCGATACGCTGGTATCGATGATCAAGGGCGTCGACGTCGGCGGCGAAGGCTTTGCCTTCCTCGCCAGCAAGGACGGCCAGATCCTCGTGCATCCGGATGCCAAGCTCGTCACCAAGTCGCTCGCCGATGCCTTCCCGATCGACACGCCGACGATCGGTTCCGGCATCATGAACACCGAGCTCGGCGGCAAGCCGATGCTGGTGAGCTTCGTTCCGGTACAGGGCCTTCCCTCGGTCGAGTGGTATGTCGGCTTCGTCATCGACGCCGATGCCGCCTATTCCGCGATCGACAAGTTCCGTATTGCCGCAACCATTGCCACGATCCTTGCGGTCGGCGTGATGATCGTCTTCCTCGCGACCTTCCTCAGCCGTCTCGTGATCCGTCCGGTGACGGACATGACCGGTGCGATGGAAAAGCTTGCTGCCGGCAATCACAACGTCGAAATCCCCGGCGAAGAGCGCCGCGACCAGATCGGCTCAATGGCCGCGGCAGTCGCCGTCTTCAAGGCGAACGCCGTCGAACGCGCCCGCCTCGAGAGCGAAGCGGATGCCAACCGGTCGTTGTCGGAACGCGAGCGGCTGGAGCGCGAAGCGCAGAAGGCACGGGATGCGGCCGAAATCCAGCAGGCCGTCGATGGCTTGGCAACCGGCCTCGGCCGGTTGGCCGATGGCGACCTCGCCTATCGTATCGATACCCCCTTCGCCGATCGCCTCGACCGTCTGCGCGCCGACTTCAACAACTCCGTCGCCAAGCTGCATGACACGCTGCGCGCCGTCGGTGCGAATGCCCGTGGCATCGACGCCGGCGCCTCCGAGATCCGCTCGGCCGCCGACGATCTCGCCCGCCGCACCGAGCAGCAGGCGGCTTCGGTTGAAGAGACTGCAGCCGCACTCGAAGAGATCACCACGACGGTCAAAGATTCCGCCCGCCGGGCCGAGGAAGTCGGTGCGCTCGTCGCCCGCACCCGTGCCGGTGCGGAAAAGTCCGGCGAAGTCGTTGCCAACGCCGTCGAAGCGATGCACGCGATCGAGAAGTCCTCGGGGGAGATCTCCAACATCATCGGCGTCATCGACGACATCGCCTTCCAGACGAACCTGCTTGCGCTGAACGCCGGCGTCGAGGCGGCCCGTGCCGGTGAAGCCGGCAAGGGTTTTGCCGTCGTTGCCCAGGAAGTGCGCGAACTCGCCCAGCGTTCGGCCAATGCGGCCAAGGAGATCAAGGCACTGATCACCACCTCGGGCAATCAGGTCAGGAACGGGGTGACGCTGGTCGGCGACACCGGCAAGGCGCTGGAGACGATCGTTGCCGAGGTCCAGGAGATCAACAAGCATGTGAGCGCGATCGTCACGGCGACGCGCGAACAGTCGACGGGTCTCCAGGAGATCAACACGGCGGTCAACACCATGGACCAGGGCACGCAGCAGAATGCGGCGATGGTGGAAGAGCAGACGGCGGCAAGCCACGGTCTTGCCTCCGAGGCCGCCTCGCTCAATGCACTGCTCGCCCAGTTCAACCTCGGCGAAACGCAAGCTGTTTACGTCGGAAGCAGTGCCCGTCGTCGCGCGGCCTGACGTCCGCGCCCCCGGGGGCAGAACGCCGGAACAACAAAGGGATAGGTCATTGCCGTGAATCACTATGGCAATTGCTTCAAGCCCGATATGAGAAAGGCCCGGGAAACCGGGCCTTTCTCATTGATGTTTTTGTGCTCCGCTCCTGTCCTCATCGGGCTCAACCCGTGGCGGAGAAGATGAGCAATGTTGCCGGACAGCGGCCATACAGCAGACCGGTCTCCCGGCCGGCTCTCATTTCTCGAGCGTCGCGACCGCCTCGACATGGGCCGACCAGAGGAACTGGTCGATCGGCGTCACCGAAATGATCCGGTAGCCTGCAGCCGTAAGGATGGAAAGATCGCGTGCCAGCGTGACCGGATTGCAGGACACGGCCACGATCTTCTTGACACCGGAGCGGGCGATCTCATGACACTGCGCCTCGGCGCCGGCGCGTGGCGGATCGAAGACGATCGCGTCGTAGACCTTCAACTCCTGCGCCATGACCGGACGGCGGATCAGGTCACGCTTCTCGACGGTCACCGGCTTCAGCCCCTGCGTGTTGCGCGCAGCGAAGTCGAGCGCCTTCAGCGCCTTGTCCTCGCCTTCGACCGCGTGCACGCGCGCCTTGCGTGCGATGCGCAGTGCGAAGGTGCCGCAGCCGGCAAAGAGATCGGCGACGCGCTTGGCCTTGCCGAGGTGATCGAGCACCAGCTTCGCCATCGCCTCCTCGGCCTCGGCCGTTGCCTGCGTAAAGCTACCCGGCGGCGGCGAAACGGAAACGCCGCCGAAATCGATCAACGGCTTCACCGGTTCGACGATGATCTCGCCATTCAGGCTGACGCGGGCGATGCCGCGCTCGCCGAGGACGGCCTCGACCGTGCGGCGGCGTTCGCGGTCATCGAGCTTCTTGATGCCTTCGACGGCAAGGTCGAGGCCCGAAAGGGTCTCGAGCACGGTGATACGAAACGGCTCGGCGTTGACGGCCATGGCGGCGCCGATCCTGGCGATCGTTGCGAGCTTCGTGACGATGCCCGGGCTCGCGATCGGACATTCGGAGATCGCGACGATGTGATGGCTTTCCGCCTGGTTGAAGCCGAGAAGCAGTTCCTTCTCGGTCTTGCGGGCGGTGAAGACCGCACGGCGGCGCTGGCCGGGATGGGCGACGATCAGTGGCGCCACCTCCGGCTTCAGCCCTTTCGACTTCAAGGCAGCGATCACGAGATCGCGCTTGAACTCTTGATAGAGCGTATCCGAGGCGTGCTGCATCGTGCAGCCGCCACAGGTGCCGTTGACACCGTCAGGCCCGAAGTGCCGACAGCGCGGCTCGACGCGCTCGGCGGAAGGCTCCTTCAGCGCGATCAGCGTCCCGTGCGACTTGTTGACCGCCAGCGCCACGCTCTCGCCGGGCAGCGTGAAAGGCGCATAGATCGGCCCATCGGGGCCTTCGGCAATGCCGTCGCCCTGGGCGCCAAGGCGGTTGATTCTGACGGTCTCGGTGCTCATGGCTTTTTCCCCGCCAGCAGAAACTCGACATTGCCGTCGCCGCCGGCAATGGGCGAGGGGATGAGGCCGAGGCTCTGCCAGCCCATGTCCTCGACGAGCCAGCGCTCAAGTTCGGCAGCAACGGCCGGAGCGCTGTCGGGATCCTTGAGCAGGCCAGCCTTGCTGATCGCGTCGCGACCCGCCTCGAATTGCGGCTTTACCAGCAGGATGCAGCGTGCGCCGGGAAGCGCCATGTCGAGCGCCGGAGGCAGGGCAAGCTTCAGCGAGATGAACGAGACATCCGAGACGACGAAGGTGACCTCGCGATCGTCAATGTCTTCGGGCGTCATCGCGCGCGCATTGAGACCCTCTATGCTGGTGACACGCTCGTCGTCGGCGATGCGTGGGTGGATTTGCCCATGGCCGACATCGACCGCCACGACATGCTCGGCGCCGCGCTTCAAGAGGACTTCGGTGAAGCCGCCCGTGGAGGCGCCGATGTCGAGACAGCTTTCGCCGGCGGGATCGAGCGCAAAGTGATCGAGCGCTGCGACGAGCTTCAGCGCCGCGCGGGAGACATAGTCCTGCGCCGGATCATCGATGGTGATCGTCACGCTTTCGGCAAACATCGACGACGGCTTGTTGACCGTGCGGCCGTCAACCTTGACGGTGCCGCGCTGGATCGCGTCGCGGGCGCGGGCGCGGCTGGCGACCAATCCTGTATTGAGCAGCAACTGGTCGAGGCGGACCCGGTTTCTGTGTTCTTCGTTCTGGCGTTCTTCTGACATGCATTTCTCATGGCGATTTGCCGCTGTAATGGCAAGCCCCCCGCGCTCGGAGCGCCGGCTCCAGATCACGGATAAGCGTGGTTTGGAACATTGCCGCTGATTTTGAGTTCGCTCCAAGTTGCCTGCAGGTTGCGAGGCAGCCGAGCCAGCAAACGGGAAGAAGCGATGACCCGCAGCCAGAAACAGTGGTCCCGAGACGTCACGCGCCACAGCAACGCTCTCGAACTCGAGCCTCATGTGTTCGAAAAGGAGGATGCGAAGGAGATCGCAGCGTCGCTGAAGCGTTCTGCCGACAGAAGCAGCAGGCGAAAGGCCGAGCCCTTTCGGTCTGCCATGTCGATGCTGACCTTCTATGTCAATCGCGCGGGCAAAAACCTGCCGGACGACAGGAAGAAAATTCTGGAAGACGCGAAGGATGAACTGCGTCGCGCTTACGGCCGGCGCCCCAAGGCGTGAGGTGACCTTCGTGTTGGAGGATTAGCCGGCAGCGCCGATGCCGATATCCTGCTTCTGGCCGAGCGCCTTGAAAACGGTCGAGACGATGCCGGCGCGGTCGAGGCCGGCGGCGGCGTACATCGCCTCGGGCTTGGCCTGTTCCATCCAGATATCGGGCATGACCATGGGGCGCACCTTGAGGCCACCATCAAGCAGGCCGTCCTCGGCGAGGAACTGCAGCACATGGCTGGCGAATCCGCCAACGGCGCCTTCCTCGATGGTGATCAGCACCTCGTGGTGGCGGGCAAGCTGGCGGATGAGGTCATGGTCGAGCGGCTTGGCGAAGCGCGCATCGGCGACCGTGGTCGAGAGGCCGGCGGCATCGAGATCTTCGGCCGCCATCAGACAGTCGGCAAGACGGGTGCCGAAGGAGAGCAGCGCCACCTTCGATCCCTGCTTGACGATGCGGCCCTTGCCGATCTCGAGGATCTGGCCGCGTTCCGGCATTTCGACACCGACGCCTTCGCCGCGCGGGTAGCGGAAGGAGATCGGACCGGCGTCATAGGCGACGGCGGTGCGCACCATGTGCTTCAATTCCGCCTCGTCGGCGGCTGCCATCACCACGAAACCGGGAAGCGTCGCGAGATAGGTCGTGTCGAACGAACCCGCATGGGTCGGTCCGTCGGCGCCGACGAAGCCGGCGCGGTCGATCGGGAAGCGCACCGGCAGGCCCTGGATCGCCACATCATGCACCACCTGGTCATAGCCGCGTTGCAGGAAGGTCGAGTAGAGGGCCGCGAACGGCTTGTATCCCTCGGCGGCGAGGCCGGCGGCGAAGGTCACCGCATGCTGTTCGGCAATGCCGACGTCGAAGCACCGCGACGGATGGACCTTGGCGAACCTGTCGAGACCGGTGCCGGAGGGCATGGCGGCAGTGACGGCGACGATCTTGTCGTCGAGGCTCGCTTCCTGCGTCAGCGCATCGGCAAAGACGGAGGTATAGGCGGGGGCATTCGGCTTGGCTTTTGCCTGGGCCCCGGTAATGATGTCGAATTTGTTGACGCCGTGATACTTGTCGGCGGCGGCTTCCGCTGGCGGATAGCCCTTGCCCTTCTGCGTCACCACATGGATCAGCACCGGACCCTTGGCATTGTCGCGCACGTTGCGCAGCACCGGCAGCAGATGGTCGAAGGAATGCCCGTCGATCGGGCCGATATGGTAGAAGCCCATCTCTTCGAAGAGCGTGCCGCCGGTGACGTAGCCGCGGGCGTGTTCCACCGCGCGTGTGATCGCCCGGTCGACGGTCTTGCCGAGATAGGCGGTCAGCTTCTTGCCGACCTCGCGGATGCCCATATAGGTGCGGCCGGAGGCAAGGCGCGCCAGATAGGCGCTCATCGCGCCGGTCGGCGGTGCGATCGACATGTCGTTGTCGTTGAGGATGACGATCAGCCGCGCGTCGAGCGCGCCGGCATTGTTCAGCGCCTCATAGGCCATGCCGGCCGAAAGCGCGCCGTCGCCGATGACGGCGATGACGTTGCGGTTCTTGCCGTCGAGATCGGCGGCGACCGCCATGCCGAGGCCGGCGGAAATCGACGTCGAGGAATGGGCGGCGCCGAAGGGATCGTATTCGCTCTCGGCGCGACGCGTGAAGCCGGAAAGGCCGCCTTCCTGGCGAAGCGTGCGGATGCGGTCACGGCGGCCGGTCAGGATCTTGTGCGGATAGCACTGGTGGCCGACATCGAAGATCAGTCGGTCATGCGGCGTGTTGAACACCTTGTGGATGGCGATCGTCAGTTCGACGACGCCCAGGCCCGCGCCGAGGTGGCCGCCGGTCCGCGACACCGCGTCGATCATCTCCGCCCGGACTTCTCCGGCAAGCTGCGGCAGGTCCTTGTCGTCGATCTTCTTCAGATCGTCGGGGAAGGTCACCTTGTCGAGCAAGGGAGTAGCCGGCATCGGATTGGTTGGCAGTTGTGTCACGCTGCATGCCTCATGCGCGCCGCGGGATCAGGCGCGCGATAGTTAGTGGTACCGTCGAAGCGGCTCTTTAGACGCAATCGTTGCTGAATGCAAAATTAGGCGTTCCTGCGTCGTCGACCAAGAGACTAGCGCATGATTCTGTGAATCGAAATCGATTCAAGCGGGATGAGGCAATGTTGCGCGGTTTTATGCACTCCTCCCGCCTCTACTTTTGGTCGAACTCAGCCTTCGGGCAGCGGAATGAATTCTTCCTCGTCTCCGGGCACGATGTCGAAGCGGCCGGTGCGCCACTCTTCCTTCGCCTTGTCGATGCGCTCCTTGGACGAGGAGACGAAGTTCCACCAGATGTGGCGGGCCGAACCGAGCGCGGCACCACCGAAGAGCATGACGTGACAGCCCTGCGGCCCGGCGGTCACGGTGATCTCGTCACCCGGGCGGAAGACGAGCAACTGGTTTTCGGCGAAATGGTCGCCGGCGATGATCGCCTCGCCGGAGAGAATATAGAGCGCACGCTCTTCCCACTGCGCGGCGAAGGGGGCGCTTTTGCCTGGCGCGATGTTGAGATCGACGTAGATGGTGTCGGTGAAGACCGAGACGGGCGACTTGGCGCCCTCGAAATTGCCGATCACCACCCGCGCCTTGATGCCGTCGTCGCTCATGTGCGGCAGCGCCCGCTCCTCGGTGTGGCTGAAGATCGGGTCGATCTCTTCCTTGTGGTCGGGCAGCGCCAGCCAGGTCTGCAGGCCCGAGATCGAGCGTGCGTGGCCGCGCTGGTTTTCAGGAGAACGCTCGGAATGTACGATGCCGCGGCCCGCGGTCATCAGGTTGACGTCGCCGGGGCGGATGACCATCTCGGTGCCGAGGCTGTCGCGGTGCTTGATCTCGCCGTCGAAGAGATAGGTGACGGTCGAAAGGCCGATATGCGGGTGCGGGCGCACATCGATCGCTTCGCCGGCCCGCAACAGCGCCGGTCCCATGCGGTCGAAGAAGATGAAGGGTCCGACGAGGCGCCGCTTCGCAGTCGGCAGCGCGCGCCGAACCTGCAGCCCGCCGATATCGCTGGTGCGCGGAACGATCAGGTGTTCGATGGCGTCGCAGGCGGGCTTGTCGCCGGCCAATGGATCGGGGCCTGGAAAGAAGGACATGCGCGTGCTCCCGTTTTTTGCTGTCGCCTCAATAACTAACGCCTGCACTCTGAGGCGGCTAGAGACCAGGCCGATACGCAGCGTTTCCGCGGGGCGGTCAATCCTGCTGGAGCGCCATGCATTCAGATGAGCGCGTGAAGGACGCTCCAGGAAGATTGATGGCTTAGTCGGCGTCGAGCGGCTCCACGCCCTGCGGCTTGCCGGCGCGGTCGAGCCGGATTTTTTCGATGCGGTCTTCAGCGGCCTTCAAGAGCGCCTCGCAATGCTTCTTCAGCGCCTCGCCGCGCTCGTAGATCTCGATCGACTTGTCGAGCGCCACGTCGCCGCGTTCCAGCGCCGAGACGATCCGCTCCAGTTCCTCGACGGCATGCTCGAAGGAGAGGGCGGAAACGTCCGGTTGCGTGGTGGTGTTCATGGTTACCCTCTCATCAGTCTCAGAATGTGCAGGCCGGCCGATTCGGCCAGGCCCTGAAGGTCATAACCGCCTTCGAGCAGGCTGACCATGCGGTTGCTGGCGCTGCGATCGGCGATCTCGTGCAGCCGTCCGGTGGCCCAATCGAAATCCTCGGCGACGAGGTTGATCTGCGCCAGCGGATCGCGGTGATGCGCATCGAAGCCGGCCGAGATCAGGATGAAGTCCGGCCGGAAATTGGTGAGTGCCGAAAGCACGCGGGTGCGGAACGCCTCGCGGAAGTGCTCGCTGCCGTTGTTTGGCGAGAGTGGCGCGTTGACGATGTTGCCTTTGACGCCTGTCTCGTCCTTGGCGCCGGTTCCGGGATAAAGTGGCATCTGGTGCGTCGAGCAGAAGAGCACCGACGGATCGTTCCAGAAGATGTCCTGGGTGCCGTTGCCGTGGTGCACGTCCCAGTCGACGATCGCGACGCGCTCGGCGCCGTGAACCTTTTGGGCATATCGGGCGGCAATCGCCACCGTGTTGAAAAGACAGAAGCCCATCGCCTTGTTCTTCTCGGCGTGGTGTCCCGGTGGCCGCGCTGCCACAAAGGCGTTGTCGGTCTCGCCGGCAAAGACGGCGTCAACCGCCGCCACCGCGCCGCCGATGCCGGTCAGCGCCGCGTCGAGGCTTGAGGGGCTCGCATAGGTGTCCGCCTCGAAATGATTGAGGCCTTCCTCCGGAATAGCGCGCCGGATGGCGGTCAGATGCTCTTCCGGGTGGGCGAGCAGGACGAGGTCTTCGCTCGCCTTCTTCGCCTCGATCCGCTTGAGATCGGCGAAGTTCGGATGTTCGAGCGCAATGTTCAGCGCCTTCAGCCGGTCCGGCCGCTCTGGATGTCCCTCCGGAACCTCGTGTTCCAGGAAGACTGGGTTTTCATAGAGGAACGTGGTCATGCCGGGAAACTAGTGCTGTAATCTGTCCAGGTCCATGGCAAGGCGGCGGAAAGGCGGAATTTTCAACAGCGCGGATCAAGCAGCAGCTTCCCGTCGCGGCCGGAATCCGCCTGATGCGCCAGTGCCGCATCGAGCCTGCTCAGCGGATAGATCTCGGCGATGCGGCTCCTGAAGAGGCCGCTCCGCAAGCCTTCGAAACTCTTCGCAAAAGCGGCTTCGATCGCCGCACGCCCGGCCGAATGCACCCAGGCGCGCAGCCACAGGAAGGAGAAGCGGATGTCCGGCCGGGCCTGGATCGCCGCCTGCGGGACCGGGACGTTGCTCAGCGCGCCATACTGGATGAAGGCGCCGCCGGGTTCGAGCGTTCGCAGGATAAGGTTGCCGGCAAAAGGACCGCCGACGGCATCGATGATCGCGTCGAAGCGGAGATCCGGCAGGCGCTGTTCGTCTCCAAGCGCGATCTGGCCGGGAATTTCACGCGCGAGCCGCTCGGCGCTGCGCTGGCTGCGGACGATGCCGGCGGCCTCCGCCCCTTCGCCGGCAAGCAGCTTCATCAGCATGCCGCCAATTGCGGATCCGGCGGCTGTGACGCCGATGCGGCGCCGGTCAAGTGAGCCGAAATGTCCGCGCAGCGCCGCGATCAATTGCAGCGCCGTCAGCGGGTTGACGTAGCAGGTCGCCGCGTCGGTCTCGCTGATGTCGTCGGGCAGGGCGAAGCACCATTCGGCCGGCCTGATCAGATACTCCTGCCAAAGACCGCTGGCGCCGATCGGGACCACCTGGTCGCCGGGTTTCAGCGACGTGACGCCCGCGCCGACGCGCGTCACCGTGCCGAAGCCTTCAAAGCCCGGCACGAAGGGCAGGCTGGTGCGAGCGCTATAGGCGCCGCTCACCGGGATGAGATCTGACGGGTTGATGGCGGCAAGCGAAAGCGCCACCTCGACTTCACCGGCGGCCGGGGCCATACGTTCAGCATCGACAAGCGCAATTACTTGCCGGGGGTCGCCGAACTGTCTAACGAGGGTGGAGCGCATCGTCAGGGAGCCTCGCATGGACGGCAGGGAACTGGAGAACGTCACGGAAATTCGTATTCCGTTTCGCGATATAGACATGCACGGCCATATGCACAATGCCGCCTACTACGCCCACGCCGAAGCCGCTCTGTCCAGTTTGTGGCGCCATCGCCCGCATGTGGTGAACGAACCGAGCTATCTCGTGCGCCGCTCCGCTTGCGTCTATCACCGCGGCCTGCGCTACGACGAGCCGGCGCGCTTCACGGTCAACGTGGCGAAGATCGGCGGCAGCTCGATCAGCTTTGCCGTCAAGGTCGAAGCACGCGGTCAGCTCGTGGCGGAAGTCGAGGTCGTCTGGGTCGCGGTGGATCCGCAACGGCACACGCCGCTGCCGCTGCCGACCGCGACGCGGGAATGGCTGACGGCCTTTTCTGTCTAGCCACCGCCATTCCGCGAAAGGTGCGAGGCAATTGTCGCCCGCGATCGCGTGCATTCAAACCGCGCGAAACAGCGCGACGATACCCATCCCGCCGCCAACGCCCATCATCGCCAGCCCCTCCGCACCCGATGGCGCCGTCAACATCTGCGAGAAGAGCCGAACGGTGAGGATTGCGCCCGAGGCGCCATAGGGATGGCCAAGCGCGATGGCGCCGCCATCGAGGTTGATCCTCTCTGCCGGAATGTCGAGCTGGTCGAGGCTGCCGAGCACCTGCGAAGCGAAGGCTTCGTTGAATTCCATGAAATCGACCTTTGCCGGCTCGAGCGCAGGCTGTCGCATCTTGAGCTTCTGCATTGCCGGAACCGGGCCGAGACCGAGCAGGTTGGGATCGACGCCTGCCGTCGCCGCATCGACGAATTCGAGCGCGAAGGGCGCGCCAAGCCGCTGCGCTTCGGCAAGGCTCGTCACCAGCGCCACGGCGGCGCCGTCGTTGATCGGGCAGGCATTGCCGGCCGTCACCGTGCCGCCCTCGACGAAGACCGGCTTCAGCCGCTGCAGCGTTTCCATCGACGCATTGGGGCGTGGGCATTCGTCCCGTGACACGACACCAGTCGCCGTCTCGATCGGCACGATTTCGCGGAGGAAACGGCTAGCAAGTTCGGCTTCGACGGCGCGGCGATGGCTTTGAAGCGCAAAGCCATCCTGCCGTTCCCGAGAAATGCCGCAGGCTACAGCAACATTCTCGGCGGCGACGCCCATGTCCGGATCGCCGATCTCGTCCGGCGCCATGCGGGCGCGCTTGACCGGAGCAAGTTCGCCGCCGCGCTCCAGCGGCGGCCGCAGACGGATATGCGCGCGGCTGGCGCTCTCGGTGCCGCCGGCGAGATAAAATCGACCCGCGCCGGCCTGGATCATGCGCGCCGCAAGCGTGATCGCCTCCAGCCCTGATCCGCATTGGCGATCGACGGTGACGCCCGGGGTCGAAACCGGCAGGCCTGCTTCGAGCGCTGCGAGCCGTGCGAGATTGCCGGCGCTGTTGGCGGCGTTGCCGAGAATGACGTCATCGATATCGGTCGCTGCCAGCCCGACATCCGCAACGAGGCGGGTAATCAGCGCCGCCGCCAGCCGCGATGGCTCGACGTCGCGAAGCGTGCCATTGACGCGGCCGATCGGCGTTCTGAGTGCCGCGATTATCACCGGCACGCGCGATGGATCAGTCGATGTGTTCGAGGCCATCGTTTTCGTCCGCGATCCATTGTCTGAGTAGGCCGGCCGCCACCTTGCCCGAGCGCGTCATCGGCATCTTCCGGCAGAGCCAGAGGCGACGCGGATGTTTATAGCGGGGCAGGTGGGCGGCAAGATGGCGATCAAGCGCTTCCCGGTCAAACGCGCTGCCTTCCGGCTCGATGACGGCAACGAGTTCGCTGCCGAGATCCGGATGATCCAGCCCGAGGACGAGGGCGGCGTGTACGCCGGGATGGGCGGTCAGCGTCGCTTCCACCTCTTGCGGATAGATGTTGTTGCCGCCTGAAAGCACCATGCCGCCGGCGCGGCCGAGCAGATGAAGCGTGCCGTCTTCGTCGAGAAAGCCGAGGTCGCCGACCGTCGCAAGCCGACCAAGGCGGCGAAAACCGGCACCGTCGGCGTCGCCGACATAGCCGTCGGAGACGAGCGTACTGTCGACGAAGATCGTCCCCGTTTCGCCTGTAGGCACTTCGTTCCCCATGTTATTGCGAATGCTGAGCGTGACGCCGGGAAAAGCGCGGCCGACGGCGGTGGCCGAAGCGGTGTCGTTTTGCGAGGCGACGCTGATAAAACCCAGTTCCGAGGCGCCATAATATTCGATGACGGCAGCCTCCGGAAAGGCAATGGTGGCATCGGCGCGATCGCTGGTCGTCAGCTTTGAACCGGCGACCGTGATCTGTGTGACGGACGGGTATTGATTGCCGCCGGCGGCGGCGCAAAGCCGCCGCAGCATCGTCGGTACGAGAACGAGGCGCTTCACCGCCCCCGCTTCGATGAGGCGCTGCGATCGCACCGCGTCGAAGTGGGCGGTGCCGATGAATTCGGCGCCGGCGACGAGCGTTTCGGCCAGCGCATAGAGCGTCAACCCGTGTGCCAGCGGGCCGGGGGCGAATGTGCGGGTCTCGCTGTCTATTCCGAAGAAACGTTCACCGGTCGCGAGGCTCCGCCGCCATGAATCGCGATCGCGGATGATCGCTTTCGGCGTGCCCGTCGTTCCGGATGTGAAGACGATCAGAAATGGCTCGGTATCGGCGCCGGCTGCCAGTGGCGCTCGCTCTTTGCCATCGGTCTCGCGGAAGGATCGCGCCTCGCCGCTTGCCGGAGCCTGCAGAGACAGGTCGGCGCCATTGGCGCTGATGACGAGATCGGGAGACAGACGATCGCGCATGGCCTCCCGGGTTGAGGCCGGCAGATGCGGATCGATCAGCGCGACACAGTGGCCGGCACTGGTGGCGGCGAGAAAGGCGGCAGCGAAAAGCGGATGATTGCCGGCTTCCAGCGCGATCAGGCGCGAGCGATTGCCAAGTACGCTGCGGTGCAAGGTGCTTTCGGTTAGTTCGTCGAATGTTGCAACAAGCTGTCCGGCCAGGCGTTGCAATTCGCCAAAAGCGAAGACCCGGCCCTCGATTTGGAAGGCCGGGGTATGCGGATGTTCATCCGCGTGGCGATTGACCGCGGCGGCAAACGGCATCGGCTCAGGTGCGAACCGGCAGCAACGGGTAGCCGGCATAGACCGCGCGCGCGGCAAGCGTCGCGATCGCGGCCTTCAAGAGGTCACCTGGAATGAAGGCGAGCGAACCGGTGGCGACCGCCAGGAGCGGCGTGCCGGTAACCGCCGAAACCCAGGGCATGCCGATCGCATAGAGCACGACGATGCCGCCGAGGACCGAGGCGAGGAAGAAGCCGATGAACTGGCGCATCTCCGCCTGGCCCTCGCGCACCATGCGCTCGGCAATGAGGCCGGTAACGAAAGCAGCGACGGCCCAGCCGATGATGAAGCCGCCGGACGGTCCGGCGATCACCGCCAGGCCACCGCGCCCACCCGAAAGCACCGGCAGGCCGATGACGACCAGAAGCAGGAACAACAGGAAGGCAAGCGCGCCGCGCTTGGCGCCGAGAATGCAGCCGGCGAGCATAACGCCCATCGACTGTGCGGTGATCGGCACGGGAATGAAGCCGAGTGTAATCGGCGGGATGAGGCCGAGCACGACGACGATCGCGGCGAAGAGGGCGATGAGGACGAGGTCTCTGGTATTCATGCGGGTCCGGTTCCCTTGTGTATTAGTGGGTGCGAATTTATTGACGGCGAAAGCCGCGCGCGTCAATTGCCGCGGCAATCGTATCGGCATCCTTAAGCGTCAGGATGATGAGCGGGCCGATGATCGTCAACGGCCTGACGGGCAGGCCGCGGGCGCGATGGGCCTCGCGGATCGCCTCGTAGCGCGCAAAGATATCCGGGACGAAGCGCAGCACGAGCCCCAGCGCCAGGCTGACATCCGCCGCCCGCACCAAGCCCAGCCGTTCGAGCGGCGTCAGCAGGATGGTGACTTCGTCCATGAAGGCGCTGATCGTCGTCGTTGCCGTGACTGCGGCGGCGAACAGCACCAGCGCCATCAGGCGCAATGTCAAAGCCGCGACCTCGGCAACCGGCAGGAGAAAGAGGTTGACGGCAGCCAGGAAGATCGTCAGGAAGACGAAGCCGACGCGTTTGAACGCCTCCTTCCAGGAGAGCCCGACCGACAGATAGAGGCCGGCGGCAATGGCGAAGGCGATTGCCTGAAGCGCAAGAGACGCGCTGAGGAAAAGCACGATGCTGAGTATCAGGAGCGCAATGAGCTTCAACCTCACCGGCAGGCGGTGCAGCAGGCTATCGCCCTCGATGTGCAGGCTCGTCAGCATCCGGCGATCTCGTGGTAGTGGCGGATCGTTTCGTGTGGGTTGCCGTCGGCGGCAAGCCGACCCTCGTGGAAGAGCAGCAGCCGGTCAACGTTCTCGACGAGCGCGAGATCGTGGGTGATCACTACCGTATCTTCCGGCAATTCATCGATTGCCGCGGCCACCCGGCGCCGGTTCCTGAGGTCGAGCTGGTTCGTCGGCTCGTCGAGGATGAGGATCTTGGGGTCGGTGACGACGACGCTCGCCATGGCGACAAGCTGGGTTTCGCCGCCCGAAAGCTCATGCACGCGCCGTCGCGCCAGATGTTCGATGCCGAAGCGCGACAGCGCGCCTTGCATGCGGCGATCGATTTCCTCGCGCGAAAGGCCGCGGTTCTTCAAGCCAAAGGCAATATCCTCGGCAACGATGGGCATGATGAGCTGGTGCTGCGGGTTCTGGAAGATAAAGCCGGCTTCGGAAAGCACGGCGCGATCATCTTCGACGGTATTCAGCCCGTTGACCGTGACTCGGCCCGCGGAAGGCTTGACCAGGCCATTGATCAGCCGGGCGAACGTGGTCTTGCCGGAACCGTTGAGGCCGATGATGCCGACGCGTCTCTCGCCGAGCGTGAGGGTCAGGGGGTGCAACGCCACCCGCTCGCCGAAGCGGACCGCGCAATCGGTAAAGCGGATGTCCATTCCGTCCTCGCTGTCTTCGGCTCGCGCCGTTTTCGGGTTGCTCTATAGGCCAAGTCCGACAACAAGGGCAATGCGGTGTCTGGAGCAGGAGCGGGATGCGGAAGGAATACGGCGCACGTTTCCTCAGCCTGTTCCAATTTGAATTATGGGAATAAAAGCCTATTCTTGTCGCCATGACGATTCGCCTTTCCAACAGCGACGCCCGTCGCATCTTCCTCGCCAAGCAGGGCCTTTCCGGTGCGCCGAACCGTGCGCTCAACAAGGAGGGGCTGCTCAAACTCATCCACGACATCGGTTTTGTGCAGGTGGACAGCATCGCCACGGTCGAGCGCGCCCATCATCAGATCCTGTTTGCCCGCAACCAGACCTATCGGCGCGAGCATCTGACCGCGCTGCTGGAAGACGACCGCGATCTGTTCGAACACTGGACCCACGATGCCTCGATCATTCCGAGCAGCTTCTTCCGCTATTGGAAGCATCGCTTCAAATGGGAGGGCGAGACGATTGTCGAGCGCTGGCGGAAATGGCGCGGCGAAGGCTTCGAAAAGGGCTGCGACGAGACCTATCAGCGCATCGCCGAGGGCGGCCCGGTGCTCGCCCGCGACCTCAAGGAAGCCGAACACGAGTCCGGCGGCTGGTGGAACTGGCATCCCTCGAAGACGGCGCTCGAAGTGCTCTGGCGCACGGGCAAGCTGGCGATCGCAAGGCGCGAGAATTTCCAGAAGGTCTATGATCTGACCGAGCGGGTGATCCCGCCGCATCATCAGGATGGCGACGTCAGTCATCAGGAGTTCATCGACTGGGCCTGCCGCAGCGCGCTCGAGCGCCTGGGCTTTGCCACCCACGGCGAGATCGCCGCCTTCTGGGATCTGGTGTCTCCCGATGAAGCCAAGGCCTGGGTTGCCGAGCATCGCGACGAGCTCGATGAAGTCGCGATCGAGGCGATCGATGGTGGGCGTCCGCGCGCCGCCTTTGCTTTCACCGGTTTTCCGGAAACGCTGGGTGATATTCCCGAACCGCCGGGCCGTGTCCGGGTACTCAGCCCCTTCGATCCACTGCTGCGCGACCGCAGCCGCACGGAGCGCCTGTTCGGCTTCTTCTATCGCATCGAGATCTTCGTACCCGAGGCCAAGCGCGAATATGGCTACTACGTCTTTCCCCTGATCGAAGGCGATCGGATGATCGGCCGCATCGACATGAAGGCGGACCGCAAGCGCGGCAGCCTCGACGTCCGCAAGCTCTGGCTCGAGAAAGGCGTCCGGGCGTCGGCGGGCCGCCTGGAACGCATCGATGCGGAGCTCGACCGTGTCGCCCGTTTCGCTGGCGTCGATCGAGTCGAGCGCCTCGAAGGCTGGAACGCGGCGCTTTAGATCACGATGATTTTGGTCTCATCGACCAAAAAGTCATCGAGATCGTCTCTCGTGGGTTAGGGCCGGATGCGGGCGGGCAACCGCATATACTTTTCCTCATCCCGCTCTAAGTGAGATTTTCCTTGGCTTGAACCCGCGGCCTTCCTAAATGGAGGCCATAGATATCTTGATGCGGGAGCGCAGCACATGAACACCGATCTGATGAGCCTCTTCGATGCCGACGAGGCAACGATCCGCAAGGTTCTCTCGGAGACGCTCGCCGCTGCCGACGACGGCGAACTGTTCCTCGAACATGCCCAGGCCGAGGTGCTGTCCTTCGACAACGGTCGCCTCAAGGGCGGAAGCTTCAATACCGACCAGGGCTTCGGTCTGCGCGCCGTCGCCGGCGAGGCGGTGGGCTATGCCCATTCCGGCGAGCTTTCCCTGTCGGCCCTCCGCCGAGCCTCCGACGCGGTGGCGCAGGTAACGCGTGGTTACGCCGGCTCCTATGCCGCAGCGCCACAACGTACCAACAAGAAGCTCTACGGCGACGAAAACCCGATCGGCGAGCCGAGCTTCGAGGCGAAGGTTGCGCTGTTGCAGGAGATCGACGCCTATCTGCGCGCCAAGGATCCGAAGGTCCGCCAGGTCACCGCCTCGATCGCGGCGAGCTGGCAGGTCGTCGATATCCTCCGGGCCGATGGTCATCGCGTCCACGACGTCAGGCCGATGACGCGCATCAATATTTCCGTCGTCGCCGGCGACGGCGACCGGCAGGAGAGCGGCTCCTACGGCACCGGCGGACGCCGTGGCTTCGGCGATTTCGTCACGGAGGAAAACTGGAAGACGGGCGCCGATGAGGCGCTGCGCCAGGCATTGGTCAATCTCGAGGCGATCGACGCGCCGGCCGGCACCATGGACGTGGTGCTGGCATCCGGCTGGCCGGGCGTCATGCTGCATGAAGCGGTCGGCCATGGCCTCGAAGGTGATTTCAACCGCAAGAAGACCTCGGCCTTTGCCGGCCTTATGGGTGAACAGGTTGCGGCCAAGGGCGTGACCGTCGTCGACGACGGGACCATCGAGGCGCGTCGTGGCTCCATTTCCATCGACGACGAAGGTACGCCGTCCGGCTACAACGTGCTGATCGAGGACGGCAAGCTCGTCGGCTATATGCAGGACCGCCAAAACGCCCGGCTGATGGGCATGCAGCCCACCGGCAACGGCCGCCGCCAGGGCTACGCCCATGTACCGATGCCGCGCATGACCAACACCTACATGCTCTCCGGCGACCGCACGCCCGAGGAAATCATCGCCTCGGTCAAGAAGGGGATCTATGCCGTCTCCTTCGGCGGCGGCCAGGTGGACATCACCTCCGGCAAGTTCGTCTTCGGCTGCACCGAGGCCTACCTGATCGAGAACGGCAAGATCGGCGCGCCGGTGAAGGGCGCCATGCTGATCGGCAACGGTCCGGACGCGATGAAGCGGGTGACCATGGTCGGCAACGATACCAAACTCGACACCGGCATCGGCAATTGCGGCAAGGCCGGCCAATGGGTGCCCGTCGGCGTTGGCCAGCCGCACCTGCGCATGGACCAGATCACAGTCGGCGGCACGCAGGCATAGGAATAGCGATGGCGGTCTTCGTGCTGTCCTTTCTGTCGCCGAAGACCGCAACGCCTGGCCACGAACGACGGTTCGAAGGGGATGCTGGCGAGGAAGGACTGCTCCTTGGACACGGAGCAGCAATGCGACTGGTGGCTTGCCAATCGCTTCCGCAATACCGCAATCGAATAGCGGCGCGGTCGAGCCGCCGCCGTCAGCCTCGTGACGGCAGCATCATGCAATCATAGGAGCGCTGCTTGAGCGCGTTGCAGGCGGCCGCCGCCGCGTCCCGGCTCGAAAAGCCGACGAAGCGGGCGCGATAGACCGCATTTGCGCCCTTGCCGACAGCTTCGGTATAGGGCGTGGCTCCGGCGAGCGGAGCGCCCGCTTCGGAGCGCGCCTGGGCAAGCAGCATGCGCGCCGCCTCAGCCGAAGGTGCCGCCGAAATCTGGATCTGCCAGCCGCCGGGTACGGGCGTCGCCGCGGTATTTTCGATCTCGGTGACCTCGGTCGGCCGTTCCGCGGGGATCGTCGTCGCGGATGTCGCTGCGATCAGCGCCGCAACGGAATCCTGCTTGGCGCGCTGCGGCGCGGCGTAGGGCATCGGAGCTTCGGCCGTTGCTACGGATGCCACTTCCACTGCACTTTCGGCCGGTTTGCCACCGCGCGTCGACGCCACGAGCTGCCGTCCGCCCTTTGCCGCCTTGCCGACATGGCGATCGAGAAGCGCCGCCATCTTGGCATCGCGGCTGCGTGCCGTTCTGCCGCCAAGCACGACGCCGACCACCCGGCGATTGCCGTCCTTGACGGCGCTGACGATGTTGAAGCCGGAAGCGTTGGTATAGCCGGTCTTGATGCCGTCCATGCCATCGTAGCGATACATCAGGTTGTTGTGGCCGCGAACCTTGCGGCCGCGGAAATTGAAGCTCTCGGTCGCGAAGAGCTGATACTCTTTCGGGAAGTCGCGCATCAGCGCGACCGCCAGCGTCGACATTTCCCGTGCCGTCGTCACCTGCTTGCTCGCCGGCAGGCCCGAGGCGTTGATGAAGACCGTCTTGCCCATGCCGAGCTGCCGCGCCTTGGCGGTCATCATCCGTGCGAAATTCGCTTCTGAACCTCCGAGTTTTTCCGCCATGGCCGCAGCCGCATCGTTGCCCGAGCGCACGATCATGCCGAGCACCGCCTCGCGGACCGTGATGGTCATGCCGGGCTTGAGGCCGAGGCGCATCGGCGGTTTGGCCGCCGCAGCCTTCGAGACCCTGATCTTGCTGTCCCAGGAGAGTTCTCCACGCTTGAGCGCCTCGAAGGCCAAATAGACCGTCATCATCTTGGTCAGCGACGCCGGGTGGTTGAGGACGTCAGGATTTTCTGCCGACAGAACCTTGCCCGTGCGCGCGTCGAGCACCAGCGAGGCGGTCCCGGCGACCGCTGTCGCCGACCCAAGTGCGAATGCGAAGGTCGCCAGCAGGAGGCAGCGCAAAGCTCTCATGTCTATCCCCGTCGAAAAGCGCCATCGGTCACAGGCGCGATGCTGTTTCGTTTTGTGACAAGATCCGTGTCTTTGCTGCAACTTTAGGGCTGAATGTGACAGTCCTACCCTGTTTTCGAGGTTGTGGTAAATGGGCGATAAATGTTCTCTCGTTCAACAAGGTTTAACGCCCTCCTCGTTAACCTTGGAGCCTGCAGAGCGCGGTACGAAGGACGCTCTGGCGCCGCACGGGGAAACATGGGGCCGACCATCAGGAACACGATCAGAACGATTGTTCGCCGCGCCGCGATCGCCGGCGGGCTGGAGGTCGCCGGAGGGCTGAGCCGCGCCGGGCTGATGGCTGGTGCGCGCGGGCAGGGCGCCATCTTCACGCTGCACCACGTCCGGCCGAAGCTCGTGCGTGCCTTCGATCCCAATGGCCATCTGGAGATCACCCCGGAATTCCTCGACGCGACGCTGACGACGCTGAAGCGCGACGGCAATCGTTTCGTCGCGCTCGAACAGTTGCCGGATGCGCTGGCCGCGGGGGGCGGGCCGATCGCCTGTTTCACGCTCGATGACGGCTACCGGAACAATATCGAGCATGCGCTGCCCGTGTTCGAGCGCCACCAGGTGCCCTTCACCGTCTTCGTCACCGGCGGCTTCATCGACCGCACCCATACGCTCTGGTGGGAAACGCTCGCCGACCTGCTCGCGACGAACGAGACGATGCGCTTCGACTTCGGCCGCGGTGTCGAGACACTGCAGACGCGCGCGGCAGCGGAAAAGCAGGCAGCTTTCCATCGTGTCGCGGCGTTCCTTCATGGCCGCGATGAGGCGACGGCCATTGCATTGCTGAACGCCGCAGCGATCGAACACGGCATCGATCCGCTGGCGATCACCGAACGGCTGACTTTGGATGAGACGGGGTTGCGGCGGCTGATCGAAAGCCCGCTGGCAAGCCTCGGCGCCCACACGATCAGCCATCGCTCCGTTGCACGCCTGAGCGACGCGGATGCCAGACGAGAGATCCGCGAGTCGGCGGAGCGTATCGAGGCCATCACCGGTCGCCGGCCCCTAACCTTCGCTTATCCCTATGGCGACGCACCGGCGGTCTCGCGGCGCGACCATCGGATCGTCGCCGATCTCGGTTTTACTCTCGCGGTCACGACCCAACCCGGTACGCTGGCCGCACGGGGCCACTCCCGGCTTCACGCGCTGCCGCGCATTTCGCTGAATGGTCATTTCCAGCGGGCCCGTTACGTCTCGGCACTGGCCTCGGGCATCCCTTTCCGCCTGCAGCGCCGCGCGCTTTAGACGCACAATGGTCGCTGCAGCATTTCGAAGTGCTGCATTTTTCGTCCTTCAATGGGCTACGATCAAAGGAAACATGCAGCAGCGGACGCCTGAACGGCGGCCAATCACGGATACATCCGTACCTTTTCCCAACCGCCCTCGGGTGTTGCCCGGCGGAATTCCAACCGATCATGCAGCCGAAACGGACGATCGTGCCAGAATTCGATCGATGTCGGGCGGATGCGGAAACCGGACCAGTAGCTCGGGCGCGGAATTTCGCCGAGCGCGTAGCGGGCGGTGTATTCGGCGACGGCCTTTTCCAGCGCAAAGCGGCCTTCAAGCGGGCGCGACTGTTTCGATGCCCAGGCGCCGATGCGGCTGCCGCGCGGCCGGCTCTTGAAATATTCGTCCGCCTCTTCGTCGGTGACGATCTCGACCGGACCGCGCACGCGCACCTGCCGCCTCAGGGATTTCCAGTGGAAGCACATGGCCGCCTTGCGGGCGCCAAGGATTTCCTGGCCCTTCTGGCTCTCGAAATTCGTGTAGAAAACGAAGCCGCGCTCGTCGAAGCCCTTCAGCAGGACCATGCGGACATTCGGCAATCCGTCGCTGTCGACGGTGGCGAGAGCGACCGCATTCGGGTCGTTGATTTCGCTGCCTTCCGCGTCCTTCAGCCATGTGCCAAACAGGGAAAAGGGTTCATTTGATTCGGTGAAGTCACCGCTTGTTAACTCATTCGCCGCCATATTGCGTTCCAATGCCGTGATGTCTGGCGCGGAAATGCTTCGGGATGAGCCCGACCGGTATTTCCGCATCGAAAATGTCGGAGCCTGTATGTTGACCTTGTCGAGAAACGTGCGGCTCCAGCGAGTCTGACAGGATTGCCGTGCAAGACATAGCAAAGTGGATCGACGCCAAGAAGGGGTATTCCTTCGCCTTGCTGCGTAGCGCGGCAATTTGCCTGCCGGTCCTGGCGCTTTCCGGCTGCATGGGCGCGGGGCTCGACCTCTTCGGCAGCAGCGTCGACCGCACGGTCTCCACCGGTACCGTTCCCGTTGCCAAGACGTCCGATGGTCTCTCCGACGCCGTGATGGTTCGCAATGCCGTGACTTCGGCGGAACTAGGCGGCGGCATGATCAACCCGATCCCCTGGGCCAATGCGACTTCGGGCAGTGCCGGTGTCATCAGCAGCATTCAGGAAGACCGCGCGAGCGGCATGCTCTGCCGCCGCTTCACCACGACGCGCCATTCCTATGAGGGTATCGCAAAGTTCGACGGCAGCACGTGCCAGGGCGGCGATGGCGCCTGGTATCTGACGAGCTTCGGTCCGCGCGATTGAGTCAAGGCTCGGAAATCGGCGATTAACCACAATTCTCTAAAGGTGCGAACGATCGTCCTTGGCGCTCATTCCAGGGCGCGCAGCGCCGCTGCGGCTAACCACTATTTAGCAAGTTCTCCGGATCATCGGTGCTCAGTGGACGGGCGGCAAGGACGCCTTCAATCGGGGCATAAGGCGGGCGTCAGGGAGAGGCCGCCGATCAGAGAAGATGGTAGAAGCCATGCGTGATCCCTATGTGATCCTCGGTGTCCGGCGCAATGCCGGCCAAGACGAAATCAAGGCGGCCTGGCGTTCGCTGGCAAAGGCCGTGCATCCGGACCATAATCAGGACGATCCCACGGCGGCCGAGCGCTTTGCCGAGGCAGGCAAGGCCTACGAACTTCTGCGTGATCCGAAGCTCAGGAGCCGCTACGATTATGCGCGCCGTGAGGCCGAGCTACGTCGCATGGAGGCGATGAAGGCAAAGATGCGCGGTAACGTGCAGGAGGAGGCGCCTGTCGACGCGGAGACCGCCGAGGACGCCATCTCGCAGATTTTTGGTGCGGAGGCGCGGGCCAAGTCGGCCCGGCCGTCACCGAAGCCCACGTCAAACCCGTCGCCCAAGCCAGCGCCGAAACCGGCAGCGGCGAAGGAACCGGAGCGGCCTACTCAGACAACCGAGGCAAAGCCTCAACCCGCGGCCGAGGCGCCGCAAGAAGCCACCGCCAAGGCGGAATCGCCGTTCATGCAGCGCGCCGCAGCGCCCGCAGCCGAACTCGTCGCAGCCATCGTCCGGCGCATCCGCGGTCGCGCCGCGAAGACCGCCGAGAAGGTGCCCGACCTGGCCCTCGATCTGGCCGTCAGCATCGAGGATCTGATCAATCGCCAGCGCCTGACAGTCGAACTTCCGGATGGCGAGAGCCTGAAGGTTCAAATCCCCCCGGGTGCCGTCGACGGCCAGACCATTCGCCTTGCTGAACAGGGCTATCGCGTCACCGGCATGAGTCGTGGCGACGTGGTCGTTACGCTTCGGGTCAATCAGGGTGGCGCTTTCCGCACCCGCGGTCTTGATCTGCTGACGACCTTGTCGATCGATCTTCAGGGCGCCGTCCTCGGCTGCGAGGAGCGCATCGAGACGCCGGTCGGCCCGGTGACCGTCGTCGTCCCCGCCTGGTCCGGGTCGGACAAGACCATCCGCCTCACGGGCCAAGGCCTGCCCGGAAGCTACGGCACCCACGGCGATCTCCTGGTCGAGTTGCGCCTGGTTCTGAATGACACGCCGGATGAGAAGGTGACCGATCTGATGAAGTCGCAACGCGACGGACTCTATTTGTGACGGTCCATTTGTGACAGTTCTCTGACACTTTGAACCAATATTACGGGGACTAACAGTTCCTGATGTCGGCCGCGCTTGAACCACTCCGGCGGCTATGCCATAGGCAATTCTCGACATTTTGCCGCACCCGTTCCGGCGGTGCGTCTGCGACATTTGTGAATCGGCAACGGCGCCGGCAGTTGCTGGAAATAGTATTGGGGACTTACCATGGCTCAGGCATCCGGTCTGATGAAGGGCAAACGCGGCGTCATCATGGGCGTTGCAAACAACCGTTCCATCGCATGGGGCATTGCCAAGGCCATCCACGCGCAGGGTGGTGAAGTTGCGTTGACCTATCAGGGCGACGCACTCAAGAAGCGCGTCGAGCCGCTGCTCGCCGAGATCGACGGCTTCATGGCCGGTCATTGCGACGTCAGCGACGAGGCCAGCATCGACGCCGTCTTCGACACGCTCGAAAAGCACTGGGGCAAGATCGATTTCGTCGTTCACGCGATCGGTTTCTCCGACAAGGACGAACTGACCGGCCGCTACGTCGACACATCGCCCGAGAACTTCGCCAAGACGATGCAGATCTCGGTCTACTCGTTCACCTCGGTCGCCCGTCGCGCTGAAAAGCTGATGACCGATGGCGGCTCGATGCTGACCCTGACCTACTACGGCGCCGAAAAGGTCATGCCGAACTACAACGTCATGGGTGTCGCCAAGGCTGCGCTCGAAGCCAGCGTGAAGTACCTCGCGGTCGACCTCGGCCCGAAGAACATCCGCGTCAACGCGATTTCGGCCGGCCCGATCAAGACGCTGGCTGCCTCCGGCATCGGCGACTTCCGCTATATCCTCAAGTGGAACGAGTACAACGCGCCGCTGCGCCGGACCGTAACGATCGAAGAAGTCGGTGATGTCGGCCTCTACATGCTCTCCGACCTGTCGCGTTCGGTTACCGGTGAAGTCCACCATGCCGACAGCGGTTACCATGTCGTCGGCATGAAGGCCGTGGACGCGCCCGATATCTCCGTGATCAAGGACTGACCGAACCTGCACGGGTTCGGTCGACGGCCTGCTGCCCGGAGACATGTTGTGCTGATCTATATGATCCGTCACGGACAGACCGACTGGAATGCCGAAAGCCGGCTCCAGGGGCAGAAGGACATCCCGCTCAATGATTTCGGTCGCCAGCAGGCGACCGGCAATGGCGCAGCGCTTGCCGCTATCCTCGGCACCGACGCCGCGCATTTCGACTTCGTCGCGAGCCCGCTTGGCCGCACGCGCGAGACCATGGAGCGCGTGAGGCTGGCGATGGGGCTCGATCCCACCGTCTACCGGACGGACGAACGGCTGAAGGAAGTTTCCTTCGGCGACTGGGAAGGGCACACGCTTCCAGAACTCAAGCGTTCGGCGCCGCAAAGAATCGCCGAACGGCGCGCGGTGAAATGGGACTTCATCCCGCCGGGACCCGATGCCGAGAGTTATGAGATTCTGTCCTGGCGTGTTGCCGCCTGGCTCAAGGATGTGACCAAGCCGACCGTGTGCGTCAGCCATGGCGGTGTCATCCGATCGCTTTTCAAGCTCTTTGGAGAAATGGAGGCCGAGGAGGCCGCGTCTGCGGCGATCCCGCAGGATCGCCTTCTGCGTATTTCCGGCGGGACCATTGGCTGGATCTGACCGCTGAAATGAAGGAGCCGCCCCGGAGAGAAGGGCGGATCGCTGCTTTACTGCACGATTTCGAGGTCGTTGATGACCCGTTTGCCATCGACTTCCGTGTAGAAGACCAGAACCTTCACGCCTGCCTTCAGGCCCTCGAAATTGAACTCTTCAGGCGCCTGGTAGCTCTTGCCGTCATCGAGCTGGAGGCTGAGACGCTCGGTATCGACACCCGTAATGGTAGCTTCCACATCGGCGCTTTCCGCAAGAGCGGATAAAGGCGAAAGCAAGCCGGCGGTGGCCATGAGCGCGGCAATGACAAAACGCATCTTTCTTGCCCTCTTCAACGATTCTGCGAACATCCCTGTCATCACCCTTGGCCCCCGATTGTGGCAAAAATTGCCTTGTAGCTTGGCTTTTGGCCGTCAGGCCCCGGTTTTTTGACGGGCCGTCCGACGCCGGAAGACTGGACGGCGACACCGCTTTTTTCAAGCGGGTGGGCGCCGAAGCCGGGGAGGCGGAGCGCCGATTTCCCCATGAATCATGGGGTTTTCCAAGGATTTGTGACGAAAGCCAATCTTAAGACTCGCTCGCTACCTTTGGTTGGGGATTCGAGGGGAAGAGATTGAAGATCATCGACGTTCTGCGCCAGCGCGTTCGGGCGGCCGCCAGATTTGCGAAACCATCGCTGATACCAGCGGTGATCGCCGGCCTCGTCGTCTTTGCCGGCGGCTACGTCTACGAGCGGCAAAATCGCGAAAATTTCCAGAATGATCTCCGGATCGACGTCGAGAATGAACTGAACCTTATCGCCAATCGGTTGCAATCGGCGATAAACACCAACATTGCGGCGCTGAACGGCTTCGCCAACAGCATCGGCGTGCACCCGGCGATGACGCCTGACGATTTTACCGTCATGGCAACGAAGCTCCTGCTGCAGAACCCGCAGATGGTGCGCGCTTCGGCCGCGCCCGGCGCCGTGGTGTGGATCGCCTTTCCCCGTGAGAGCCAGCAGTGGTTCGTTGGCACCGATTTCAACAGGTTCGGCGCGACGAGACACGCCATCGAGCGGGCGTCGTCGACGGTGAGGCCGGTGATGATCGGCCCCATTCGCCTGCCGAGTGGACGCAACGGTTTCGAACTTTTCCTGCCGGTCTTTTCCAAGATCCAGGGGCGCATGGAGCGCTGGGGCTATGTCGAGGCCATCATCGATGAGAAGGTGCTCTATCACGCGGCGCGCCTCCTGGAGGCCGGCAGCGAAGCACCGGAACTGATGAAGGATCATCGGCACATCGACGTTCACCTCGCGATCAGGGATATCTCCGAGCAGGAGCGGATCCAGGATGCGTTCTTCGGCGACGACGCGCTTTTCCGCAAGGCGCCGGTGACGCGCCGGCTCGATCTGGCCGGCGGCGCCTGGGAGCTCGCGGCCATGCCGATCGGGGGCTGGGATCAGCTTCCCGAAAACATAGAGAGCATTCGCCTGGCGATCGCCG
Organism: Ensifer sp. B1-9; assembly: GCF_050474445.1. Classification (NCBI taxonomy): domain Bacteria; kingdom Pseudomonadati; phylum Pseudomonadota; class Alphaproteobacteria; order Hyphomicrobiales; family Rhizobiaceae; genus Ensifer; species Ensifer sp. B1-9. The sequence goes on from NZ_JBCHVG010000002.1 coordinate 28,293, forward strand.
CCGCGGTCGCCATCGTGGTGATCCCGATCCTTTTGACCGGTGGGCTCGTCAACGAGCGGCAGCGCAACATTGCCAAACTGAAGGCGCGGGAAGGGGAGCTGATGACGCTGTCTCACCGGCTGAACCTCGCGCTTGACGCTTCCAAGATCGGTATCTGGGAGATCGACGTCGAAACGCAGCAGCGCTCCTGGGACGATCGCATGTTCCATCTGCATGGGCTTGAGGTCCACCTGGAGGAACCGACCTATGAGGAATGGCGCGCAACGGTGCACCCGGAGGATATCTGCATCGCCGCCAACGCGCTGTTCCGCAGTCTGGACGACGGATTGGAATACCGCTCGCAATACCGGGTCGTCCTACCTGACGGTGCGGTGCGCCATATCCGCAACGTCGGCTCCGGCCATCGCGGTGCCGACGGCCGTGCAAAGGTCACCGGCATTAGCTGGGATGTCACAGACGATGTCATGAAGACCGAGCGGCTGACTGCGGCCAAGGCCCAGGTCGATCAGCAGAATCTCGAACTCGAGCAGGCCCTGAAGGGTCTTTACGAGCGCGAGCAGGACCTTGAACTGCTCTCGCGCCGCCTCGACCTGGCGCTCGATTCCTATCGATGCGGCATGTGGGAGGCCGATCTCGATAGCGGACTGACCTATTGGGACGACCGCATGCACCAGCTCTACGGTCTCGTCTATACCGATGGGATCACCAATGAGGAGACGTGGCTCACCGCGCTTCATCCCGAAGATCGGGCGCCGGCGCTGGACGCGGTCAACCGCGCCATTGCGGCGGACGAGACCTACGTGCACCAGGCGCGCGTGGTTCTGCCGGCCGGCGGCGTTCGCCACATCCGGTCGGTCGGCAAGCTGCATGTGGCGCCGGATGGCGCGCGCAAGTTTGTCGGCATGGCGCTCGATGTCACCGAAGACGTGCTGATGACCGAACAGTTGCGCGCGGCCAAGGCGATGGCGGATGCGAAGAACGCCGAGCTGGAACAGGCACGGGTGCGGATCGAGCACAACGCCCTTCACGATCCCCTGACCGGCCTCGGAAACCGCCGCATGCTCGACAAGACGCTGGAGCGCCTGGCAAGGGTCGGTGATCGCGAGGATATCGCTATCCTTCATATCGATCTCGACCGTTTCAAGCAGATCAATGACACACTTGGCCATGCCGCCGGCGACGCCATGCTGATCCACGCCTCCGAAATCCTCCGGGCAAACACGTCGCCCGGCGACATCATCGCCCGCATCGGCGGCGACGAGTTCGTGGTCGCCGCCATCGGCGCGCCGGGCGAGGCGGTATTGGCGGCGCGCTGCGACCGGATCATTGCCGCGATGCGCCAGCCGGTCGATTACAACGGCTTTCCCTGCCGCTTCGGCGTCAGCATCGGTGTTGCGGTCGGCCGCGGCGCGGAGATCGATGCGCGCAAGCTGCTCGTCAATGCCGACATCGCCCTCTACCGCGCCAAGGAGGCGGGCCGTAACCGCTATCAGTTCTTCACCGAAGTGCTGCAGGCGGAAGTGGTGACCGCCAAGCGGATCGCGGACGAAATCCTCGAAGGCATCGAGCGCGACGAGTTCGAGCCCTGGTACCAGCCGCAGTTCGACGCAACCACGCTCGCGCTTTGCGGGGTGGAAGCGCTGGTGCGCTGGAACCATCCGCGTGAGGGCATCCTGACGCCGGATCGTTTTCTCGGCATTGCCGAGGAGTTGAACGTCACGGCGGCGCTGGACCGCCTCGTGCTCGAAAAATCGCTGGCCGACCAGATGCGGTGGGCCGCTGCCGGTGTGCGGGTGCCGAAGATCTCGGTCAATGTCTCGGCCAAGCGGCTTCAGGATGACGACCTCCTGTCCTCTCTCGAGGGCCTGAGCATCGCGCCCGGCAAGATCTGCTTCGAACTGGTGGAATCAATCTTCCTCGACGAGAGCGACGACATCGTTGCCACCAATATCGAAGGCATCAAGAAGCTTGGCATCGATATCGAACTCGACGACTTCGGTACCGGCCACACCTCGATCGTCAGCCTGCTGAAGATCAAGCCGAAGCGGCTGAAGATCGATCGGCAGCTCGTCGTTCCGGTCTTGAGCGCGCGCAGGGAGCAGGCGTTGGTCCGTTCGATCATCGACATTGCCCGCTCGCTCAACATCGAGACCGTGGCCGAGGGCGTGGAGACCATGGCGCACGCCGAAATGCTCGGCATCCTCGGCTGCGACGTTCTGCAGGGCTATGCCTTCGCCAGGCCGTTGAGCTCGGAGAAGTTCCTCGCCTTTGCCACCGAGCGTGGCCTGCGCCTGGCTTCGTGACGAAGGCGACGGCAGCAGGCGCAAAAGTCTTTCCCCGTCCCCGGCTTTCCACTAAGAGAGGGCATCCGCGTACGAAACGTACGGCCGTTGCTTGCTTAAGGTCCGGTAGTCTTCATGTCGCATAATACTTTCGGTCATCTCTTCCGCGTTACCACCTGGGGCGAAAGCCACGGGCCGGCGCTTGGCTGCGTGGTGGACGGCTGCCCGCCCGGCATCCGCTTCACGCTTGCCGAACTCCAGGCCTGGCTCGACAAACGCAAGCCCGGTCAGTCGCGCTTCGTGACGCAGCGCCGCGAGGACGATCTCGTCAAGGTACTGTCAGGCGTGATGTTCGACGAGGACGGCGAGACGATGATCTCGACCGGTACGCCGATCTCCATGCTGATCGAAAACACCGACCAGCGTTCGAAGGACTATTCCGAGATCGCCAAGCGTTACCGCCCGGGCCACGCCGACTACACCTACGACCTGAAATACGGCATTCGCGACTATCGCGGCGGCGGCCGTTCGTCGGCGCGCGAAACCGCGGCGCGCGTTGCTGCCGGCGGCATCGCCCGCAAGGTCGTTCCGGGTCTGATCGTGCGCGGCGCGCTCGTGCAGATCGGCAAGCACAAGATCAACCGGGCCAACTGGGACTGGGCCGAGGTCAACAACAATCCCTTCTTTGCTCCGGACCCGGAGATCGTGCCGGTGTGGGAAGAGTATCTCGACGGAATCCGCAAGGCCGGCTCCTCGATCGGCGCCGTGGTGGAAGTGGTCGCCGAGGGCGTGCCCGCCGGCATCGGCGCGCCGATCTATGCCAAGCTCGATCAGGACATTGCCTCCAACCTGATGTCGATCAACGCCGTCAAGGGCGTCGAGATCGGCAACGGCTTCGGTGCCGCCGAGATCACCGGCGAGGAGAACGCCGACGAGATGCGCATCGGCGCCGACGGCAAACCGGTCTTCCTCTCCAACCATGCCGGCGGTATTCTCGGCGGTATAGCAACCGGCGAACCGGTGATCGCGCGTTTTGCCATCAAGCCGACCTCGTCGATCCTCACCGAGCGCCGTTCGGTCGACAGCGATGGCAACGAAGTCGATGTCCGCACCAAGGGCCGTCACGACCCTTGCGTCGGCATTCGCGCCGTGCCGATCGGCGAGGCGATGCTTGCCTGCACGATCGCCGATCACTATCTGCGTGACCGCGGCCAGACCGGCCGTCACTGCACAATTCCTTAAATCGGAAACGATTTAAGGACAAAATTATGCAGCAACTTAAAGTGTTACAGCGACCTTTGCGCGTCTAGTAGACGCGCGGCGCTGTGAGGAATTCGGCCTCAACAATTCGGCCAAGCAAGTTGGGAAGAGCACCATGTCCTATGATCAGAAGCGTGTCGTCGACGCCATCCGCGCCTTCGAGGCCGGCGAAATCGTCGTCGTGACCGATGACGACGGCCGCGAGAACGAGGGCGACCTGATCGTCGCCGCGGTGCATTGCACGCCGGAGAAGATGGCCTTCATCGTGCGCCATACCTCGGGCATCGTCTGCACCCCGATGCCGCGCGAGGAGGCGAAACGCCTCAACCTCAATGCCATGGTCGCTGAAAATGATTCCGCCCACACGACGGCCTTCACCGTTTCGGTCGATTTCAAACACGGCACGACGACCGGCATTTCCGCCGACGACCGCACGCTGACGGTGCGCAATCTCGCCAATCCCAATGTCGGGCCGACGGACTTCGTTCGCCCCGGCCACATCTTCCCGCTGGTCGCGCGCGAAGGCGGCGTTCTCATGCGTTCCGGTCACACGGAAGCTGCCGTCGATCTCTGCAAGCTCGCAAGCCTGCCGCCGATCGGCGTGATCTGCGAACTCGTCAACGACGACGGCACCGTGATGCGCGGGCCGCAGGTCGCGAGCTTTGCCGAAACCAACGGCCTGAAGCAGGTTTCGGTCGCAGACCTCATCGCCTATCGCCAGCGCAAGGAAACGCTGATCGAGCAGGGCGGTTCCTTCGACATCGAAACGCCTTACGGTCCGGCCAAGGGGCATTCCTATTCGCTGCCCTGGGATCCGATGCAGCATCTCGCCGTCGTCTTCGGCGATATCCGCGACGGCGTCGACATCCCGGTCCGGCTGCATCTCGAAAATGTCGGCGCCGACGTCTTCGGCAAGGAATGCCAGATCGACCGCATCATGAAGCGCATCGCCGAAGAGGGCAGGGGTGTCGTCGTCTATCTGCGCGAAGGATCGGTCGGCGTCGGCGTGTCGAAGACGGCCCGCAAGGGCAAACACGATCGCGAAGCGCATGACGAGGCGCAGGCGCGCGAGAACGAATGGCTGGAAATCGGCCTCGGCGCGCAGATCCTCAAGGATCTTGGCATCAGCTCGATCCGCCTTCTTGCCTCGCGCGAGCGCCACTATGTCGGCCTCGAAGGCTTCGGCATCAAGATTGCCGGAACCGACATCATCTGAAGCACGACGCTTCTGAATACGACAAAGCCCGGATCCTCGATCCGGGCTTTGTCGTTTATGCCGATGCCAACAAAAAACCGCGCTCGACGCGCGGCGTTCTGTCTTCTTCGTGAGAGTTCCGGGGCCCGCTCAGGGCAGGGCGTCGTAGCCTTCGCCGAAGCCCTTGAGATCGACCGGGATGCCGATGCCTTCCTCTGGCGACTGGAAGACGATGAAAGTGGCGGTGGCGCCGGAACGGAAGGTCTTCAGCAATTCATCTTCGAGCACGACTTCGGCATAGCAGCCATCGGAGAAGCAGCGCACGAAGTAGGCGCGGCCGATATCCTTGCCGTCAACATTGAGGCCGAGGCCGTTCGGCAGCAGGACGCCGAGCGGGGCGAGCACGCGCAGGATCTTCGCCTTGCGGTCCGCCGTCTTCAGCACGACGACCGACAGGCCGACTTCCGGCCGGTCTTCGGCAATGACGTTCTGCATCAGTGCACACTGGTCGGTCGATGCGCCGGCCGGCTGATCGCAAACGATCGACCATGCGCCGTGATTGGACTTGACTGTGCCGGGGGTTCCGGCGGGCTGCTGGGCCAGGCTCTGAGCGGGGAGTGCGAGAACGGCAAGGCCGAAGGCGGCGAAGGCCGACAGTCGCGAAAAGAGGGGCAGGCCCATGTAAACCTCAAAACGTCGAATCATCAGGGCTATTCTTGAAGCGCGCGCGAATAAATGAAAAGCCCTGCGGGGCACATTCCAGCGCCATATGGCGGAAATTGGGCGGGTAGACGCCCCTATCCTGTGTGTTGCCGCGCCAACCGCGTGCAATCGCGCCGCTTTAGGCGCGGAAGACGTCATATAAGTCGATTCGTGACGGCTTCTAAGGGGTGCCTGTGTGAAAAGATGCGTTTGTGCAAAAATGCCGCATGGGGTTGATTGGTCAGATGTTGCGGCATCGGACAAACTGTGGTTTGAAGCGCAGCAGTATCGCAGGGATTCTGCGTTCCGGTTTGATCCTGATCAAGCGCATTGGGGAGACACATTGTGAAAAACAAGGCTTATGCAGTTCTGGCAGCGCTTGCCTGTCTGCTTTTTGCTTCTAGCGCCTTTGCTGACAAGCCTGTCGAATGGCAGACGAATCTTCAGCCGGCCGCTACGGGCATCATGGAAGAAATCACGTGGTTTGAGCATTACACCCTGTGGTTCATCATTCCGATCACCCTCTTCGTTCTCCTCCTGTTGATCATCGTCGTGGTCAAGTTCCGTGAAGGCGCCAACCCGGTTCCCTCGAAGACCAGCCACAACACCGCGATCGAAGTCGTCTGGACCGTCGGTCCGGTTATCGTGCTTCTTTTCCTTGCCATTCCGTCCTTCCAGCTCCTGACCGCGCAGCTCACGCCGCCGGCCAATCCGGATCTGACGGTCAAGGCGACCGGCAACCAGTGGTACTGGTCCTATGAATATGAGGTCGGCGAAAGCCCGCTCTCCTTCGACAGCCTGCTGATGAAGGAAGAAGACCGCGCCGCACTCGGCAAGGAAGACAAGAAGGAATATCCGCGCCTGCTCGCCGTCGACAACGAAGTTGTCATCCCGGTCGGCAAGACGGTTCGTGTCCTCGTCACCGCCGCCGACGTGATCCATGCCTTCGCAATGCCTGCCTTCGGCGTGAAGATCGATGCCGTTCCCGGTCGCCTGAACGAAACCTGGTTCAAGGCTGACCGTGAAGGTCTCTATTACGGCCAGTGTTCCGAGCTCTGCGGCAAGGACCACGCCTACATGCCGATCGCCATCCGCGTGGTTTCGCAGGAAAAATACGACACCTGGCTCGCAGCCGCCGCCACGAATATCGGCGATGCGAACAAGGCGCTCATGGCGTCCATCGACTCGGCCAAGACCGTCGACGTCGCCGCTAACGCCGCACAGTAATCGGAAGGGGAGCCCGACCCATGGCTGGAACAGCCGTTCATCACGATCAACGCCATGATCACTCCGATCATGGCCACGCAGACCATGCGCACAAGCCGCTGAGCTTCTTCCAGCGCTGGTTCCTGTCGACCAACCACAAGGACATCGGCACGCTGTACCTGATCTTCGCGATCATCGCGGGCATCATCGGTGGCACGCTTTCGGTGTTCATGCGCGCCGAACTGCAGGAGCCCGGCATCCAGATCTTCCACGGTCTGGCGCAGATGGTCTACGGCTTCGAGGGCGATGCTGCCATCGACGGCGGCAAGCACATGTTCAACGTGTTCACGACCGCGCACGCGCTCATCATGATCTTCTTCATGGTCATGCCGGCGCTGATCGGCGGTTTCGCCAACTGGATGGTGCCGATCATGATCGGTGCGCCGGACATGGCGTTCCCGCGCATGAACAACATCTCCTTCTGGCTGATCGTTCCGGCCTTCCTGCTCGTGCTCCTGTCGATGTTCGTCGAGGGGCCAGCCGGTGCCTACGGCGCCGGCGGCGGGTGGACGATCTATCCGCCATTCTCGACAGCGGGCATGCCCGGGCCGGCCATGGATTTCGTGATCCTCGGCCTGCACATCGCCGGTGCATCCTCGATCCTCGGTGCGATCAACTTCATCACCACGATCCTGAACATGCGCGCTCCGGGCATGACGCTGCACAAGATGCCGCTGTTTGCCTGGTCGGTCCTGATCACCGCCTTCCTGCTGCTGCTCTCGCTGCCGGTTCTGGCAGGCGGCATCACCATGCTGCTCACCGACCGCAACTTCGGCACGGCCTTCTTCGCGCCTGAGGGCGGCGGCGACCCGATCCTGTTCCAGCACCTGTTCTGGTTCTTCGGTCACCCGGAAGTGTACATCCTGATCCTGCCGGGCTTCGGCATCATCAGCCACATCGTCTCCACCTTCTCGCGCAAGCCGATCTTCGGCTACCTCGGCATGGCCTACGCCATGGTCGCGATCGGCGCCGTCGGCTTCATCGTGTGGGCGCACCACATGTACACCGTCGGCATGTCGCTCGACACGCAGCGCTACTTCGTCTTCGCGACGATGGTGATCGCTGTTCCGACCGGCGTTAAGATCTTCTCGTGGATCGCGACGATGTGGGGCGGTTCGATCCGCTTCACGACCCCGATGGTCTGGGCGATCGGCTTCATCTTCCTGTTCACCGTCGGTGGCGTCACGGGCGTTCAGCTCGCCAATGCCGGCCTCGACCGCTCGCTGCACGACACCTACTACGTGGTTGCTCACTTCCACTACGTTCTGTCGCTCGGCGCCGTCTTCGCGATCTTCGCTGCCTGGTACTACTGGTTCCCGAAGATGTCGGGCTACATGTACTCCGAGTTCATCGGCAAGCTGCACTTCTGGGTCATGTTCATCGGCGTGAACCTGATCTTCTTCCCGCAGCACTTCCTGGGCCTCGCCGGCATGCCGCGCCGCTACATCGACTACCCGGATGCCTTTGCCGGATGGAACATGGTTTCGTCCTACGGCTCCTATGTCGCAGCCGTCGGCGTGCTGATCTTCCTCTTCGGCGTCCTGGAAGCCTTCGCCAAGAAGCGCGTCGCTGGCGACAACCCGTGGGGCGAGGGTGCGAACACTCTGGAATGGCAGCTGTCTTCGCCGCCGCCGTTCCACCAGTGGGAGCAGCTCCCGCGCATCAAGTGACGGGCAACGAACAGAAGCCGCCGGTTCCGGCGGCTTCACCCCGCCGGGAAACCGGCGATACACGGCCCTTGCGGCCGGGACCAATGCAGGGACAGGACATGACGGTCATCGACAATCACGAAGCAGTCGGCATGGAAGGCGCACCGCGCCTGTCCGAAGCCTCTGCGCGCGATTATTTCGAGCTTCTGAAGCCGCGTGTCATGTCCCTCGTCGTCTTCACGGCGCTCGCCGGCTTGGTACTCGCGCCGGGCCATATCAATCCCTTCATCGGTTTCATCGCCATTCTCTGCATCGCCGTCGGCGCAGGTGCGTCCGGTGCGCTGAACATGTGGTATGACGCCGATATCGATGCGGTCATGAGCCGTACCGCCAAGCGCCCGATCCCGGCAGGCAAGATCCTGCCGCGGGAAGCGCTGGCTTTCGGTCTGACGCTCTCCGCCTTTTCCGTGATCATCCTTGGGCTCGCCGTCAATTGGCTCGCAGCCGGGTTGCTCGCCTTCACGATCTTCTTCTACGTGGTCATCTACACGATGTGGCTGAAGCGCTCGACGCCCCAGAACATCGTCATCGGCGGTGCCGCCGGTGCTTTCCCGCCGATGATCGGCTGGGCTTGCGTCACCGGCGCCGTGTCAATCGAGAGCATCGTTCTCTTCCTGATCACCTTCCTGTGGACGCCGGCGCATTTCTGGGCGCTTGCCCTCTTCAAGATGGGCGACTACGGCGCCGTCGGCGTGCCGATGATGCCGAATGTCTGCGGTCAAGCGACGACCAAGAAGCAGATCGTCATCTATGCCGTGCTGACCGCGCTCATCGGGATCTGTCCCACCTTGCTCGGCTTCGCGAGCATCGGTTACGGCCTCGTGGCAACGGCACTCGGCCTCGGCTTCATCTGGTATTCGATCGGCGTGCTGCGCATGCCGGAAGCGGATGAGCGCATGCTGCCGGCCAAGAAGCTGTTCGCCTTCTCGATCATGTATCTGTTCGTGATCTTTTCCGCCCTCATGGCGGATCATCTGATCGTCAATATCTGGCTGAATGCCGGGAGTATTGCCTGATGGAAACCGTCAAGCTCACTGAAGCCCAGAAGAAGTCGCGCCGCGGCCGCAATATTGCGCTCGGCTTCGTTCTCGCCGGACTCGTCGTCCTCTTCTACATCGTCACGCTGATCAAGTTCGGCAACGGCATGGTCAACTGAGGCAGGCGGGTATGACCAATTCACCGGAATCCACGCCCAGGCAGCGCTCGAACCGCGTCGTCGTCGGCACCTGCCTCGCCTTCGTCGCCGGCATGGTCGGCATGGCCTATGCGGCCGTGCCGCTCTACGACATGTTCTGCCGCGTCACCGGCTATAACGGTACGACGCAGCGTGTCGAGCAGGCTTCCGATGTGATCCTGGACGAGAAGGTGAAGGTCACTTTCGACGCGAACACTTCGGGCGGTCTGCCCTGGGAGTTCAAGCCGGTCCAGCGCGACATCGATATCCGAATCGGTGAAACGGTGCAGGTGATGTACCGGGCGAAGAACCTGTCGTCGAAGCCGACGACAGGCCAGGCGACATTCAACGTCACGCCGATGCAGGCCGGTGCCTATTTCAACAAGGTACAGTGCTTCTGCTTCACCGAGACGACGCTGCAGCCGGGAGAGGAGATGGAGATGCCGGTGGTATTCTTCGTCGATCCGGACATCGTCAAGGCGGTGGAGACCAAGGACATCAAGACGTTGACGCTTTCCTACACCTTCTACCCGCGCGAACCGTCGAAACCGGTGGCGCAGGTGAAGACGAAAGAGAACAAACTTTGACTGGAGGTCCTTTTCGGCTATGCCGGAAAGGCGACAAGAGAGAGACTTATCGGGGATTACTGACATGGCCGGTGCGCATCAGAAGAATCACGACTACCACATCATCGACCCGAGCCCCTGGCCGTTGCTTGCCTCGATCGGCGCCTTCGTCATGGCGTTCGGCGGCATTTGCTACATGCGCTACCTCGCGGGCAGCTCGCTGAAGATTTTCGGTTTCGAGCTCGCCAACGTCTGGATCCTGCTCGCCGGTCTGATCATCGTTCTTTACACCATGTTCGGCTGGTGGTCGGACACGGTAAAGGAAGCGCATGAGGGCCACCACACCCGTGTCGTGTCGCTGCACCTGCGCTACGGCATGCTCATGTTCATCGCTTCGGAAGTGATGTTCTTCGTGGCCTGGTTCTGGGCCTTCTTTGATGCCAGCCTGTTCCCGGGCGAAGCCATCCAGGCAACCCGCGCCACGTTCACCGGCGGCGTCTGGCCGCCGAAGGGCATCGAAGTGCTCGACCCTTGGCACCTGCCGCTTTACAACACCGTCATCCTGCTGCTTTCGGGCACGACGGTCACCTGGGCGCATCATGCTCTGCTGCACAACGACCGCAAGGGCCTGGTCTCCGGCCTGACGCTGACGGTCATGCTCGGCGTGCTGTTCTCCTTCGTCCAGGGCTACGAATATGCCCACGCTCCGTTTGCCTTCAAGGACTCGATCTACGGCGCGACCTTCTTCATGGCGACCGGCTTCCACGGCTTCCACGTTCTGGTCGGCACGATCTTCCTGCTCGTCTGCCTGTTCCGTGCGCTCCGCGGCGACTTCACCCCGAAGCAGCACTTCGGCTTCGAAGCGGCGGCCTGGTACTGGCATTTCGTTGACGTCGTCTGGCTCTTCCTCTTCTTCTCCATCTACATCTGGGGTAGCTGGGGCGCACCGATCGCTAACGGCTAATTCCGCGAGCATCTGACTGTTTCGAACAAGGCGGTTGCAGCCATGCAGCCGCCTTGTTCTTTTGTTGGTTCGTGGCGATTGAAACGCGATGGGGGATGCGAAATGCGGATTGCTCCGGCCGGTGTCAGTGCCGCTGCCGCAAGCGGAGCCGATCCGGGCGGCGTGATCATGATCCACCGCCAGTCCAATTATTTCGACTGGTTGGCGTTTTGACGCAGCAGTTCGATTGGACGGACGGCTGCATTGCCGTTACCAATGCCGAAATGAATGATATCTGGGCGATGCGCCCAACAACACACCGATCGAGATCAAGCCGTGAGCGAAGACAAAGCACATTTCCCGCCGGTGGATCCGGTAATGACCGGCATCAAGGGGCTTTGCCCGCGTTGCGGCCAGGGCAAGCTCCTCGACGGTTTCCTCAAGGTCAAGCCGGCCTGCACGAGCTGTGACCTCGACTATCGCTTCGCCGATTCCGGCGATGGCCCTGTGGTCTTCGTCATCCTGATCGTCGGCTTCGTCGTCGTCGGCGCGGCGCTTTGGGCGGAGGTCAACTTCAGCCCGCCGCTCTGGCTGCATTTTCTGTTGTGGATCCCGCTTGCGACCATCCTCAGCCTTGGGCTGACGCGCATGCTGAAGGGTGTCTTGATCAATCTGCAGTACCGCAACAATGCGCGCTCGGGCGAGATCGACCGTGGTTGAGCTCGAGAGCAGAAGGAAGCGGGGCCTTTTCGGACGCCTCGGCGCATTCGTTTTGCTCGCCGCCGCCTTCGCCAGTCTTATCTCGCTCGGCACCTGGCAGATGCAGCGGCTGCACTGGAAGGAAGGCCTGCTGACGGCGATCCAGGAGCGCCGGTCGGCACCTCCGGTATCGCTCGGCGAAATCGAGAAGATGCTCGCAGAGGGGGGCGACATCGACTACCGCACCGTCACGGTTACGGGCACCTTCGATCACACCAAGGAGCGGCACTTCTTCGCGACCTACAATGGCCGCACCGGCTATTATGTCTTCACGCCGCTGACATTGGACGATGGCCGCTTCCTCTTCGTCAATCGTGGTTTCGTTCCCTTCGAACAGAAGGATTCGTCGACCCGCCTTGCCGGCGAGCTTCCGGCCTTCGTCGGCATTCATGGCCTCGCACGACCGAAGCTTGACCAGAAGCCGTCGTCGCTCGTTCCGGAAAACGACCTCGCCAAGAACATCTTCTACTGGAAGGATCTCGACACGATGGCGTCGTCCGTCGGGCTTCCCGCGGACAAGGTGCTGCCGCTATTCGTCGATGCCGATGCGACACCCAATCCCGGTGGCCTGCCGATCGGCGGCGTTACCCAGTTCGATCTGCCCAACAACCATCTCCAATACGCGCTGACCTGGTATGGATTGGCGGCAGCGCTGGTGCTCGTCAGCGGTTTCTACCTGGTACGCCGCGGGCGATAGCCCCGTAACCGTCGCCGTGCTAACCCTGTTGACCGGATCGACGGCGGGGAACAATTGATGGCGATCATCGCAAACTCTCTGATTGCCTTGACGGGATTGCTGCATGTCGGCTTTCTCGTGTTCGAGATGTTTCTGTGGACCGGGCCTCGGGGAAGGGCCGTCTTCCGCATGACACCCCAGCAGGCCGAGACAACGCGGGTCCTGGCCGCGAACCAGGGGCCGGCCTTTGCCTTCGAGCTGAAGGTGTTCTTCCTTGTGTGCGTGATCGTTGCCGCTATATATGGCGCGTGGTCGGTCAAGCCGCGCATCCTCCTGATCCAGGGCGGCCCGGCGATCACAGCGCTCCTTTTCGTTCTAATGGCATCCTGATCCATGGCATCATCAGCGGCAGTAAAATCCCCGATCACCATTCGCCTTTGCGGGCCGCGCGGCTTCTGCGCCGGCGTCGACCGGGCGATCCAGATCGTCGTCCTGGCGCTGAAGGAGTTCGGCGCGCCCGTCTATGTCCGCCACGAGATCGTGCACAACCGCTATGTCGTCGAAGGCCTCGAGGCCAAGGGCGCGATCTTCGTCGAAGAACTCGACGAGATCCCGCCGGAGCACCGCAAGCAGCCGGTCGTCTTTTCTGCGCATGGCGTGCCGAAATCAGTGCCCGCGGATGCGGATGCTCGCAATCTCTTCTATCTCGACGCCACCTGCCCGCTGGTCTCCAAGGTCCACAAGCAGGCGATGCGCCATCACCGTCTCGGCCGCCACGTCGTACTGATTGGCCATGCCGGCCACCCGGAGGTGATCGGCACCATGGGGCAATTGCCTGAAGGCGCAGTGTCGCTGGTCGAGACGGTCGAGGATGCCGACGTCTACCAGCCGCCGGATCCGGACAATCTCGGCTTCGTCACCCAGACCACGCTGTCGGTCGACGACACGGCCGGCGTCATCAAGCGGCTGCACGAGCGCTTCCCGAACCTGACGGCGCCAGCAGCCGATTCGATCTGCTACGCCACCACCAACCGCCAGGAGGCGGTGAAACAGGCAGCCCCCGGCTGCGATCTGTTCCTCATCGTCGGCGCGCCCAACTCTTCCAATTCCAAGCGGCTTGTCGAAGTGGCGCTGAGGGCGGGCGCGAAGAAATCCGTGCTGGTCCAGCGCGCGTCGGAAATCGACTGGGCCGAGATGGGCGATATCTCGACGGTGGGCCTCTCGGCTGGCGCCTCGGCGCCCGAAGTGATCGTCAACGAGATCATCGAGGCATTCCGCGAGCGCTACGATGCGAGGGTGGAACTTGCCGACACGGTCGAGGAGAACGAGAATTTCCTCGTCAACCGCGAGATCCGCCACGTGCCGCTGACCGCCGCCGACATGGCCTTCGTCAACGGCGAATAACCCGCACTTCTTGCCACATTTTCTTGAGAGTGGAAGACCTTGGCAGTTTACACCGATATCACGGAAGACGATCTCTCCCGCTTTCTCACCGCCTATGACGTCGGCCAGCTAACCTCCTATAAGGGGATTGCCGAAGGCGTCGAGAATTCCAATTTCCTGCTGCACACGACCAAGGGCTCCTACATTCTCACGCTTTATGAAAAGCGCGTGAACGCCGACGACCTGCCGTTCTTCCTCGGGTTGATGCATCATCTGGCAGAGCGCGGCCTGTCCTGCCCGCTGCCGCTGCCGCGGGCTGACGGCAAGCTGCTCGGTGAGCTCTCCGGTCGTCCGGCCGCCGTCATCTCCTTCCTCGAGGGCATGTGGCTGAGAAAGCCCGAGGCAAAGCACTGCCACGAAGTCGGCAGGGCTCTTGCCGCCATGCATCTTGCCGGCGAAGGCTTCGCGCTGAAGCGCACCAATGCGCTTTCCGTCACCGGCTGGCGGCCGCTCTGGGTCAATTCCGAGGCGCGTGCGGACGAGGTGCAGGCGGGTCTCAAGAACGAGATATCGGCGGAGCTCGAATACCTCGAGAGCCACTGGCCGAAATCCCTGCCGGAAGGCGTCATCCACGCCGATCTCTTCCCGGACAACGTCTTCTTCCTCGGAGACCGGCTGTCCGGCCTGATCGATTTCTATTTCGCCTGCAACGACTACCTCGCCTATGACGTCGCCGTGTGCCTCAATTCCTGGTGCTTCGAAAAGAACGGCTCCTACAACATCACCAAGGGCATGGCGATGCTTTCGGGATATGAGAGCGTGCGCAAGCTGACGCCCGCCGAGGTCGACGCGCTGCCGCTGCTCTGCCGCGGGTCGGCACTGCGCTTCTTCCTGACGCGGCTCTACGATTGGCTGATGACGCCTGCCGGGGCGCTCGTGGTCAAGAAAGACCCGCTCGAATACCTGACGAAGATCCGCTTTCACCGCGCCATCGCTTCGAGCGCGGAATACGGCCTGAAACGCGAAGAGGGCCTGGCATGAAGCATGTCGACATCTTCACGGACGGTGCCTGCTCCGGCAATCCGGGGCCGGGCGGTTGGGGCGCGGTGCTGCGCTACGGCGAGGTGGAAAAGGAACTCTCCGGCGGCGAGGCCGAGACCACCAACAACCGCATGGAACTGTTGGCGGCGATCTCGGCGCTCGATGCGCTGAAGAGCGCCTGCGAGGTCGATCTCCATACCGACAGCAAATATGTGATGGACGGCATTTCCAAGTGGATCCACGGCTGGAAGAAGAACGGCTGGAAGACCGCGGACAAGAAGCCGGTGAAAAACGGCGAGCTCTGGCAGCGGCTGGATGAAGCCAATCGCCGCCACAAGGTGACCTGGCACTGGGTCAAGGGCCATGCCGGCCATCCTGAAAACGAGCGCGCCGACGAGCTCGCCCGCAAGGGCATGGAACCCTACAAGAAGCCGCGGCGTTCGGACTCTCTCCTCGTGAAATGAAAAACGGGCCGTAGAGGCCCGTTTCCATTTGCACTTACTTCTGCGCTCAGAGCTGTTCGAGCATCGCGGCAGCGCCGGAAACGGTCGCCTGGCCCGGGCTTTCTTCGAGATTGAGCGACTTCACCACGCCATCTTCCACCAGCATCGAATAGCGCTTCGAGCGGACGCCGAGCGTGCCGGCCGAGAGATCGATATCCATGCCGAGCGCCTTGGTGAAGGCGGCGTTCCAGTCGGAGAGGAAGTGGATCTTGCCCATGCCGCCAGACGCGGTTGCCCAGGCGCCCATCACATGCAGGTCGTTGACGGAGACCACGGCGATATCGTCGATGCCGCGGGCAAGGATCGCGTCGCGGTTCTCGAGGTAACCGGGCAGATGGTTGAGGGAGCAGGTGGGCGTGAAGGCACCCGGAACGGCGAAGAGCACGACGCGCTTGCCCGCGAAGAGCTGATCGGTAGTGACCTCCACCGGACCATCGGCGGTTTTTTCCTTGAAGGTTGCGGCTGGTAGTTTGTCTCCGACGGCAATGGTCACGGCACTCTCCTTGCGTTGCTTGCGTCTTCGCTTCTCCGCTCGTGTCGGAGAACCTGCGGGACTATAGATGCGGCCTAATCAAAGGCAAGGGTCGTCTCCATGCTGCGGCCCTTCGCGCGTATGGTGACAACGATCGGCTTGCCCTTGAGTTCCTTGTCCTTGCCGGGGAGCCGGACCGGCACGGTCGCGCCGAGGCCGGTCTCGCCCTCTGTCGTGATCTCGGGCTTGCCGAAGGAAACACCGGATGGGCCGGCCAGGAACACTTCAGGATGGTCCTTGCCGTCGGGCAAGTGAAGGGAAAGGTGCAGCACGGCCTTGTCCGCGTCGTAATGGCTCGCCGTGACGGCAAAGTCCCTGGAAGGTGCTTCCGGCAATGCGGCGATCGCGTCATCGATGCGCGCGCCGTCGAGCGGATTGTCCAGATCGCCCTCATTCAGCGCCAGCGTCAACTCGCCCTGGACCGGGATACAGATATCCTCGCAGATGCCGAGAAACACCGAGGCGCGAATGTTGACATCGCCCGTGCCTTGGACGCGCCTCAGCGTCAGCGGGAATGCGACCGGCTTGTCGTAACCGACATAGCGCACCACGCCGTCGTCGAAGGTCTTCGGCACCGGGAAGCCGATCTTCTCGAGCACGACGCCGCTCGTCGGGTCGATCGTCACCTGCGGAGGGATGCCGCTTGCGCCAGGTTCCCGCCAATAGGTCTTCCAGCCCGCATTGAGCTTGACCTCAAGCGTTGCCGGGATCGTGCCGTCCTGCTTGGGCTGGGCCGCGACCAGGCGGACCATGCCGCCCGGGGAGGTGACCCACTCGCTGGTGGCCGCCTGTGTCGCCAGCGGAAGAAAAAAAGCGGCGATGAGGCTTGCCGCGCCAATGAACTGGGCCATGTTCTGGTATGTGGAGCGCTGGATCATGCCGGAAGCAATATCGCTTTTGCCGGCGGGGCTCCAGACGCTCGAAACAGAGCGACGATCATAATCGCTTGATCGGACACGGCGAAGTGAACGTCGTGCGTGCAATATTTCCGGACCGCGACGCTGAGGCGCTTTTCATTTCGCGGCGAATTGGTAGGCTGTTCCCATGATGTCGACTCCGATGGCGCAGAAGAGACGGGAGCGAGGTTTCCTTGACGGTCAGTTCCTGATCGCCATGCCGGGGATGTTTGATGCGAATTTCGCCCGGACGGTCATCTTCATCTGCGCCCATTCGGACGATGGCGCGATGGGCTTCGTGCTCAATCGGCCTCAGCAACTGACCTTTCCGGACGTGCTGCTCCATCTCGATATTCTCGACGAGGAAGAGGCGATCCGCCTTCCGCAGATGACACGGGATTTCCAGATTCAGGCCGGCGGACCGGTCGAGACCGGGCGCGGCTTCGTGCTGCATTCCGACGACTACCTGAGCGATTCCAGCATCCCCGTCAGCGATGACATCTGCCTGACCGCGACACTCGATATCGTCCGCGCTATTTCGCGCGGGGAGGGGCCGGTCAAGGCGACGATGATGCTCGGCTATGCCGGGTGGGGACCGGGGCAACTCGAAGCGGAAATCACCCAGAACGGCTGGCTCACATGCCCGGCGCGTGAGGAACTGATCTTCGACAAGGCTCTGGACGACAAATACGACCGGGCGTTGGCCCTGATGGGCGTGTCGGCCGCGATGCTCTCCGCGGATGCGGGCCACGCCTGATTTGTCGGATGAGCCCGCTTTCTTCAGAACATTCATGCTGAAAAGCAAAGCCCGTCGGACTATTGCCTGACGGGCTTTGGACGATGGTGTGTTTCTCGCTGAGCGGCGTCGCCTTGCCGAAATCACGCCCGCTTCATCAGCGGAAAGCGTTCCTTCAGCAGCCGCTGGATCGATTCCGAGCCGATCGGCGGTCCGAAGAGGAAGCTCTGGCCGTAGTCGCAGCCCATCTGCGAGAGCTGGATTGCATCGTCCTCGGATTCGATACCCTCGGCCACCACCTGCATATCGAGTTCACGCGCCATGGTGATCACCGAGCGCAGGAGAATGCCGCGCTTGTCGCTCGGGTCACGCACCAGTGCCTTGTCGATCTTGATCGTGTCGAAGGGGAAACGCGTGAGGTAGGAGAGCGACGAATGGCCGGTACCGAAATCGTCGAGCGCCAGCTTCAGGCCTGCTTCCTTCAGCTTTTCAAGGACGAGACGGGCCTGCTCGGGGTTTTCCATCACGAGTGATTCCGTCAGTTCCATCTTCACCTTGCCCGGATCGCAGCGGTTCTTGGTGAGGATGGCGCGGACATCGTCATAGAGCTCGTTGTTGAGAAGCTGCGCGCTCGAAAGGTTGATCGAGACGAAGATCGGCAGGTCGCCGGTCTGGAGCTGCCATTCCGTCAGATCGCTCGTCGCCTTGTCGAAAGCGAACATTCCGAGCTGGCTGATGAGGTCTGAATTTTCGGCAATCGGAATGAACTCGGTCGGCGAGATATTGCCGCGCTTCGGATGATCCCAGCGCATCAGCGCCTCGAAGCCGGCGATCTCCGCGTCGTTCAATCGAACGATCGGCTGGTAGACCAGCGAGAGCTCCCTGCGTTCGATCGCCCGCTTGAGGTCGGCTTCGAGCTGGAGCCGGTCCGACCCTGATGTGCGGAAGGCGGGGCGGAAGGGTTCGACGCGGTTGCCGCCTTCCTTCTTCGCCCGGAACATGGCGAGCTCGGCGTCGTCGAGCAGGCCCGCAGCGCTTTGCTCCTGGTCGAGCCAGGAAACGAGGCCGATCGATGCCGTCAGGTTGATTTCGCGGTTGCCGTAGTTGAGCGGCACCATGATCGCCTTGCTCACCGCGTCGGCGAAATCCGCGACCTTGGCGGGGTCGCGCTCGGACATCAGGATCAGCCCGAACTGGTCGCCGCCGAGGCGGGCAAGCGTGTCTTGCGGGCGCAGGAGCCGGCGCAAGCGCCGGGTCAAGGCGATCAGGATGTTGTCGCCCGCGGCGATGCCCAGGAGGTCATTGACCTGCTTGTAGCGGTCGATGTCGATTGCGAGCACCGTCGGGCGAACCGAATTGCTGCCGTCGGCCATCAGCAGGATCGCCTGCAGCCGGTCGAGGAAGACCTGGCGGTTCGGAAGGCCGGTCAGATTGTCGAGCAGCGCATTGTGCAGCAGCCGCTCGACGGAATTGCGCTGCTCGGTGATGTCGATGATCGTGCCGACACAGCGGATGATTTCGCCGTTGGCGCCGAGCACCGGCCGGGCGCGGATGGCGAGCCAGTGGTAATGGCCGTCCTCGGCGCGCACGCGAAATTCGTGGTTGAGCTTGCCGCGGCGGCGCTCGAGAAGCACGTCGAGGGTCGCCCGGAAGCGGTCGCGGTCGTCGGGATGCAGGCGCGGCAACCAATTGCGCAAGGGGCCGTGCATGCTGCCGAGCGACAGTCCGAGCTGGGTCGAAATATCGGGCATGGTCACCACCCGATCGCGGGCGACATCCCAGTCCCAGACGGTGTCGCCGGAGCCGGTAAGCGCCAGCGACTGGCGCTCGAGATCGGAGAACAGGCCCTGCTGGTAGCCGCTGCCGGCAACCGCATGCTGCATGACGGTGAAGCCGATCAGCAGCACGATGAGCACGAGACCGCCGCCGAGCGCCGGCTGCACGATGTCGTTGGCAAGCTGGCCGGTGACGGTCAGCCAGGCGCCGAAGAGCCAGACGAGGATGAGCAGCCAGGCAGGCACCAGAAGGATTGCACGGTCGTAGCGGTTGAAGCCGAGATAGGCGATCAGCACGATCCCGACCGTTCCGGTCAAAGCGAAGGAGAGGCGGGCAATGCCGGACGCGATCGCCGGATCATAGACGGCGACGCCGAAGAGCAGGCCGAGACCCAGGATCCAGGCGAGCGTGGCGTAACCGAGATGCTGATGCCAGCGGTTAAGATTAAGATAGGTGAACAGGAAGATCACGAGGCCCGCCGCCAGGAAGACCTCGGTGCCCGCTCGCCATATTCGCTCGTCGCCGGCCGTGACGCTGATGAGCTTCGACAGGAAGCCGAAATCGACGCAGATATAGGCGAGAACCGCCCAGGCGAGTGCCGCCGTCGCCGGCAGCATAGAGGTTCCCTTGACGACGAAGAGGATCGTCAGGAACACCGCGAGCAGGCCGGCAATGCCGAGCACGATGCCGCGATAGAGCGTGAAGGCGTTGACCGTATCCTTGTAGGAATCCGGTTCCCACAGGTAGATCTGCGGCAGTTCCGGCGTCGCCAGTTCCGCGACGAAGGTGATGATGACGCCCGGCGCCAGCGTGATGCGGAAGACGTCCGCCTCGTCGCTCGGTTCGCGGCTGAGCGCAAAACCTTCGCTGGGAGTGATCGAAAGGATGCGTTTAGAGCCGAGATCCGGCCAGAAGAGCTTGGAATTCACCAGTCGGAAATGCGGTGCGACGATCACGCGGTCGAGCGGTTCGGCCGAAACGTTGGCGAGCGCGAACACGGCCCAGTCGCCCTGATGGTCCTCGCTGCTGGAGCGCACCTCGATGCGGCGCACGATGCCGTCGGTTCCAGGCGCCGTCGAGACCTGGAAGGCTTCATTGCGGCCGCTGTAGATTTCTGTCGTCGCCGTGAGGTCGAGCGCGGTGTCCTCGCGCGAGATCTTCACCGGCTCCAGAGCTTGGGCCGCACCGCCGAGCGCGCAGAAAAACGTCGTGAGCGTAATCAGAAACGCTGCCAGCTTCGAAGCTGACCAGGCGAAGGGCGAGCGGGTTAGAGGCATCAAAGGGGCATATTCCTGTTCGGTAGGGCATCGTCGGACAGGAGAGAAAAGAGCACGTGGTCCCGCCACTGGCCATTGATTCTCAAGTACTGTCTTAAGTAGCCTTCACGCTCAAAACCGGCCTTTTCAAGGAGCCGGATGCTTCTTGAGTTGTCCGGAATACAGGCTGCTTCAATACGGTGCAACTCAAGGGTCGAAAAGATGTAGGGAATGGCGAGCCTCAGGGCCGCGTACATATGGCCCTTGCCGGCGTGGCGTTCGCCCATCCAATAGCCGATCATGCAGTTTTGCCC
Organism: Ensifer sp. B1-9; assembly: GCF_050474445.1. Taxonomy (NCBI): domain Bacteria; kingdom Pseudomonadati; phylum Pseudomonadota; class Alphaproteobacteria; order Hyphomicrobiales; family Rhizobiaceae; genus Ensifer; species Ensifer sp. B1-9. Next base: position 49,262 of record NZ_JBCHVG010000002.1, read on the forward strand.
GGCGCCGCGGCGGATGTGGCCGATGGTCAGCCCCCCGAGCAACATCTCGTCTGGCTTGTGGAAAAGAAAGAGCGGCACGGCCTGGCCGGAGGAATATTCCTGCTCGTTGCGGATGACCCGGCTGCGAAAGGCGCTCTCGGTCATCTCGTCGGGGCGCCAGGTTGGCTCCCAAGGTTCGAGGAAACCGCGGCTCTCGCTTCTCAGCTGATACCACTGGCGATAATCGGCATAGCGCGGGAGCCGCAGCAGGTAGTTCTGATCGGCGATTTCGATCGTCTCCGGCTGCCGCGACAGGAACCGAAAAACCGATCGTGTCATAGCTGCCTCCGAGGCCGTCCAGTTTGCGCGCGGGGATGCTCTATCGTCCGCCCGGCAGCGCGCCTTTGCGCTGTCACAAACCGAAACGTTGCACAACTTTGCGCGCAAATCGAATCCGATTTTGCGAAAAGACGCAAAGACTTCACCATTTCCAACACGGTGCTTGCGTCCTCGGTGGCTGAGAGCGATTCCAGGAAAAGTGGCGAACGCCTTTCCGCCAAGATTCGCCCAGACGTAAAAAAGCAAGATCATGTCACGGTTTCGATCCATGAAATGACCTACAGCGCCGCGCGTCTTATCAGACGCGCAAAGGACGCTGTAGCACTTTGATTTGCTGCGTGTCTGTCCTCAAGTCGCGGTCGTGAGGACGAGACATGCAATAGGGCCTGTTTAGCTGGCGACGGCGTGCGGAACGGCAGCCTTGCCGGTCAAGGACGACAGGATATCGCCCATCGGGGCAAGCTGCTCCAGCGGGCCGATGGCCGAAAGCGTCGGCGTCGTGTCGAAGAACAGCCGGCCGGCAAGGTCGGTCAGACGCTCGATGGTGATGCCGGAGAGGCGCTCCATCAGTTCTTCGTTCGGGATCGGGCGGCCATAGAGCATCATCTGGCGGGCAATCTGGCCGGCCCGGGCCGCCGGGCTTTCCTGGCCCATCAGCAACTGCGCGCGGATTTGGGCGCGGGCACGCTCGATTTCCTGCTGCTCGATGTTCATCGAGGATTTGCGCAGTTCGTCGACGATGACGGGCATCAATTCCGGCAGGTTCTCGCCGCCGGTGGCCGCGTGCACCCCGAAGATACCGGTATCGGAAAAGCCCCAATGGAAGGCGTAGACCGAATAACAGAGGCCGCGATGCTCGCGCACTTCCTGGAAGAGGCGTGAGGACATGCCGCCGCCGAGGATGTTGGCGAGGATCTGCGAACAGTAGAAGTCGCGGGCATGGTAGGCCTTGCCCTCGAAGCCGAGCAGGACCTGCGCGTCCATCAGATCGCGCGTCTCGCGGCTGTCGCCGCCCGTGTAGCGGGCGACTTCGAGCACCGGCGTCGCAATCGGCGTGCGCGGAAGCGCCGAGAAGCGCTCCTCCACCTGGCGCACGAAGGCCTCGTGCTCGACGGCACCGGCCGCGACCACGAACATGCGGTCGGTGGTGTAGTTGCGGCCGAGATACTGGCGGATCTGATCGGCAGAAAACGACATGACCGTATCAGGGGTGCCGAGGATCGGCCGTCCGACGGTCTGGTTGCGATAGGCGGTTTCGGCGAAACGGTCGAAGACGACGTCGTCGGGCGTGTCGTCGGCGGCGCCGATCTCCTGCAGGATCACCTGCTTCTCGCGCCGCAATTCCTCGTCGTCGAAGGTGGATTCGGTGAGGATGTCGGCGAGAATGTCGACCGCCAGCGGCACGTGATCCTTGAGGACGCGTGCATAGTAGGAGGTCGTCTCGGTCGACGTGGCGGCATTGACTTCGCCACCGACATTTTCGATTTCTTCGGCAATCTGGCGGGCGGTGCGTCGCGCGGTGCCCTTGAAAGCCATGTGCTCCAGCAGGTGGGCTATGCCATGTTCACCCAAGGTTTCATTGCGCGAACCGGATTTGATCCACACCCCGAGCGCCACGCTTTCGAGATGCGGCATCTGCTCGGTTACCACCGTCAACCCGGAAGGGAGCCGGGTGCACTCAACTTTCATCATACGTTTCTTCTCGTTCTTACCCCCGGAGACGGGTGCGCTCGCCGATAAAGGTCTCGACGCTCTTCAGGTCCGGATCCAGGATATCGAAACGCTCCTCCCTGTTCATCAGGTCAGCAAGCCACGTCGGAAGCGCCGGGTCAATACCACTGGCCGATTTTACCGCGTCCGGGAATTTCGCCGGATGGGCGGTGGCGAGCGTCACCATGGGGGCGGACGGCTTCTCGTGCTTGGCGGCGACAAAGACGCCGACGGCGCTGTGCGGATCGAGCAGATAGCCGGTTTTTTCCAGCGTCTTGGCGATCGTCTTGGCCACCTCCTTCTCCGAGGCGCGGCCGGCGCGGAACTCCTTGCGGATGGCCTTCAGCGCCTTTTCGCGTATGGTGAAGGAACCGGACTGCTTGAGGCCGTCCATGGCCGAGCGCACTTCGCCCGGGTCGCGGTCGTTCGCCTCGAACAGCAGCCGCTCGAAGTTCGACGAGATCTGGATGTCCATCGACGGCGCGGTCGTCGCCTTGACGTCGCGCATCTCGTAGCGCCCGGTCTTCAGCGTGCGGGCAAGGATGTCGTTTTCGTTGGTGGCGATCACCAGCTTGTCGATCGGCAGGCCCATCCGCTTGGCGACGTACCCGGCGAAGATGTCGCCGAAATTGCCGGTCGGGACCGTGAAGGAGATCTTGCGGTCCGGCCCGCCGAGTGCGACCGCCGTGGTGAAGTAGTAGACGATCTGGGCCATGATGCGCGCCCAGTTGATCGAGTTGACGCCCGAAAGCTTGACGCGGTCACGGAAGGCGGCGTCGTTGAACATGCCTTTGACGAGGTTCTGGCAGTCGTCGAAGTTGCCCTTGACGGCGATGGCGTGAACGTTCGATGCCTTCGATGTCGTCATCTGCCGCTGCTGCACCGGCGAAACCTTGCCGTGCGGGAAGAGGATGAAGATGTCGGTGCGTTCGCGGCCGGCGAAGGCGTCGATCGCGGCGCCCCCGGTGTCGCCCGAGGTCGCGCCGACGATCGTGGCGCGCTCGCCGCGCTCGGCCAGCACATAGTCCATCAACCGCGCAAGCAGTTGCATCGCCACGTCCTTGAAGGCGAGCGTCGAGCCGTGGAAGAGTTCCATGACGAAGGCGTTCGGTCCGGTCTGCACCAGCGGTGCCACCGCCGGATGGCGGAAGGTGGCGTAGGCTTCGTCGATCATTTCGCGGAACTTGGCCGCGGGGATCTCGCCATTGGTGAAGGGTTCGAGCACGGTGAACGCGATTTCCTGATAGGATTTGCCGCGCAAGCCCCGGATTTCCTTCTTGGAAAACTTCGGCCATTCCTTGGGGAGATAGAGACCGCCGTCGCGCGCCAGACCGGCAAGCAGCGCGTCGCAGAAGCCGAGAGGAGCGGCTTCGCCGCGCGTCGAGATATACTTCACCATGATTGTCCTTCGTCCCACGTCCAGGATTGCCGCGACCCTAGGAAAACGGCGCCGCGGCATGCCCGTCTTATTGCGTCAGTCCTTGACAAAGTCTGCATCTATTCTTGTCACCGACGCAATTTCCGACTGTAGATCAGGCTTCGGAAAATTCGGAAGGGACACGCCGACCCGATCGATTTTTCAGTTTGTCGCTGCTATAGACGATGCCCGAAGGCCATGAAAGGTCTTCCGGCCGAGATTTCGGTCAAGGAGTTTCAACCGGTCCAGCAGAGGTTGTTCAACGTGTTTGGCAAAGTATCCCGGCCTGTTCTCGCAATATCTTTTCTCGCGATTCTCGCCGGCTGTAACAAGACGCAATCCGGCGGAGCGATCGATGCGGGCGGCAGTGCCACCGCTCCGACGCCAGCCGTCGTCCAGGCCGCGTGCCCGCAGGTCGTCCTGCGCGATGGCACGTCGGTGTTCACCAGCTACGCCAAGGGTGCCAAAAACGACCCGACGAAGGTCGTCTACCAGGCCTCGCTCGCCGACACCACGCGCCAGTGCGTGCAGAGCGAAGGCGCATTGACGATGACCGTGGTGGCGCAGGGACGCGTCGTCAGCGGCCCGGCGGGTGGCCCCGGCAAGATCACCATGCCGATCCGTGTCGCTGCGACAGACGAAGATAAGACGCTTTACTCCGAGTTGACGCAACAAGCGGTCGAAATTCCCTCGACCGGCTCGGCACAATTCGTCTTCACCAAGGCGAACGTGACGCTGCCGGCCGGCGCCGGATCCAACGTCACCGTCTATGTCGGCTTCGACGAGGGTCCGCCGGCCAAGGGCAAGAAGAAGTAAGCAGCGGCGCACACCGCACAAAAAAACGCCGGGGCTTGCCCCGGCGTTCCCATTTCCATCACGTTCAGATCTCGATTTTGGGTCGGATCGACCCAAAATCATCAACGTGATCGATTCTCAACGTTGGAGCGGGATGCGGGCGGAAAACCGCACGCACTTTTCCTCATCCCGCATCTAGCTTACTCAGCCGGAACGCTCTTGCCGCCTTCCCACTTGTAGAGCGAGAAAGCCTGCGAGGTCAGGTCGCCGGCTTCGCCATAGGTCAGCTTGCCGAGCACGGTGTCGATCGCTTCACCGGACTTGATCGCAGTGGCAACCGCAGTCGCGTCTTCGGCGGAGCCGGCCTTTTCGATGCCGGCCTTCAGCACCTGCACGGCGGCATAGGCGTTGAGGGTGAAGGCCTCGGCCGGAATGTTCTTCGCCTTCAGCGCTTCGACGGCCGGAGCCGATGCCGGATTGCGGGTCGCGTCGCTGGCATTGGTGTAGATCGTGCCGGACGCCGCTTCGCCGCCGATCGCCCAGAACTCGGTGTTCGACAGGCCGTCACCGCCGAAGATCTGTGCCTTCACGCCCTGGTCGTGCATCTGGCGTGCGAGCAGGCCGCCTTCCGGATGGTAACCGCCGAAGTAGACGACATCGACGTTCTCGGACTTCAGGCGGGTGACGATGGCGCTGAAGTCCTTGTCGCCCGGATTCAGGCCTTCGTAGACGACTTCGGTGATGCCGCCTGCATTGATCGCCTTCTTGAAGCCGTCAGCGAGGCCCTTGCCGTAAGGAGCCTTGTCGTGCAGGACGGCGACCTTCTTGTCCTTGAGGTTCTTGACCACATAGGCAGCGGCGACTTCGGCCTGCTGGTCGTCGCGGCCGCAGGTGCGCAGCACGTTCCAGAGACCACGGGTGGTGAGGTCGGGCGTCGTTGCCGTCGGTGTCACCATCAGGATGCCGTTTTCGGCGAGAACGTCGGAAGCCGCCATGGAGGTGCCCGAGAGCACCGGGCCGACGACGTAGCGGATGCCTTCGCCGGCCGCCTGGTTGGCAACCGAAACGGCCTGCTTCGGGTCACCGGCGTCGTCGAGCAGCTTCAGAACGATCTTTTCGCCGTTGATGCCGCCAGCCTTGTTGATCTCTTCGGCGGCCGTTTCCGCCCCGTTCTTCACTTGCTCGCCATAGGCCGCGACCGGGCCGGTGAGCGGCGTGATGACGCCAACGGTGATATCGGCGAAGGCGAGCGGGCCGAAGGCGACGCTGGCCGCCAGGGTCAGGCCGGTCAACATTGAAAGACGCATAGTGTTTCCTCCTAGAAATACCCCTGATGGGGCTTGCTTGATATGGCCTTCGTGCGCGGCTTCGAAAACCTACTGTACGTGTCCTTGAACCGTAACCGGTCAATGGACGAAAACATGCAGCATTTCAGGGTGCTACAGCGACCGTTGCGCCTCTGACAGGAGGTGGGTCGCCATAGAGATTTTCGGAGGGACGCGGCGCCACTTCAATGTGTCATCGTGTCCCTCGGCGCCTAATCGGACGCCTGCCGTGGTGGCCGAAGGCTTTTTTCCGCTCCGGCCGAAAGCCGGGGCGAAAGGGGTGGCGGCCGGACGTGGCCCTTTCGGCGTTAGGCCGTCATGGACTCCGACCATTCGGAAAGCGCTGCGATCACGCCGGGAAGGGCCGTCATCCGCGAGATCACGGTTTCGGCGCCCGCTTCCGTCAGCTTGTCGGCGTGCGACGGGAAGGTGTGGGAGCCGCCGGTGAAGCCGACGACGCGCATGCCAGCGGCGCGGGCGCCGTGGATGCCATGCACCGAATCCTCGATGACCAGCACCCGCGACGGGTCGACGCCCATCTGCTTGGCACCGTGCAGGAAGATATCCGGCTTAGGCTTGACCCGATCGGGTCCGAGGTCGCGCGCTGAGTAGATGTGCGGGCCGAAGTGGTCCTTGATGCCGACCTTGCCGAGCATCATCGCCAGGCGCGCCGAGGTGGAATTCGAGCAGATGCAATGGGGCAGGGTGAGCTGCAGCAGCATCGGCTTGACGCCATCGATGATCTTGACGTCGCGTTCCAGACGCTCGTCGAGAATGGTGTCGACCTTGCCGATCAGCGATGCGGAAAGCGGGATGCTCGCTTCCTTCTCGATCTGCAGCAGCGTGTTGTGCCAGGTCATGCCGGCAAAGCGCTCGGCCATCTCTTCGACGCTGATCGGGTAGCCCGCTTCGGTAAGCAGCGCGGCTTCGACTTCCGAGGCGATGATTTCGGAATCGACGAGAACGCCGTCGCAATCAAAAATGATGAGATCGATACCGGTCATTTGAAACAGTTCCCTGGGAGGAGAAGGCGCCACAGGCAGGGGGAGGATAGCTTGCGCGGCGCGGGGCTTTCGTACGCCAGAGCTTTATACGAAGGCGGCCGAAAGCTCAACCTTTGGAAATCATCGAAACCGCTGCTCCGCTTGCTCGACAGCATTGTTTCGCGGCTCTATCTGTAGACGATGGAAAAGCAACAGGACGATACGCTTGCAAGTCGCATCAGCAGGGCTCTCGCCGAGAGGATCATCTCCGGCATCCTGATGCCTGGCGAGCGCTTGCGGCAGGATCATATCGCCGAGGAATTCGGCGCAAGCCATGTTCCCGTTCGCGAAGCCTTTCGGCGGCTGGAGGCCCAGGGGCTTGCCGTCAGCGAACCGCGCCGCGGCGTTCGCGTCGCCTCCTTCGATCTCAAGGAGGTGAGGGAGGTTGCCGAAATGCGTGCGGTTCTCGAGGTTCTGGCCCTTCGCCACGCCATCCCGCATCTGACGCCGGCGATCCTTGACCGGGCGGAAGCGGCGACGGTTGCCGCCGATACCTCGCGGGACGTGCGCTCCTGGGAAGCGGCGAACCGCGCCTTTCACCGATTGATCCTGCAGCCCTGCGGCATGCCGCGGCTGCTCGCGGCCATCGACGATCTGCATGCGGCGAGCGCCCGTTTTCTCTTCTCCGCCTGGCGCACGAGCTGGGAAGCGCGCACGGATCATGACCATCGCGCCATCCTTGCCGCCTTGCGCGAAGGCCGTGGCGACGAAGCGGCGAAGATCCTCGAGCGCCACGTGGGATGGATCGGCAAGACGCCGGTCAGGACCGCTGCGGGCGAAACCCGCGAAGCCTTCTCGATTGTTGGCTGAGATCGCGTTCGCGCTACGGTCGCCTATTGCGGAAACAGCTCCGAAAACGCCTTCTCGCCGCTTGCGGTGAAGCGGATGGCGCGGCTGTTTGCTTCGCGCTTCGCCCAGCCCTTGTCGATGAAAAGCGTCAGCAGCGCCTCGCCGAGCGAGCCGGCAAGATGCGAGCGGCGCTCGCTCCAGTCCAGGCAGGTGCGGCAGATCGGGCGGCGCGATTTCTTCAGTGCCGAATAGTCGATGCCCAATGCCTCGATCCGGCTTTGGCCAGCCGGCGTCAATGCGAGGTCGTCGCCGTTGATCTCGATCTGCTTCTCGGCGATCAGGCTGTCATACATGCGCACGCCATAGTCGCCGGCGAGATGGTTGTAGCAGACGCGCGCCTTTCGCAGCGCCGGATCCTTCGGGCCGGGGCGGTGGCGGTTCATGCCGCGGCTTGCCGCGAAGCCCATAAGGTTCTCGAGCATCAGGCCGACTTCATCCTCGGCGAGCTGGAAGTAGCGGTGTCGCCCCTGTTTGCGCTGGCTGAGCAGGCCACCGGTCTCGAGTTTGGAAAGATGGGAGCTTGCGGTCTGAAGCGTGATCCCGGCATGGGTGGCAAGTTCGGTCGCGGTAAGCGCCCGACCGCCCATCAGCGCCGTCAGCATGTTGGCGCGGGCGGGATCTCCGATCAGGGAGCCGATGAGAGCGATGTCAGGACCTTCCTTCATACTTCGATCGTAGTCGAAGCATCCCCGTCGGACAAGCGTGCATAGTTGTCCCATCGAAGGCCGGGCAACGGGCCAGGCCGCAAGGAGACGACGATGATCACCTGCTTCATCCGCTACGAAATCGATCCCTTCAAGAAGGAGGAGTTCGCCACCTATTCGCGCAACTGGGGCGAGGCGATCCCGCGCTGCGGCGCGGATCTCATCGGCTATTTCGGGCCGCATGAGGGGTCGGCGACGACGGCTTACGGCGTCTACAATGTCGAGAGTCTTGCGGCCTACGAGGCCTATCGGGCAAGACTTGCAGCCGATCCGCTCGGCAGGGAAAATTATGCCTTCGCCCGCCGCGAACGGTTTATCCTGAAGGAAGACCGCATTTTCCTGAAGAACGTATCCGCGGCCATCGGAGGAAAGTGAATCATGATTGCCGTCATCTTCGAAGTCCTGCCGGCCGCGGGGCAGCGCGACACCTATCTCGGCATTGCCGCCGACCTGCGTCCTCTGCTTGACGACATCGACGGTTTCATCTCGATCGAGCGGTTCCAGAGCCTGGCTGATCCGGACAAGGTGTTGTCGCTGTCCTTCTGGCGCGACGAGGAGGCGGTGAAAGCGTGGCGGAATGGCCCCGAACACCGCGCCGCCCAGGATGCGGGACGTCACGGCGTCTTTGCCGACTATCGCCTGCGCATCGCTTCCGTCATCCGCGATTACGGGTTGAACGAGCGCCGTGAAGCACCGGCCGACAGCCGCGCCTTTCACGACTCCAAATGAATCGTCGCAGCAAAAGTTCTCACTAACATGGCGTGACTACGCACTTTTTCGGAACGGCCTTCAGGCTTTGGTAACCATCTTCGGTAACCATAAGCTCCATAGTCCGTTCCGAGTAAGCGTATTTGCGAGTTGTCCATGTCTTCAGTTGTTTCGCTTGCCGAAGTCTCCCGCTCCACCCGCCCGCTGGGTTGGCTCGACAGCATCATCAAGGGTGACTGCGTTGCGGCGCTCAATGCGCTTCCCGACAATTCGGTCGACGTCGTTTTCGCCGACCCGCCCTACAACCTCCAGCTCGGCGGCATGCTGACCCGTCCCGATCAGTCGGTGGTCGATGCCGTCGACGACGAATGGGACCAGTTCGCCTCCTTCGAAGCCTATGACGCCTTCACCCGCGCATGGCTGCTCGCCTGCCGCCGCGTGCTGAAGCCGACCGGGACTCTCTGGGTCATCGGCTCCTACCACAATATCTTCCGCGTCGGCGCCATCCTGCAGGATCTGCACTTCTGGATCCTCAACGACATCATCTGGCGCAAGACCAACCCGATGCCGAACTTCAAGGGCCGCCGTTTCCAGAACGCCCATGAAACGCTGATTTGGGCGACGCCGAACGCCAATGCCAAGGGCTACACCTTCAATTACGATGCGATGAAGGCCGCCAATGACGACGTGCAGATGCGCTCCGACTGGTTGTTCCCGATCTGCTCCGGCCACGAGCGGCTGAAGGACGAGGATGGCAAGAAGGTGCATCCGACCCAGAAGCCGGAAGCGCTGCTCGCCCGCATCCTCATGGCCTCGACCAAACCGGGTGACGTCGTGCTCGATCCCTTCTTCGGTTCCGGCACGACCGGTGCCGTCGCCAAGCGTCTCGGTCGTCACTTCGTCGGCATCGAGCGCGAGCAGGATTACATCGACGCGGCCTCGGCGCGCATCGATGCCGTCGAACCGCTCGGCAAGGCCATGCTGTCGGTCATGACCGGCAAGAAGGCCGAACCGCGTGTCGCCTTCAATACGCTGATCGAAAGCGGGCTGATCAAGCCCGGCACGGTGCTCACGGATGCAAAGCGCCGCTACAGCGCCATTGTCCGCGCCGACGGCACGGTCGCTTCCGGCGGTGAGGCCGGCTCAATTCATCGCCTGGGCGCCAAGGTCCAGGGGCTTGACGCATGCAATGGATGGACATTCTGGCACTTCGAAGAGGGGAACACCCTGAAGCCCATCGACGAACTCAGAACCGTCATTCGAAATGATCTGGCAAAACTGAACTGATCAACCAGTTCGGCCAGATCCTTCGAAAGGCGCTCCGACCGGTTTTTGTACCTTCAGTCCCGGAAGGAGAGCTTTAAATGCCCGGAATCCTCAAAGGGGATTCCGGGCATTTGTATGTTTTCGGGCCGGAACGGTTGACGCGAGAGGCTGGGAAGCTTCGCCGATTGCCAATCCCGGCGTCCGGAAATAGGTTTCGGAGAAACCAGTCTTCACCCGAACAAGGGTTGCATCCGCATGACCTCGCCCGATCGACTCCAGCGCGCTAAGCAGTGGGCGCGTCAAATCAAGCGCGACGTCGTCGCGCTCTGGTTCGCCGCGCGCGACCCTCGAACGCCGCTTTCAGCGAAGTTCGTTGCCGGCGCCGTCGCCGCCTACGCGCTATCGCCGGTCGACCTGATTCCCGATTTCATACCGGTGCTCGGCTACCTTGATGATTTGCTCATCGTTCCGCTCGGCATCCTGCTGGCGGTGCGTCTCGTGCCGCCGGCGCTCATGCACGAATTTCGGGACCGGGCGACGGCATTGGAGGAGCGTCCATCCAGCCGCGGCGGCCTGGTCGCGATCCTGTGCATCTGGCTGGCGGCCGCAGCGCTTGCCGGTTGGCTGGCGTGGCGCGTCGTTTCGCCCGAAAGCTGAAGGCGCGCCGTAGCTTGGCCGCCGTTCCATCGACCGGGCGAAACGGCTTGCGTCAGGGATGGATGCCGTATGAAGCGAGGTCGGCCTTCAATTTCTCGGGGTCGACGAAGTGCACCGCGTGCCAGCCGGCGAGCCGAGCGGCTTCGACATTTGCGACGCTGTCATCGATGAAGAGGGTCGCCGACGGCGTCAGGCCGAAGGTCCGCGCATGCGTTTCGTAAATGGCGATATCGGGCTTGATGAGCTTGACGTCGCCCGAAACTGTAACGCCGCGCGGCAGGGTCAGGAAGGGATAGAGGGTCTGGGCCTCGCGGAACGTGTCTGAGGCGAAGTTGGTCAGCATCGTCACGTCGCGCCCCTCGGCGATCAGCCGTTCCAGCAGCGAAACCGTCTCGACATAGGCGTGCGGCACCATCTCCTGCCAATATTTGCGGAAGGCGCGGATCTGCACTTCGCGATCGGGAAAATCCTTGATCAAAAGCGCTTCGGCCTCCTCCCAGGAGCGGCCGCGATCCTGCTCGATATTCCAGTCATGGGTGCAGACATTGGCGAAGAACCATTCCCGCTCCGCCTCGTCGGGGATGATGCGGCTGAACGGCAGATTGGGATCATAATGAATCAGCACCTTGCCGATGTCGAAGACGATGTGGCGGATCTCGATGCTGCTCATGGACGTATTCCTTACTTGGTCTTTTAGATCAGAAGTTAGGCCGGGATGCGGGCGAGGACCCCGCCTTCTCTATATCCCGTTCTAGCGTTCCGCCTTGAAGGCATGCGGGATCGCCTGGGCGATCGCCTTTTTCATGACCGTCGGCAGCGCCTGGGCCTTCAGCGAATGAACGGGTTCCCACCAGCCGTCGCCGTCCGTTCCGGCGCGCGCGACATTGGCGCGGTAGACGGAGAGACGCAACTCGAAATGTGTGAAGACGTGGCTGATGGTCCCGCAGTCTTCCCAGTGCGCAGCGAAGGGTTGGGAGGCGAGCGAGGTGTCGCCGTCCTGTCGTGCCGTCCAGTCGGTACCGGGCACCTCGGTCATGCCGCCAAGCAGGCCGCTCTCGACCCGCTTGCGCAGATAGACGGCATTGTCGGCATCGATCGCGACGAAGGCTGCGCCGCGCCGGAGCGGTTTGTCCTTCTTCTGCGCCTTGCGCGGAAAGGTCTCGGGATCAGCAACAGAGAGGGCCCGACAGTGCGAACGGAAGGGACAGAGCGAGCAGGCGGGCCGCTTCGGGGTGCAGATCGTCGCGCCAAGATCCATCATCGCCTGGGCGAAATCGCCCGGACGGTCATCGGGCGTAAGGGCGGCGACGCGGGCGCGCATCTCGGGCTTCGCTGCCGGCAACGGCATTTCGATTGCATAGAGCCGCGAGATCACCCGCTCGACATTGCCGTCGAGCACCGCGCTCTTGCGATTGAAGGCGATCGCGGCGATTGCGGCGGCTGTGTAATCGCCGATGCCTGGAAGGGATTTCAGTCCTTCCTCCGTGTCGGGAAAGCGGCCGCTATGGTCGTTCGCGACGGCTTCAGCACATTTCTTCAGGTTACGGGCGCGGGCATAGTATCCAAGCCCGGCCCAGGCCTTCATCACGTCCTCATTGTCGGCGCGCGCCAGGTCCTCGACGGTCGGCCACAGCGACAGGAATTTCTCGAAATAGGCTTTTACCGCCTGGACGGTCGTCTGCTGCAGCATGACCTCCGACAGCCAGATGTGATAGGGATCGGCGACGACCCCTCGCTTGGCCATAGGCGGCGAGACCCGCCAGGGCAGGTCGCGGTGGTGCCTGTCGTACCATTCCAAAAGAAGGGGTGCGGCGTCGGCCGCCGGTATCGGATCGTGCATGATTTGCCGGGAGTTCTTTTTCCGGCCTATACTTGGCGAAGCGGAGCCGCGGCATCAAGGCTCAATCGACATTGCATACAGAAAGTCGCTTTCGTGAGTGAGCAGAAGCCCCGCAAGGGTGTCGTCCAGATCAGCGAGGTCGCCAACGGCCTGATCGACCCCGTGCTTGCCAAGCGCGCAGGCATCAACACCATGCTGCTCGGCTCCTGGGACGAAATCGCCGGCGAAGACTTCGCCGATTGCACGCGGCCGGAGAAGATCGCTTGGCCGCGCCGTGCCTCGGAAATCTCGGGTGAGGGCGGTTACCAGCCCGGCGTGCTGACGGTTGCCTGCGAAGGCGCGCGTGCGCTCTTCCTGACCCATGCCCAGGGGGAACTGATCCAGCGCATCAACGGCTTCTTCGGGTTCTATGCCATCGGGCAACTGCGCATCGTTCAGAAGCCCGTCTCGCCGCAGCCCAGACACCGCGGCAAGCCGAAGCCGCTTTCGGGCGAGCCCGCGCGCCGGCTGGAGGAGATGGTCGAGGGCATCGAGAGCGAAGAACTGAAGGCAGCCTTGCGGCGGCTTGGGACGGCCGTGCTGGCGCCGCGACGGCGATAGGGCCATCAGTCGGTCACAATTCTTTGAATTCTGTTGACGCCCGGCCACTTGCCGCCCTGCGCGCAGCAAGATATCGAATCCGCAGCATAATCCCTCCGAACACGGGTCAAATTCATGTCCGCTTCCGCAATGAACCTTACGAAACGCCTGCTCAGCGGTGCCGCCATCGCAACCGTCGCCCTGGTGCTTGCTGCCTGCAGCGACGAAAAGAAGGAAACGGCCTCGACGACCGCGCCGACCGAGACGGCGGCAAAGCCCGCAACGGACGCCACCACGACCGGATCGACGACTGCGACCCCGGCAAGCAGCGAAGCCAAGCCGGCCGCAGGCACCGAAGTCGCTCAGTCGACCACCGCCCCCGCGAAGGTCGAGCTTCCTTCCTCGGAGGGTTCGGTCGATCAGGCCAAGCTGCTCGAGCCGGGCGCTTTGCCGGAAATGGCGCTGGGCGAAGCCAATGCGCCGGTGACGATCGTCGAATACATGTCGATGACCTGCCCGCACTGCGCGGCCTTCCACAACGAGACGTTCGAAGCGATCAAGACGAAGTACATCGACAGCGGCAAGGTCCGCTTTATCGTACGCGAATTCCCGTTCGATCCGCGCGCGGCGGCTGCCTTCATGCTGGCGCGTTGTGCGCCCGAAGGCCAGTATTTCCCGATGATCTCCATGCTCTTCAAGCAGCAGCAGCAGTGGGCCGCGGCCCAGAACGGCCGTGACGCGCTGCTGCAGATGTCCAAACTCGCCGGTTTTACACAGGAGAGCTTCGAGGCCTGCTTGACGAACCAAAAACTTCTGGATGATGTGAACTCTGTCATGCAGCGGGGCGCAAAGGATTTTGGCGTAAAGGCGACGCCGACCTTCTTCGTCAATGGTGAGCACTATTCGGGGGACATGTCGGTTGACGTTATGTCGGCCCTCATCGACAGCAAGCTCTGATCCTTCGCTTTTCCTGAAAACGGGCGACGGCAGCAGCCGTGCGCCCGTTTTTTTCGTTTCGCGGCCCTGTAGAGGGGGGTATCTGGCCCCAGCGTCCACCGCATGAAGTTCAACAAGCTCCGCCTGCTTGGCTTCAAATCCTTCGTCGAACCGACCGAATTCATCATCGAGCGGGGCCTGACCGGCGTCGTCGGGCCGAATGGCTGCGGCAAGTCCAATCTCGTCGAAGCGCTGCGCTGGGTGATGGGGGAGAACTCCTACAAGAACATGCGCGCCTCCGGCATGGACGACGTGATCTTTTCCGGATCCGGCAACCGTCCAGCGCGCAACACGGCGGAAGTCGGCCTCTATCTCGACAACAGCGATCGCACGGCGCCCGCGGCCTTCAATGATAGCGACGAGATCCAGGTGACGCGCCGCATCGAGCGCGAGCAGGGCTCTGTCTACCGCATCAACGGCAAGGAGGCGCGCGCCAAGGACGTGCAGTTGCTCTTCGCCGATGCCTCGACCGGCGCGCGTTCGCCGTCGATGGTCGGGCAGGGGCGTATCGGCGAACTGATCGCCGCCAAGCCGCAGGCCCGCCGCCAGCTTCTGGAAGAGGCAGCCGGCATTTCCGGCCTGCATTCGCGCCGGCACGAGGCGGAATTGCGCCTCAGGGCAGCGGAGACCAATCTCGAGCGCCTCGACGACGTCACGTCGCAGCTCGAAAGCCAGATCGAGAGCCTCAAGCGCCAGTCGCGCCAGGCCAATCGCTTCAAGATGCTGTCGGCCGATATCCGCAAGCATGAGGCAATCCTGTTCCATATCCGCTGGGTGCAGGCCAAGGAGGCCGAGGCCGAAGCGACGAGCCAGCTCAACCAGATCACCGCACTGGTCGCCGAAAAGGCGCAGTTCCAGATGCAGGCGGCCAAGGAACAGGCGATTGCCAGCCTGAAGCTGCCGGAACTGCGCGAGAACGAGGCGCGGTTCGCGGCAGCACTTCAACGCCTGCAGATCGCCCGCGCGCAGCTCGAAGAGGATGCCGGCAGGATCCTCAGACGGCGCGATGAATTGCAGCGCCGTCTGGCGCAGCTTGCCGAAGACATCGCCCGCGAAGAGAGGCTCGTCGTCGACAATGCCGGCATTCTGACGCGGCTCGACGAGGAGGAGGCCGAACTTGGCGATTTGCTTGCCGAGGCCGACGATCGCGCGACGCAAGCGCGTGAGCGGCTGGAGGAAGCGAATGAAAGGCTCGCCGGCAGCGAAGCGTTGTTGGCGCGATTGACCGCTGAACGCGCCGAGGCCCAGGCCGGTCGCAACCAGCTTGAGCGGACGCTGCGCGATCTCTCGGAGCGACAGGCCCGGCTTGCCCGGCAGCTCAGCGAGCAGTCGCGCGATCTCGACGAACTCGACAGGCAGATGGCTGCACTTCCCGATCCGCACGAGAAGCAGGGGCAGGTCGAGGTCGCCGAGGCCGCGCTCGAAGAAGCGGAAGCCAATGTGCTTGCGGTCGAGGAGGCTCTGGCTGACGCGCGGCGCGCGGAGGTTGAGGCGCGTCCGCCGGTCGATCGCGCACGTGCCGCTCTCAACGGCATAGAAACCGAAGCGCGCACGATCCGCCGCATGCTGGAAGCTGTGGCCGGTGGCGCCTATCCGGCTGTCGTCGAGGAGATGGAGGTCGACCGCGGCTTTGAGACCGCATTGGGTGCCGCGCTTGGCGACGATCTCGATTCGCCGCTCGACAGGCACGCGCCGGCCCACTGGCGCGCGCCGGGCGATCATGCCGGCGACGCCGATTTGCCCGAAGGCGCAAGCCCGCTGATCGCGCATGTGAAGGCGCCGGATGCGCTGACGCGTGCGCTGAAGCAGATCGGCATCGTGGCAACCGAGGCGGAAGCGGAGCGGCTGCTGCCATTGTTGAAGTCCGGTCAGAGCCTCGTCACCAAGCAAGGCTCCGTCTGGCGCTGGGACGGGCATGTGACCGGTTCCGAGGCGCCGAGTGCCGCCGCCCTGCGGCTGGCGCAGAAGAACCGCCTCGCCGAACTCGACATGGAGGCCGAAAGTGCCGCAGAGGCGCTGCGCCGCGCCGAGGCTGAACTTGCAGCCGCCGGCACGCGCATTCGTGCCGAAGACGAAAGACTGCGGCTCTCGCGTGATGCTCAGCGCATGATCACGCGGCAGCTCGCCGAAGCCCGTGACGCGCTTGCGGCTGCCGAGCGCGCCTCGGGCGATCTTGGCCGCCGGCGCGCGGTATTGGCGGAAACCCGCAGCCAGATCGAGGCCCAGGTCGAGGAAGTGGCCGAGCAGATCGAAACGGCGAACGACGCGCTGGCGGATGCGCCCGATCTCTCTGAACTGGAATTGAAACTGCGCACACAGACGGCCGACGTCGCCGCCGATCGCGCCGCCGTCGCCGAAGCCCGTGCCGCCCATGACGGTCTGGCGCGTGAGAACGAGGCGCGCCAGCGACGCATCACCGCGATAGCCAACGAGCGCCAGACCTGGAAGGCGCGCGCCGCAAGCGCCGAGGAACACATCTCGACGCTGCGCGACCGCGAAGCGGAAGCCCGCGATGAAGTGGAAGAGTTGATCGACGCCCCTGACGAGTTCGATGACAAGCGCCGCTCCTTGCTGAGCGAATTGCAGAAGGCGGAGGCGGCCCGACGCGAGGCGGCCGACCTCCTCGCCGAGGCCGAAAACCACCAGCGCGAGGCGGATCGACAGGCGGCAACCGCCCTTTCCGAGCTTGCGGAATCGCGCGAGAAGCGTGGCCGCGCCGAGGAGCGGTTGGTCTCGGCCCGCGAACGCCGTGTCGAGATCGAAGCGCGCATCCAGGAGGCGCTCTCCTGTGCGCCGCATGAGGTGATGCGCCTGACCGGGCTCGCGGTCGACGAAGCTCTGCCGGACATGCGCAACATCGAGCGTGAACTCGAACGGCTGAAGATCGAACGCGAACGGCTCGGCGCCGTCAACCTGCGCGCCGAAGAGGAGCAGAAGGAGCTTTCCGAAAAGCTCGCTCTCATCCTCCGTGAGCGCGACGACGTCATCGAGGCGATCCGCAAGCTCAGGAGCGCCATCCAGAACCTCAACCGCGAGGGCCGCGAACGCCTGATCGCCGCCTTCGACGTGGTGAACGTGCAGTTCCAGCGGCTGTTCACCCATCTCTTCGGCGGCGGCACCGCCGAACTGCAATTGATCGAGAGCGATGATCCGCTGGAAGCGGGCTTGGAAATCCTCGCCCGTCCACCGGGTAAGAAGCCGCAGACGATGACCCTGCTTTCGGGCGGCGAGCAGGCGCTGACGGCGATGGCGCTGATCTTTGCGGTGTTCCTCACCAACCCGGCGCCGATCTGCGTGCTCGACGAAGTGGACGCGCCGCTCGACGACCACAATGTCGAGCGCTACTGCAACCTGATGGACGAGATGGCGGCCTCGACCGAGACCCGCTTCATCATCATCACCCACAATCCGATCACCATGGCCAGGATGAACCGCCTCTTCGGTGTGACCATGGCCGAGCAGGGCGTATCCCAACTCGTCTCCGTCGATCTGCAGACGGCGGAACGGCTGCGCGAAGTGGTCTGATCAGAGGTCCCCCGACCTGATCGATTAAGGTCGGGCTGACTGAAGCGGATTGCCATGACGGGTTATTCTTGAATGCGCCCCATCGCGTGAGGTTGCGGCAGTTTTCGTGATGGACCGGCAACGTGGGCGGCTAGGCCTCTAGCGGGCATTGCTGCACGATTCCGCAAATCGGAATCGATTTAAGGACCAAGACACACAGCAATTCAAAGTGCTACTGCGGCCTTTGCGCGTCTGATAAGACGCACGGCGCTGCAGACCGCCAATATGTTGCATTGTTACACAAAATGATGCGGTGCAGCATAATTCTTCACCGGATGCATTTTCAGCCTGAAACATATACTGTAAATCGTCATAAAAGACTGTTTCTGGGTGGAGAGCAGGTATGACGAAATGGGTATACACCTTCGGTGGGGGCAAGGCCGAGGGACGTGCAGGTGACCGCGAGCGGTTGGGTGGCAAGGGCGCAAACCTTGCCGAAATGTGCAACCTCGGCCTGCCGGTGCCGCCCGGCCTGACGATCGTCACCGATGCCTGCAACAGCTTCTTCGACAACGGCAGGCAGATGCCGGAAGGCCTGCGCGACCAAGTGCGCGAGGGCATCAGCCGGATGGAAGAGGTGACCGGACGGGTCTTCGGCGACACGACCCACCCCTTGCTGCTTTCGGTCCGCTCCGGCGCCCGGGCCTCGATGCCGGGCATGATGGATACCGTTCTCAATCTCGGCCTCAACGACCAGTCGGTGCATGCGCTTGGCCATGACGCCGGCGATGCGCGCTTTGCCTGGGATAGTTACCGCCGCTTCATCCAGATGTATGGCGATGTCGTCATGGGCGTCGACCACGATGTCTTCGAGGAGATCCTGGAAGATGAAAAGGCGCGCCTCGGCCACGAGCAGGACACGGAGCTCTCCGCCGTCGAATGGCAACACGTCATCGCGCGCTACAAGGAGGCGATCGAAGAGGCGCTGGGCGAGCCCTTCCCGCAGGATCCGGAAGTTCAGCTCTGGGGTGCGATCGGCGCCGTCTTTTCGAGCTGGATGAACCCCCGCGCGATTACCTATCGCCACCTGCACGGCATCCCCGCTGCCTGGGGAACGGCCGTCAACGTCCAGGCCATGGTCTTCGGCAATCTCGGCAATTCCTCGGCAACCGGTGTCGCCTTCACCCGCAATCCCTCGACCGGCGAAAGCGAACTCTACGGCGAGTTCCTCGTCAACGCCCAGGGCGAGGACGTCGTCGCCGGCATCCGCACGCCGCAGAACATCACCGAGGCGGCCCGCATCGCCTCCGGTTCCGACAAGCCGTCGCTCGAAAAGCTGATGCCCGAGGCCTTTGCCGAGTTCCGTTCGATCTGCGATACGCTCGAGCGGCACTACCGCGACATGCAGGATCTCGAGTTCACCATCGAACGCGGCACGCTCTGGATGCTGCAGACCCGCTCGGGCAAGCGCACCGCCAAGGCGGCGCTGAAGATCGCCGTCGACATGGCGGAGGCGGGACTGATCTCCGAGCAGGAGGCCGTCGCCCGCATCGACCCCGCTTCGCTCGACCAACTGCTGCACCCGACGATCGACCCGCATGCGCGTCGCGACATCATCGGCTCCGGCCTGCCGGCTTCGCCGGGCGCCGCCACCGGCGAGATCGTCTTTACCTCCGAAGAAGCGGTTCAGGCCGACAAGGAGGGCCGCAAGGTCATCCTCGTGCGTGTCGAAACCAGCCCGGAAGACATTCACGGCATGCATGCGGCCGAAGGCATCCTGACGACGCGCGGCGGCATGACCAGCCACGCGGCCGTGGTCGCGCGCGGCATGGGCACGCCTTGTGTTTCCGGCGCCGGCAGCATCCGCGTCGATCTTCGCAACGAGTTGCTGACGGCCGGAAGCGTGACGCTCCGCAAGGGCGACATCATCACGATCGACGGTTCGTCCGGCCAGGTGCTGAAGGGGTCGATCGCCATGCTGCAACCGGAGCTTTCCGGCGACTTCGGCAAGATCATGGCCTGGGCGGATGCCAGCCGCCGCATGACCGTCAGGACCAATGCCGAAACGCCAGCGGATGCGCGCGCCGCGCGCTCCTTCGGCGCCGAAGGCATCGGCCTCTGCCGCACCGAGCACATGTTCTTCGAGGACGACCGTATCAACGTCATGCGCGAGATGATCCTTGCCGACGACGAGGCTGGCCGGCGCCTGGCACTTGCCAAGCTCCTGCCGATGCAGCGCTCGGATTTCGCCGAGCTGTTCTCGATCATGCACGGCCTGCCGGTGACGATCCGTCTGCTCGATCCGCCGCTGCACGAGTTCCTGCCGAAGACCGACGGGGAAATTTCCGACGTCGCTGGCGCCCTTTCGCTCGACCCGTCGGAACTTCGCCAGCGCGTCGACGAACTGCATGAGTTCAACCCGATGCTCGGCCACCGCGGGTGCCGTCTGGCGATTTCCTATCCGGAGATCGCCGAGATGCAAGCGCGCGCGATCTTCGAGGCTGCCGTCGAGGCGGCGCGCGAGACCGGCGCGGCCGTCGTCCCCGAAATCATGGTGCCGCTGGTCGGCCTCAAGGCAGAGCTCGACTACGTCAAGGAACGCATCGATGCGGTCGCCAAGGAAGTGATCGGCGAGGCCGGGATCGACATAGATTATCTCGTCGGCACCATGATCGAACTGCCGCGCGCAGCACTGCGCGCCGGCGTGATCGCCGAAGCGGCCGACTTCTTCTCCTTCGGTACCAACGACCTGACGCAGACGACCTTCGGCATCTCGCGCGACGACGCCTCGCAGTTCCTGTCGACCTATCAGCAGAAGGGCATCATCGAGCAGGATCCATTCGTCTCGCTCGATTTCGACGGCGTCGGCGAGTTGATCCAGATCGCCGCCGAACGTGGACGGCGCACCAAGAACGGCCTCAAGCTCGGCATCTGCGGCGAACATGGCGGCGACCCGGCCTCGATCCGCTTCTGCGAGGACGCTGGTCTCGACTACGTCTCGTGCTCGCCCTTCCGCGTGCCGATCGCCCGCCTTGCTGCCGCCCAGGCGGCGATCAACGGCAAGGGGTAGACTGCGGCGCCGCGCGTCTCCTCGGACGCGCTCGGTCAACGCAGCATGTTGTCTTTAGCCGGCAACGATTGAAGGACTACGCAGGCTAGAGGCCGACGCCTGCGAACCGGTGCCGGCATGACGGCGCCTGCTTTGCTCCGCTTGAACGACGTCCAGTCAGCGCATGATGACGACGGGGCGGTCCCAGCCCCACATCATCATGTCGTTTTCGTAGCGGAAGGCGCGCGTCTCAGCGCGTCGGTCGAGTTCGATGCGTTGCAGGCAGGTGGCAAAGGCGTCGGTACCGCGGCGAAGCCGTAGGAGGCGCAGGTATTGCCGTCGGCGATGCGCCGCTCTTCCGGTGTCATCGTCTGGCACGCCGTCAGCAGCAAGGCAGCCGCGACAAGGATCGTCAAACGGGTCGTCATGATCTTCGTGCCTCCAGAGTGCCGGCGCGCCGAGGCCGGATTCATTCTCGAATCGTAATTAATATAGGGTGTTGCACCGAAAATCGAAGCGAACCGCGGCAAATCTGCGGCGAGTTTCGGTTGTATGCAGACGGTGCCATGCGACCGACGGACGTGGTGCTGACGGTGGGTTTCTCGGCAGGTCTGCCGGCAGTGGTGGAGGTGCAGCACCAGCGAGGGCGCTGACGGAAAGCTCTCGACGAAACGCTTCGCTGCGTTGGCGTGCAACCGCTTGCATCAAATCCGGTGGAGGGCGCCGCCGTGCGGCGATCACATGCGCTCGAGCACGCCGACGAAGGACTCGGCGAAGCGCTCCAGGTCGCGCGTGCCATCGCTCGGATGTTCGATGCGTATGGCCGTGCCCTGCTCATCAAGGCAGGCAAACAGGATCGAGGTTTCGGCGTCCGCCTCGCCGAGCCGGAGTACGGCGATACTCAGGCAGTCATCGATCAGCTCCGAGGCAGGCAATGCAAATAGAAACTCGCCGCCGACATTGTCGGCAACAGTCCGGACAAAACCAGGGAAATCGTCTCTGTTTCCGGAAAAACCGTCGAGGGAGAGTTCCAATTCGAGGAGCCCCATCGGAATGCCGCCGTCACCCGAAGGAAGAGGGGCGGGGGTGGCAATAGCCACGGCTGCTTGCGATGCGCCCATGTCGGTTCTCCGTCGATCGCCGCGCACTCTCTCTGCCGTGCGCGGCCGTTGCCTCCGATTGAAACTCCGCGTGCCGGCCCATTCCTGGGCGCGCGCGGGCACATTCCCATGTGTTGATAGGTGGTTAACGAGAATGGCGATTTTGCGGCGAGGCCCGAGGTGCGGCCCGCGGCACGGCCGTCGACTGGCGCATTGCCTGTTTTCACGGCACGGGGCATGGTCTAAGAATGCGGTCTGTTTCGCGGCAGGGGATTGATTCAACTACATGATGATCCGATACGAGCGTCCCTATTCCTATGCCGCCCACTGGGCGCGTCGTTTCGCCCGTGTCTCCTTCGTGCTCTTCGCGCTCTCGCTGCTCGCACACCGCTTCGGGCCATTGACGACACCGCATTTCCTGGCCCTCGTCGGCCTGTCCGGCGTTTTTGCGCTGCTTGGCGTATTGCTTGCCGTAGTCGGCCTTGCCCGCCTCTGGCAGGTGGCTGCGATCGGTGGTCTCGCGTCCGCTGCAGCCCTCGTCTATGCCGCGCCGGCACTCGGTTTCATCGGTTTCGGCGCCGTGCAATATCTGACCCGCCCGGCGATCTACGATGTCAGCACCGATACGGTGACGCCGCCGCCATGGCTCAAGGTGCCGCAGACCGAAGAGAGCTGGCTGAAACGCAAGGACGCCGTGACGCCCGAGGACCGGGAAGCGCAGATCCTTGCCTATCCGGGCCTCACCGGCCGGCGCTATGATGGCGCGCTCGATCGCGTTTACCAGGGCGTGCGCACCGTCATCGAACAGAACCGCGTAGGCATCACCGAGGAGCTTGGCGTCGAAAACGCTCGCGCCGATCTCGAGGACCTGGCCGTCCGGCCGAATGCCGGAGCGGAGACGACCGTCGAGCCGGAAAACGTCCCGGTGCCGGCGGCGCGGCCGGAGCTGTCGCTCGAAGGCGCGATTGCGGGACGCCGCGCCAGCGACGTCGTGCTCCAGGGCGAATGGCGCACGCTGATTGCCGGCTTCCGTTTCGATGTGTTGATCCGGCTGCGCGAGGAGGCCGAGACGACCTTCGTCGACCTGCGCGTCGCCTCCCGCTACGGTCCGCATGACCTCGGCATGGGGGCAGCCTTCGCCGACCAATTCCTGCGGGCGCTCGATGCCGAGCTGCTCGGCATCGCTGGCGACTGATCGGCGTCGTGCCGGCAGGTGACGTCAATCGCTCACAACGGCGCCGCGATCATCGAATGCGGCGGTGGGATCCCAATCGCGCCCGAGGATCTGCTGGCAGCGGCTCTGCCATTGGCCCATGATTTCCGCGTTCATGCGATGAAGCGCCCACGCTCCTCGGGCGTCGGCACCATGCAGCTCTGACGGCGCCCGGCGATGCGATAGCGATTTTTCGCAACGAGATCATAAAGCGAGTCGCGAAGGGCAGCGGGCAGAATACGGCAGACGTTCACCAGCGGCCATGGCAGACCCAGCCGCGCAAGCGTTCGGATCGATCCGTCGGATTTGAATCGGGCGACGCCGTCCTCGATCAGGAGGTTGCTCTCGAAGCTGCCGGCATCGAGCCCGTAGTGCCGATAGAGCGCCTGGCCAATCGGCGACTGCGCCGTGAGATAGCGGTACCGCGCGCGCCGGTCATAGCGAAGCAGGAAACGCACCCAGCCGGAACAGAGGACGCATTCACCGTCGAAGACGATCAGCGGCTTGTCATCGGCAAAGGCAGGCACAGAGGCATCGCTGCGATAGCTGTAGGCCTGCCGCCGCACGATCAGCCGGCTCCGCCGGGCGCCAGCCGGTAAGTGCCGAGGAGCGAGGGCGGCCCATCGGCCTCCACCCGTCCCTGCTCGATCAGGTCTTCGAGATGCGCAAGGACCGAGAGCGCGGCGGCCCCATGCAGCCGGACATCGGTGGAGGCATAGATGACCTTGACCATATCTGGAATCCGATTGTCGCCGGCACGGATGCGTTCGAGCACGGCGCGCTCGCGCATCTTGCGGTGGGCGCGCAAGCCCCGAAGGAAGGAAGCCGGCTCGGTCACCGGGCCGCCATGGCCGGGCAGATAGAGATGGTCGTCGCGGTAAAGCAGCTTTTCGAGCGAGGCCATGTAGTCCGCCATGGCCCCATCCGGTGGTGCGACGATCGTCGTCGCCCAGGCCATCACGTGGTCTGCGGAAAAGAGAATGCCGGTGCCATCGAGCGCGAAGGCCATGTGGTTGGCCGTATGGCCTGGAGTGGTCAGCCCCGTCAGGCTCCAGCCATCGCCCTCGATGCGCCCGCCATCGGCAAGCACGAGATCGGGGGCGAACTCCATGTCCGAGCTTTCGGCAAAGGGATTGGTTTCGCCCGTGTGCAGGGGGCGGGCGGAGCGGTGCGGGCCTTCGCCCACGATCAGCGCGCCGGTTGCTGCCTTCAGCCGGCGCGCGAGCGGCGAGTGGTCGCGATGCGTATGGCTGACGGCGATGTGAGTGACCTCGCGGCCAGCAAGGGCCGCCATCAGCGCCTGAAAATGTGCCTCGTCGTCCGGGCCGGGGTCGATGACGGCAACGGAGCGCTTGCCGACGATGTAGCTGTTGGTGCCGTGGAAGGTGAAGGGGCCGGGATTGTTGACGGTGATGCGCTGCACGTCGTCCGCCACCGTCACGGCCTCGCCATGGGCCGGTTGGAAATCGAGATCGAAGTCGGGCCCCTGCATGCGTCTCTTCCTGGCTTTCACTTGTACTCGATCTCGATGAACGACATCGGCTCGCTGCCGGCATTGACGACATTGTGCGCCACGCCCGCCTCGCGGCGATAGGCAGCCCCCTTGGCGATATCGACGCGGCGGCTGCCCGTTTCTTCTTCGAGCAGGAATTGGCAATCGGTCATCGGCACGACGACATAGCCGGGGCCGTGCACATGATGGCCCGTATCGGCGCCGGGCTCGAAATCCCAGCGGGTGATCCTGACAACCGCGTCATCGACGAGCACGCTCGGAACGGCAGGGGGGCGGGCGCGAAACTGGCTCATGGCATTCTCCATTCGCCGGGACAATAGGAGGTGCGGTCGGCGAAGGGAAGGGTGGATGCGCGAGCCATGTGAGGGAGCCGGACTGCCTTTTGCACAAGGCGCAACAAATCCGCCGAAAATTCAACTTAGTGCCAACTTAGTGATTGTGACCAGCGGCGAGCTTTGATAATCAGGCGCTCGATTTGGCGGACGTATCGTCCCGTCAATCCGTTGGGGCGTCGCCAAGCGGTAAGGCACCGGTTTTTGGTACCGGCATTCCCAGGTTCGAATCCTGGCGCCCCAGCCATCTATTTTCAAGTAGATAGCATCAATCGCTTCCATGGATGAAGCTCGCGCCTCAGCGCGCGCTCGGTCTTTCTGCTCAACGGTTCGCTTCTGCGGCCACAGGGCGGGAGAGGTCGGGGACATCTACGAGCCCCCAGCGCCGGGCGATTTCTTCTTTGGTTGGGCGGTCTTTACCAGCGGCTATGGGATGACCTGCTGTCGCTGTTTTCTCGAGAATAGCGATCTTCCCTTTCTGTCCAAGCCGGCCTGTTGCTCGATTTGGAAACGGGTGGCGAAGTGTTCAAGGGAATTGGAAGGCTGGGCTGACCATTGCTCTGGCCTCCCCCTCCATGACCACGCGGGCCTCCCCCGCTGGACTTGGCAATGGCACGCGAATTTAAGCTTGTGCCAAGCAGTAGGGTTATCGTTGGAGGGGTTACAGCGGCAAAACGCCCAGCCTTCATGAGAAAGTTTCGGCGGGCTTCAGCTTCTGATGTCAGTTCTTCGGGGGTGTTTTCTAATGCTTTTGTATTATCTTTCGACATGATCCACCTAATTATACTTAAGTTAGAATAACGTACCTATATTATCAGTCATATTCACAAATGCAATTGGCTATTTTTCGCAATAATACTTCAAGAATTCAGGGAGAGAGTTTTGTTCAAGGGAACGATCGTGATTCGGCGCTCGATATAGATCGGATCACGGCGTGCCTGTTTATGGAGCGTGAAAAGCCGTCTGGTACCCCGCAGAAAACGACCGGCAAGACGCAGCGGGGGCAGCAATACCAAAAGCAGTTCCTAGGGAGGCGGTGCACGCCAGTCGGCGCAGCTTCGATAATCTCCAGAAATTCAGCGACGACAGCGTACTTTTGCTTGGTCGCTTCTGTGTGGCTGCGGGCGTCGAGAGAAACTCTGCAGGGTGCGTCTTGCCTATCGCCTTGACCAGTTCAGGCGGCACCGGGACAGAAACCTTCCAGCCGCCGCTCTTCATCTGCTCAAGGTAGCTGGGGGCTTCAGGCGCTGCAGCAACGTTCTTCCAATCATCCGATCCGAAACGGCCCAGCGCGCGCCGACTCTACTTGTTCTCTTGTCAAGTGACGCTGCAACTGACACGCTAACCGCGGTGATTCCTACTTGTATGAGGGAGAAGATGGCTCACAAATTCGAAATCTACAAAGACAAGGCTGGTGAATACCGGGTTCGCTTCAAGTACAACAGCGAAGTGATGTTCTCGACCGAAGGCTACAAGACCAAGGCCAGCGCGCAGAACGCCATCGACTCAATCAAGAAGAACGGTCCCGACGCGCCCGTAGAGGACAACAGCACCAGCTGAGTTCGACCACACTCTCCTGGAAGAAACCCGCCGATTTTCACCGGCGGGTTTTTTGTTTCATGGAGCTTAGCCTGCGGTTGCCGCCGGCTTGGTCTGCGCCGGGGCGCCCAGGAACTCTTCGCACCAACTCGGGCCATCGGCACGCTTGTGGTCGCCGGCAATGCGGATCGAGCGGATGACATAGTCGGACGAGACGGTGAGCTGGACCGAGCAGCTCAGATACTCCGTGCGAGCCGAGGCGATGCGCTTGCCGCGCTTGCCGTCCTTGGTGGTTTCGTACTGCGCCGGAACCTTGCGGGTCTTGTAGCCGCCCTTCCAGCTGTAGACGGTGGAG
Organism: Ensifer sp. B1-9; assembly: GCF_050474445.1. Classification (NCBI taxonomy): domain Bacteria; kingdom Pseudomonadati; phylum Pseudomonadota; class Alphaproteobacteria; order Hyphomicrobiales; family Rhizobiaceae; genus Ensifer; species Ensifer sp. B1-9. Next base: position 76,074 of record NZ_JBCHVG010000002.1, read on the forward strand.
CTGCCGCTTTCGACGTCGGAGATCGGCGGACCATATTGAGCGAAGAAGCCGCCGGCCGGTTGACCCAGCCAACGCGCCTCGACCGCGTTCTTGCTGATCCCAGTCGTTGTCGTCGTGCAGCCGGCAAGCACGAGCGCAAGGCCCGCCACCGTCATCATGCGGAAGTTCATGTTTCTGTCCCTTTGGCTCTCGTTCTGAAATAGGCATGGCGCGGAAGCCCGTATCCCCCGGGTTTCCACGCTTTCCGTTGTGCCTCTAGCGCCAAACCAGGCGAAAGGAAATCCGTGCCGCGCCTTGCATTTCAGGAAAATATGAAGCGTTGCACAAAGTCCCTATCGGGCGTGCTTTCAGGCGCCGCTGGCCCTCGCTAAACGGCAATTTCCGCACGAGTTTTCCACCGCCACAAATTTTTTGAAAAAGGTGCAAGGTTTTTCGAGATAGGCGCTTGTGAAATCAAAATGCCTGTTCTATAGAGGCGCCGCTGGTCACGGAGTGTAGCGCAGTCTGGTAGCGCACCACGTTCGGGACGTGGGGGTCGCAAGTTCGAATCTTGCCACTCCGACCAGCCAAATCAATCCCTTAGACATTTGCTTTGATGTACTCCGCCCCTGGCGGCGGACCGATTGCGCTTGATCTTTGCCCCTCGTTCGGCGTCGATCCTTACCCTCTCACCCGCCAGCCTCGGCCGTTCGTCGCTTCTTCCAAGCCGTTTGTCGAATAGCCGTGTATTGGCGCCTGGGTCGACCTGTCTGCACGCAAGCGAAGGTTCTAGGTTCCCGTCATTCGATCAATGACGAGGAACGGGAATGTCGATCAAGCACCTATCCATTGCGGCGATTTTGCTTATGGCCGGCCATTCGGTGGCAGTTGCGCAGAGTTGCGAGAAGAATTTCAAGGCCTCGGGCGTGCCGCTGGTGACGCCGGTCTATTACAAGACCTGGCAGGAGTTTCCGAAGCTGAAGCCCGAGACCGCGTTGCAGCGGATGGCACGGGGGGTCGCCGCGGAAGGGTTTTCGGGGATCGAGGTCAACAAGTCGCTGGGCACCATCGAGGCCTATCAGGATACCGCCGGCTCCGGACGGCTGCAGACGCTGCGCGTCGTTGCCCGCAAGCGTGGTTCAGGCACGAGGGTTGATGCGATGTTCGATATTCAGGTGGGGCAGGTGGCCACCAAACAGGTGGTGCAGGAGGGGCTCTGCAACATCATCCGCGCCGCAGTCGAGTAAGGACCAGGCGGGCGCGGCGCACAGGTAGGGGCAGGAGAGCGTTTCCATCATCGATATGGCAACGCTACGTCCGCGTGTCAGAGCTACCTCTCGATCGCCTTTAGCGCCGATTGCGCAGCGGCCTGCGCTTGCAGCATCGACGTGAAATTGCCCTGGGCGGGATAGGTGACGCCGCGATACGTGATGACGAAGCACCATTTGCCGTCGATACGTTTCTCGACCTTCACGGTGGTTTCCGGTTGCTTGTCCGTGCTCACCTTCTCGTCTCCCTGATTCGGCGCATCGTCGCGCGAGAGTCGTCCAGATACGCCGGAGAGGTCGGTTCTGTCCATCGGTACCGCCATGTCAGATACATGGACCGCTGTGCGGAGAGAGGCCTGGGAAAACTGTGCGTGCCGGGCGCATCCCCGCTGCCGGCTCACGGTCAGGCGGACTGTCCCACGACGTCCAGAAACGGTGAAACAGCCCTATCGATCCTCATGATCGACGCGCCAACTTACGAATGCGCGGACGGATGAAAAGGTGCGATCTGTGCGATTTCGGGTCAGGGTGAAGCGATTGCCTGCCCTGTCCCGTTTTGGGACGGTGTGGGCTCCAGGGCGTCACGGCAGCCTGCTGCAGACAAGCGGGTCGGGGCCCCGTGTCAGCCGGCGCTCCATCCCGGGGCGATTCCCTCTTACGCGAGCGATGCGCGCCGTTTTATTGTTCACTTTGAAACGACCTGTTCACGGAATGGCGTCTTATCAACGTGAACAATCAGGGCGATATTCCGCTCAACACTTGTTCTTGCCCGAGAGGCTCAGATGTTGAAGGAACCGATCTTCACCTTTCGCGAGATCGCCATATGGACTGCCATCCTTGGCAGCGTCGTCGGCTATCAACTTTGGCAGCACGCCGAGCCTGCGCCGTTGACGATGGTCCTTCCGGCGATCGAGCAGCAGCTTTAATGATGAATGCCGGCAGGGCATCACTCCTCCGGCATGCCGTTGCGCCGGGCCGCCTGCAATAGGTCGATTTCGCCAGCTGCCGGACCGAACTGGTCCTCCAGTCGGTCGGCCTCCTCCGCATTGAGCCGATATTTCCGCGCAAATGCCTGGATCGATATCATGCGCCCGCGAAAGCCTTTCGGCCGCGCATCTTCGCCTTGATGTTCCGTCTTCATGGTGCTTCTCCCATGCAGCAGGGAGATAGGGCGGAAGGTCAGGTTGCAAAGGCCAAGGCGTCCAGGAGCGGTCGCCGTTCCTGCAACAAAAAAGGGGCCCCGACCGGGCCCCTTTTTCTATCTGTTGCGGCTGTCGGTCAGCCGTCGATGTTGTCGATGATCTCGATTGCCTTGCCGGCGCTTACGCGTCGGACTTCGGCCTCCTCGCGGCGGCCTGAGAACAGTTCGGTCGCCATCAACTGATCGGCGAGGTCGGCCGGCAGCGAGAGGATGACGCGGGCGTCTTCCGTGTGAATGCCGCCGAGCGCCGAACGCTTCGCCGTGATCATGCCACCGGCCACCGTGTTGTTGGTGTCCGGATCGATCAGGATGAAGGCGCCGGTGGTGCGGTTCTGCTCGTAGGTGTCGAAGATCGCCTGCTCGTCGAAGGCGAGATGCACCTTGCCGATGGCGTTCATCGGCAGTTGCTCCGCATGGTTCCACTTGCCGGTCTTGAGGTCGAGCTGGCTGATGGGCTGGACCTGGACGCGCTGGCGGCGGCTGCCGCTCTTCAGCCAGTAGCGCTTGCCCGGCTGGATGCCTTCCGGCTGCAGGGCAACGAGCTGTGCGTCGAAGGCAAGGCCGGTCAGCGGCTGGCTGTCGATCGCCACGATCATGTCGCCGCGCGACACGTCGACCTGCCGGTCGAGCACGAGCGTGATCGCGTCACCGGCAACGGCGGCGTTACGCACGAGGTCGAAGGTGACGATCTTGGTCACGTTGGCGACCATCCCGGAGGGCAGGATGACGACGCTGTCGCCGGGCTTCACCGAACCGCCGGCAACCGTGCCCTGATAGCCGCGGAAGCTTTCTCCCGGGCGTGAAACGCGCTGTACCGGCAGGCGGAAACCGACGGTCTGGGCCGAGCGCGTCGTTGCCAGTTCCAGCACCTCGATCAGCGTCGGGCCTTCGTACCACGGCATGGAGGCGCTGCCGTCATAGACGACGTTTTCGCCCTTCAGTGCCGAGACCGGAATGGCCGTGACCTGGCGCACGCCGAGCGACAGCGCCAATTCCTTGAATTCGTGGCTGATCTGCTCGAAGCGGGCGCGGTCGTAGTCGGTCAGGTCGATCTTGTTGACCGCCAGCACGAACTGCTTGATGCCCATCAGCGTCGCGATCGTCGCATGCCGGCGGGTCTGCTCGAGCAGACCGACACGGGCGTCGACGAGCAGCACGGCGAGGTCGGCGGTCGAGGCGCCGGTTGCCATGTTGCGGGTATATTGCTCGTGGCCGGGCGTGTCGGCGACGATGAAGGAGCGCTTGTCGGTCGAGAAATAGCGATAGGCGACATCAATGGTGATGCCCTGTTCGCGCTCGGCCTGCAGGCCGTCGAGCAGTAGCGCGAAGTCGGGCAGGCCGAGATCGTTCTGCTTGCCGTTGGAATCGCGCTGCAGCGTCGCCGCCTGGTCTTCCTTGACCGCCTTGGTGTCCCAGAGCAGGCGGCCGATCAGCGTCGACTTGCCGTCGTCGACCGAGCCGCAGGTGATCAGGCGAAGCGGGCGGCTGTCACGGGTGGCGCGCACCGACTCCTGCGCCGGGAAGGCGAGGACTTCGCCGGCAGCAACGTCCTGAACGGCATTCGCGGTTGCGGGTGCAGTCATCAGAAATATCCTTCGCGTTTCTTCTTTTCCATCGAGCCGGACTGGTCGCGGTCGATGGCGCGGCCCTGGCGTTCGGAAACGGTCGCGGTTTCGAGTTCGGAGATGATGTCGTCGAGCGTCGTGGCGTTCGAGCGGATGGCGCCGGTCAGCGGGAAGCAACCGAGCGTGCGGAAGCGGATCACTTCTTCGCGCCTGGTCTCGCCCGGCAGCAGTTCGAGGCGCGGATCCTCGGCAAGGATCATCATGCCGTCGCGTTCGACGATGGGGCGCTTCTCGGCGAAATAAAGCGGTACGATCGGAATGTCCTCGGCCTGGATGTAGCGCCAGATGTCGACTTCCGTCCAGTTGGACAGCGGGAAGGCGCGCACGCTTTCACCCTTGCGGATCATGCCGTTGTAGACGTTCCAGAGTTCCGGACGCTGGTTGCGTGGATCCCAGCGATGGTCAGGCGTGCGGAACGAATAGATGCGCTCCTTGGCGCGGCTCGCCTCCTCGTCGCGCCGCGCGCCGCCGAAGGCCGCATCGAACTGGCCGGCGTCGAGCGCCTGGCGCAGCGCCTCGGTCTTCATGATGTCGGTATAGAGCGCCGAACCGTGGCTGAACGGCGTGACGTTCTCGGCAGCACCCCGCGGGTTGATATGCTCGATCAGATCGAGATCGTAGCGCTCGACGATCTCGTCGCGAAACGCGATCATCTCGGCGAACTTCCAGCCGGTGTTGACGTGCAACAGCGGGAAGGGCACGCGGCCAGGATAGAAGGCCTTGCGCGCCAGATGTAAGAGCACCGAGGAATCCTTGCCGATCGAATAGAGCATCACCGGGCGCTCGAACTCGGCCGCCACTTCGCGGAAGATGTGGATCGCCTCGTTTTCCAGCGCCTTCAGATGCGGGTCGAGCGGCGGCTTGGTGCTCTGCGGGTTATGCAGTTCCGTTTCCGGATGGATATGGGGCATTTCAGTCTCCGGGAGGATTTGTCTTCAGAAGAGCGCGCCAGCCTCAGGCGGCGCTGCTCGAATTCGGGATGATGGAACTTGCGGCGGCTTCCGGAACGTGCAGACCACATTCGCGCTTCTCGTCGTTTTCCCACCACCAGCGACCGGCGCGCTCCGGCTCGCCAGGCTTGATGGCGCGGGTGCAGGGCTCGCAGCCGATCGACGGATAGCCGCGCGCGTGCAACGGGTTCACCGGAACGGCATTGGCGGCGACGTATGCGCGAATGGTCTCGATGTCCCAGTCTGCCAGCGGGTTGACCTTGATGAGGCCACGATCGATATCGGCTTCTGCGAACGGGGTCAACGCGCGATTGCCGGACTGGCCGCGGCGCAGGCCGGTGATCCAGAAGGTTGCCCCTTCGAGCGCGCGCGCAAGCGGCTTCAGCTTGCGCACGTCACAACAGGCATGCCGGGCTTCGACGCTCTCGTAGAAGCCGTTAAGGCCGTAACGCGCCGCATAGGCGTCGATGTCGGCCTGCTCCGGATGATAGCGCTTGATCAGGATGCCGTAAGTTTCTTCGGTCTTGTCGATGAGGGCGACCGTCTCGTTGAACAGGCGACCAGTCTCCAGCGTTGCGACATCGACGGAAAGCTTGTCGTTGCCGATGACCGCCGTGATCACCTGATCCTCAATGCCGAGCGAGGTCGTGAAAACCGCACGCCTTTCAAGGCTCGCGACAAGCGCCAGCCGCCCGGCGAGATCCAGGCCTTCGAGCGCCTCGTTCAGTGCCTTGGCGGTGGTTTCGAGGGATGACGTGGTCATGGCTGCGTCCTGTTCCAACTTGATCGGAATATCGCAGCCCAATGCGGCAATGGACAGAAATAGCGGTTTCTAATGCTCTTTGTTTGGAGCAAATCTGCCTCTCAGAACGAAAGGCAGCGAAAAACCGAATATAGACTAGTAAATTACTAGATTTTATACTTTAATTGCGGCCATGGAGCCGTGTAACGAGAGAAGGCGCGCCCCAGGCGGTTCGTGCCTTCTCTGCACCGACCGTCAGAATTCGGCCCAGCCGTCCTGCTTGCGGCTGCCCAGTGCCGCGATAGGCGCTGGCGAGGCTGCGGCTCAAGGTGGCGCCGGTCGCGGTGCTCGGCCCGTTCCTTGCTCAGGCAGCAGTCATTGGCCTCGTGCTGGCCGTCGCCACCGGCCTTTGCCTCTTCAGTGCCAGGCCTTACGCCTATCTCGCCAATCCGGCATTCCTGACCAAGCTCGCGTTTCTGGTGCTTCGGCACGTTAAACGCGCTTTCGGTTCGCATGAGCCTTGGCCGGTCTGCCGCCATCGCAGGCGGAACAATCGCTGCGCCTGCGTGTGCAGGCGCTGGCCTCCTTCACCCTATGGCTCGGTGCGTTGCTCGCCGGCCGCTGGATCGGCTTCGTCGGATAGCCGTCCGAAGCAATTCCAGTGACAAGGCTTCCGTCCGGAATTGCGCCTCCTCGATAAGCTGGATCACCTCAACTCGGTGAGCCGGCGAAGTGACCTAGCGGTCGCTGACCTGCCAACGCGGGTTGATCCACGGCTCCTGGTTGGAACGGGCGAGCGGCTGCTTTCCGAGAATGTGGTCGGCCGCCTTTTCGCCCGTCATGATCGAAGGGCTGTTGAGATTGCCATAGGTCACGTGCGGGAAGATCGAGCTGTCGGCGACGCGCAGGCCATCGACGCCGATGACGCGGGTTTCCGGATCGACGACTGCCATCGGATCGTCCTTCGCGCCCATCCGGCAAGTGCCGCAGGGATGATAGGCGCTTTCCAGGTGCTCGCGCAGGAACGCGTCGATCTCTTCGTCCGACTGCACGTTCTCGCCCGGCTGGATCTCCGGACCGCGATAGTGGTCGAAGGCCTTCTGGCTGAAGATCTCGCGGGTCAGGCGCACGCAGTGGCGGAACTTCTCCCAGTCCTCCGGGTGGCTCATATAGTTGAAGCGGATGACCGGATCGGCCATCGGGTCGGAGGAGCGCAGCGAGACGTTGCCGCGCGACTTCGAGAGGTTGTAGCCCACATGGACCTGGAAGCCGTGCGTATTGGCGGCGGCCTTGCCGTCATAGCTGATCGCCACCGGCAGGAAGTGGTACTGAATGTCCGGTTGCTTGACGCCGGGGGCGGAGCGCAGGAAGGCGCAGGCCTCGAACTGGTTGGAAATGCCAAGGCCCTTCTTGAAGAACAGCCACTGCGCACCGGCGACGCCCTGCCAGAACCAGGGCAGCCAGGAATAGAGCGACACCGGCTTGGTCGAGACCTGCTGGAAATAGAACTCCATATGGTCCTGCAGGTTCTGCCCGACGCCCGGCCGGTCGACCTTCACCTCGATGCCCATGTCCTTGAGGTGCTCGGCCGGGCCGATGCCCGAGAGCATCAGCAGTTTCGGCGAGTTGAACGAGGACGCTGAGACGACGACTTCGCGGTTCGCCTTCACGACCTCGATCTTGCCGCCGCGTTCGATCTCGACGCCGGTCGCCCGGCCGTTCTCAAGGATGATCCGGCGAGCGAAGCAGCGCACCAGCGAGACGTTCTGCCGCTTCATCGCCGGCTTCAGATAGGCATTTGCCGCCGACCAGCGCCGGCCCTGCCAGACGGTCTGCTCCATCAGCCCGAAGCCTTCCTGCTTCGAGCCGTTATAATCGTCGGTGAGCTCGAAGCCCGCCTGCTCTCCGGCCTTGATGAAGGCGTGGAACAGCGGATTGTGCACCGGCCCGCGCTTGACGTGCAGCGGCCCGTCGGTGCCGCGCCAGCCGGCTTCGCCACCATGTGAATGCTCCATGCGCTTGAAGTAGGGCAGCACGTCCGCATAGGCCCAGCCGCGCGCGCCGAGCTCCTCCCAGCGGTTGAAGTCTTCCGCGTGGCCGCGCACATAGACGAGACCGTTGATCGAGGACGAGCCGCCGATCACCTTGCCGCGCGGCGCAGTGATGCGCCGGTTGTTGAGGTTCGGCTCGGGCTCGGAGAGATAGCCCCAATTGTAGCGCTTCATGCTCATCGGCCAGGCAAGCGCCGCCGGCATCTGGATAAAGGGGCCCATGTCCGATCCGCCGAATTCCAGCACCATGACGGTATTCTTGCCGTCTTCGGAAAGGCGATAGGCGAGCGCCGAGCCGGCGGAGCCGGAGCCGATGATGATGTAATCTGCCTGCATAAGCGTGGTCTTTCTTCTAGCTGAATGCCCCTCGGCATGCCCGTCATCCGCGCGGGTGATGGGATGCGCCCCTCATCCGCCTGCCGGCACCTTCTCCCCGCTTGCGGGGAGAAGGCTAGGGTGAGGGCAAACCCCAATCTCAATACGGCGACTGCACCGGCCCCATGCCGACATAGACGGTCTTCAGCTCGCTGTAGTGGTTGAGCGCGGCGACCGAATTCTCACGGCCGAAGCCGGACTGCTTCGAACCGCCGAAGGGGATCTCCACCGGGCAGAGATTGTAGGTGTTGATCCACAGCGTGCCGGCCTCGAGCTGATCGACGACGCGGTGCGCGCGGGTGATATCGGCGGTGAAGACGCCTGCCGAAAGGCCGAATTCGGTCGCATTGGCTCGCGCGATCACCTCGGCTTCGTCGTCGAAGTCGAGCACGCACATCACGGGCCCGAAGATCTCCTCGCGGGCGATCGTCATGTCGTCGGTGACATCGGCAAAGACCGTCGGCTGGATATAGGTGCCGTCTGCGTTGACGGCATTCGGAATGCCGCCGCCAGTCACGAGCCGCGCGCCTTCGGCCTTGCCCTTCTCGATATAGGAAAAGACCTTGTCGCGCTGCGGCATGGAAACCATCGGCCCGAGCTGCGTTGCCTCATCCATCGGGTCGCCGATGACGATCGCCTCGGTGCGGGCTTTGAGCCGCGTCAGGAACTGCTCCTTGATGCCCTTCTGGACGAAGACGCGGGTGCCGTTGGAGCAGACCTGCCCGGTCGAATAGAAATTGCCGAGCATGGCGCCGCCGATGGCGCTTTCGAGATCGGCATCGTCGAAGACGATCAGCGGCGACTTGCCTCCGAGTTCCATGGTGACGTGCTTGAGCTCGGCAGCGGCGGCACCGGCAACCTTCTTGCCGGTCGGCACCGAGCCGGTCAGCGACACCTTGGCGACGTCAGGATGGTTGACGAGCAGCGGACCGGTCGTGCGATCGCCCTGGATGACGTTGTAGAGTCCCTTCGGCAGGCCGGCTTCGATCAGGATTTCAGCGATCTTCAGGGCGCCGAGCGGGGTATTCTCCGAAGGTTTGAAGACCATGGAATTGCCGGCAGCCAGCGCCGGTGCGCCCTTCCAGCAGGCGATCTGCTGCGGATAGTTCCAGGCGCCGATGCCGACGCAGACGCCGAGCGGCACGCGCTTGGTATAGGCAAAGTCGCCGCCGAGCGGGATATAATCACCGTTGAGCGCGGTGGCGATGACACCGCCGAAGAATTCGAAGCTGTCGGCGCCCGATGTCGGATCGGCGACGATCGTCTCCTGGATCGGCTTGCCGGTGTCTAACGTCTCAAGCTCGGAGAGCTCGCGGTTGCGCTCGCGCATGATCTCGGCCGCGCGCTTAAGGATTCGGCCGCGGGCCGTCGGGCTCATCGCCGCCCATTCCGGCTGGGCGCGCTTGGCCGCGGCGATCGCCTTCTCGACGATCGCGGGCGTTGCCGCATGGAGGCGCGCGATCACTTCGCCGGTCGCCGGATAGATGCTCTCGATGACGGTGCCGGCGATGTCCTCGACATATTCGCCGTCGATGAAATGCGAGGCTTGCGGTTGGGCTTTCATCTCATTCTCCTCGCGGATAGCGTTTGGATTCCTCGAGATTGTCGAGGTTCATATGGTTGCGCATATAGCGCTCGGATGCTTTCTGCAGCGGCTGGTGATCCCAGGGGTAATAGGCGCCGTTGCGGAGGGCCTCGTAGACGACCCAGCGCCGCGCCTGGCTTTCGCGCACGGCCGCATCGAAGGCTTCCATGTCCCAATGGGCGGCGCACATGTCGCGGAACGCCTGCAGCGTCGCCGCCTGCACCGGCGTTTCCGGATTGGCGGCGAGATTCTTGAGTTCCAGCGGATCCGCATCGAGATCGTAGAGCTGATCGGTATCGAGCGCGCAGTGGACGTATTTCCACTTGCCTTCGCGGATGGCGACGAGCGGCGCATAGGACGCTTCCGCTGCATATTCCATCAACACCGGTTCCGAGCGTTCCTCGCCGTTGATCATGGGCACGAGGCTGATGCCGTCGGTCCAGGGCTTGACCTCATCCAGCGAAATGCCGGCGAGATCGGCAAGCGTCGGCGTTACGTCGAGATTTGAGGTCGGCGCCAGGTGCAGGCCCGGGGGGACGCCCGGACCGGCGACCATCAGCGGCACGCGGGCCGAGCCCTCGAAAAAGTTCATCTTGAACCACAGGCCGCGCTCGCCGAGCATGTCGCCGTGATCCGAGCAGAAAAGGATCAGCGTGTCGTCAAGCATGCGGGTGCGCGTCAGCGTGTCCAAGAGTTCGCCGACCTTCTCGTCGAGATAGGAGATGTTGGCGAAGTAGGCCCTGCGCGAACGGCGGATATTGTCTTCCGTCAGGTCGAAATTGCCGTAGTCGCAGGAATGCATGATGCGCCTGGAATGCGGATCCTGCTGGTGCTCCGGCAGCATGCCGACCTCGGGCAGCAGATGTTCGCAGTCCTCGTAGAGGTCCCAGAACTTCTTCCGCGCGACATACGGATCGTGCGGGTGGGTGAAGGAGACGGTCAGGCACCAGGGGCGGCGGTCCGCATCGTCGTTCTCGCGCGAGAGCTGGTAGAGCTTCTGGTTGGCGAGGAAGGCGACCTCGTCGTCATACTCCATCTGATTGGTGATCTCGGCTACGCCGGCGCCGGTGACCGAGCCGAGATTGTGGTACCACCAGTCAATGCGCTCGCCCGGCTTGCGATAGTCCGGCGTCCAGCCGAAATCGGCCGGGTAGATGTCGGTCGTCAGCCGTTCCTCGAAGCCGTGCAACTGGTCCGGGCCGACGAAGTGCATCTTGCCGGAAAGCGCCGTGTAGTAGCCGGCGCGGCGCAGGTGATGCGCATAGGTCGGGATCGAGGACTGGTACTCGGCGGCATTGTCATAGACGCGGGTGCGGCTCGGCAATTGCCCGGCCATGAAGGAAGCGCGGGCAGGCGCACAGAGCGGCGACGAGGTGTAGTTGTTGCGGAAGCGGGCCGAGCGGGCGGCGAGCGCGTTCAGGTTCGGCGCATGCAGGAACGCGGCCGGTCCATCCGGAAAGAATTTTCCGTTCAACTGGTCGGCCATGATGATCAGGATGTTCGGTCTTGCGGTCATGCGGCCGTTCCCTGGTGATTGGGGCCGTGTTGAGCGAGCCCCCGGCGATTGAGCCGATCGATGTGCGAGGTGACGTAGTCTTCGGTAAGCGCGATCGAGGCTTCGATGCTGATCGGCGCGGAGTGCAGACTCTGGCGGATATAAAGTCCGTCGATCATCGCAGCAGCGCCTTCGGCGATGCGTTCCGCGTCATCATCGGTACAAAGCGCCTTGAGGCTCGCCATCAGATTGGAGCGCAGGCGCCGGGCATAGACGACGAGCAGCCGCCGCACCTCTTCCGACCTTTGCGCCTCCGAATAGAAGGCGAGCCATGCGGCGATGGTGTCGGGGGCGAACTGGCTTGCCTGGAAGGAGACGCGGATGAGCGCGCTCAGCCTTTCGCGCGGGCCCGCCACCGTGCGAAGCGCCGTCACCGTGTCGTCGCGCAACTGCCTTAATAGGCTTCGGATCGTCTCGATCAGCAATTGTTCCTTGCTGCCGAAATAGTGGTGGGCGAGGGCAGGGGAGACGCCGGCATGGCGGGCGATCTCGGACATGGTCACGGTCAGCGTGCCCTGGTCGCCGATCACGCGAAGTGCTGCGTCCACCAGCGCCTTGCGGCGCACCGGCTCCATTCCGACCTTCGGCATCCTTCTCTCCCCTGACGTTGGTAAGTTTATTTTTGATTGACTCATCAATCAATAAAAATCTTCGGTGTTTTTGCTTTCCTTTTCCGAAGAAATCCGGCTCAATCCTCCCGGTAGCGATCCTGCGCTCATAAGAACTGGAGGTTGAAATGTCCCATGCGTTCGATCAGGCCGACAAGACAGCGATTGCCGGCAAATGGGGATGGTTCGTAGCACTCGGCGTGCTGTTGATCATGTGCGGTGGTCTCGCCTTCGGCAATCTGCTGATGGCCACCGTCGCTTCGGTCTACTATGTCGGGATCATCATGCTGGTCGGCGGGCTTTTCAATCTCGCCCACGCCTTCCAGGTCAAGGGCTGGGACAGCGTGCTCTACTGGAGCCTCAGCGGCGCCTGCTATACGATCGCCGGCCTCTTCGCCTTCATCAATCCCCTGCTCGCCTCGTCCTTCCTGACCTTCGTGATGGCGATCGCGCTGATCGTCGCCGGCTGCTTCCGCGTTTGGGTCGGTCTCAAGCTCCGGCCGGTGCAGGGCTGGGGCTGGGTGGCACTCGGCGGTCTGGTCACACTTGCGGCCGGCCTGATCATTGCTGCCGGCTGGCCGGTCAACAGCCTCTGGATCCTCGGCCTGTTCCTGGCCGTCGACCTCGTCATGCAGGGTCTGTCGCTGATCGCTTTCGGCGTGCTGGCGAAGGGCTGAGTCTAGCGCGTGGCACGGTTGTCGAGCAGCGCTTCGAGCAGCCGGAGCAGATCGGCGCGCAGATCGGCCAGGCCGTTTGCGGCGAGCGCCTCAAGGCCGATCAGCGCGCCGTAGAGCGCGCTGGCGCCACTGCGGCCGCCCTTTGCCGAAAATCCGCAAAGGCCGAGCAGATCGGCGATGTAGCCAAGGCGGCGTTCGTCGACTGATTTGAGGGTCATTGCGGCGACGGCGTCGAAGCGCGCCCATTCGCGCACGGCGCTGTCGGCAAGCAGCCCGCCATAGGGGAGGGTGCGGTCATCCGTCGCGGCGAGCACCAGGAGCCGCAAACGGTCTTCCGCCGGCAGTTGGGAGGCTTCGACCTCGGCGATGATGGCGTCGGTCGCTTCGCACGCCCAATGGGCAAGCATCTTTGCCTTCAAGTCCGCCACGTCCTTGAAATGCCAATAGAAAGAACCCTTGCTGACCTTCAGGTCACGGGCAATCGCCTCGGCGCGGATCGCCTGCACGCCGCCCGCCGTCAAAGCGCGGAACGCGGCCTTGATCCAGTCATCGCTCGTGAGGGTGTCTTTTGTCATCATGGCTTTCCATACGCCGCCGTATTGACCAACGCAACTTGGCGGCGTACATACGCTGCCGTATGGTGACGAGTGGAGATGAACTCATGAACGGATGGCTTCTGGTGGCGGGCGTTCTGTCCCTGGTGACTACGGGTATCCATCTCTTCGCCGGCGGGCCCGAGGTGCATGTGCCCTTGCTAGCAAGCAGCCCACCGCCGCTGCTGCAGACCTATGTCTCGCTTCTCTGGCACGCGACGAGCGCCATCCTCCTGATCAACAGTCTGGCGCTACTGTTTGCCGCCGCGAACGGGCGTTATCGCGTATCCCTGGCAGGTGCGGTGATCGCGCAATATCTCGCCTACGCGGCCCTCTTCATCAGCTATGGTTTGGCTTATCTCGGCTCTCTCTGGACCACGCCGCAATGGTTGGCCTTCGCCGCCATGGCCGCACTCGCGGCGATCGGCGCGCGGCCGGGCAGAAGGCCTCCATCAACCACGGCCGCCTGAGGCGGCTTCCACAAACAGGCGAAAAGAGGTACCTGCCATGTTGACGGCGATCTCGATCCTGCTTTTCCTCGTTCTTGCCGGTATCGCCGGGCTGCACGCCTATTGGGCACTGGGCGGGCTTTGGCCCTGTCACGACGAGGCATCGCTGGTGCGCACAGTGGTCGGGACAAAACATCGCTCGGTGATGCCGCCGGTCTGGCTGACGTTCGTCGTTGCCGCGCTCATTTTCGCCGCAGCGCTTGTGCCGTTGTTCGTCACACCCATCTTGAAGGGGGCGTTGCCGCCGATGTTGGCCTATAGCGGCCTTGCCGTGCTTGCGGCCATCTTTGTCGTCCGCGGGGTGTTGGCTTTCACGACGGCCTTTCACCGACGCCACGGCACCGAACCCTTCGCGACGCTCGACCGCCGCATTTACGGTCCCCTCTGCCTGGTTATCGGTACCGGATACCTGGCGCTGCTTGCTCTCGCCTGACCCGATCCCGGTCGAGGATCGATATCCGGGCGGACGTTGACCCATGGCAGCAATCGCTCATGAAACTACTGATTTCATTAGAGTGTTTTGATTTGTTTTGGGCGATTGCGGCTGTCGCATAGCTTTCATCAAAGCTTCATAATGGGGAAAGACTTCGTTGACTCTTGGGAGCCATGCTGCCGGTGTCCGATCGTCCGTTCTTAAGCCTCTGGAGCCCGGCATGTCCGCCGCCCCCGCCGAAATCCTCTCGCTGCGCCGGTTCGGCGACGACCAGATCGTCACGCTCGCCAAGCTGGTGATCGAGAGCGCCTTCCAGCCGATCGCAGAAGCCGCGACCGGCACCGTCTTCGGTTACGAATCCCTGATGCGCGGCTTCCACAAGCTGGGCTTTGCCTCGCCATTGGAGCTGCTCGACAAGGCGGAAGAGGCGGGGCAGCTTCTGGCGTTGGAGCACATGATCAACAGCCGCGCCGTCGCCGGCTTCGCGACGCTTCCCGATCATTCCGCCCGTACGCTGTTTCTGAATTTCGACTCGCGCCTCGTCGGCGGCGAGGGCGATATCGTCGAGCGGCTCGTCAACCACTTGAAGCGCGCCAACATTGCCCCATCGTCGCTCTGCTTCGAGCTTTCCGAGCGTTTCGACGGCGGCAAGATGCCGGATTTTTCCGCACTCGTGCGCGACCTCAGGCTTGCCGGCTTCAAGCTCGCCATTGACGATTTCGGCGCGGGTTTCAACGGGTTGAAGCTGCTCTGCGACCAGCCCGTCGACTATGTAAAGATCGACCGGCATTTCATCTCCGGCATCGAAGCGGATGCCCGCAAGCGCCATCTCGTCCGCCATACCGTCAACACAGCCCACGTGCTCGGCACGCGGGTCATCGCCGAGGGCGTCGAGACGGAGGCGGAGTTCCTCACCTGCCGCGATCTCGGCTGCGACCTCGTGCAGGGCTATTACGTCGCCCGGCCGACGACACATCTCAGCGAGCTTCTGCCGGCCTATCCGCATCTCGATCAGAGCGTGAGCGGCAGACGCTCCTCGTCCTCGCTTGACGGCATCCTGATCCGCAAGCAGATCGAGCAGCTCCCGACGGTGCGCGAAAGCGACGAGCTCGATTCCGTCTTCGATCTCTTCCGGCGGAACCCGCGCCAGGGTTTTTTCCCGGTGCTCAACGCCAATGGCGAACCGCGCGGCATCCTGCACGAATATCACGTCAAGGAGCTGATCTATCACCCCTTCGGCCGCGATCTCCTGAAGAACAGGATCTACCAGCGGCGGATCTCGCATTTCGTCAGCCCGGCGCCGATCGCCGATCTCGATACGCCCGCGGACGAGATGCTGAAGATCTTTGCCGGCATGGACGGCAGCGATTGTCTGATTCTGACGGAGAACATGCGCTATGCCGGCACGCTCTCGGCTTCGTCGCTTCTGAAGATCATCAACGAAAAGCAGCTGAAGATGGCGCAGGAGCAGAATCCGTTGACGGGGCTTCCCGGCAACCGCGCCATCCGCGACTACGTCCAGGACGCGATCCTCGACGGCGATCAGGCGCGTTACTTTTGCTATTGCGACTTCGACGACTTCAAACCCTTCAACGACACCTACGGTTTCCAGAAAGGCGATCTCGCGATCACGCTCTTCGCCGCGCTCTTGCGCCGGCACTTCATCGGCGAGGAAAAGTTCCTCGGCCATGTCGGCGGCGATGATTTCTTCGTCGGCGTCAGCGGCTGTACGGTCGAGGAACTGGAGGCGGTGCTGAACCGCCTGCTCGATGACTTCCGTTCCGACGTGCGCCAGCTCTATTCGCCGGAGCATCAGGCGGAAGGGTGCATCAGCGGCTATGGCCGCGACGGCTCGCCGAAGGAATTTCCGCTGATGCGCTGCTCGATCGCGGTGCTCGGGCTGCCGGAAGGCTTCGTCTTTTCCGACGCCCAGGTCGTCAGCGCCCGTATCGCCGAAATCAAGTCCCGCGCCAAGGCCAGCGAAGCCGGGCTCGTCATGGACGCGATCGGCGGTTGAAGCTTAAACAAAGAACCGTTCAGGTCGCCTTAGCGGGCAGGCGGTGGGCGAGATAGTCACGCATCTGCGCGAGCGCTACGTCGCGCGTCAGCCCGCCTGATTGCAAACCGAGCCGCAGCCATAGCCCATCGATCAGCGAGGTGATGCCGAGCGCCGCGGCCTCGCATTCGTCTGGCGGCAGGAGATGCGCCAGGGCGGAGAGAAGGTTCGAGCGCATACGGGCGTGAATGACCTTCTGGATGCGGGCGAACTGCGGCTCGCGTGGCACCTCCGCGCAGAGCGAAAGCCAGGCGTGGCAGACCGAGGGCTGGAAGAAGCGGTCTTCGAAATTCGCCTCGATGATTGCCTCTAGCCGCTCGCGGGGCGTGCGCGCCCGGTTCAGCCGTTCGACTACCGCTTCCTTCAGCGCGGCATTCGCCTCGCGCATCGCATGTTCGAAGAGCTCCTGC
Organism: Ensifer sp. B1-9; assembly: GCF_050474445.1. NCBI lineage: Bacteria > Pseudomonadati > Pseudomonadota > Alphaproteobacteria > Hyphomicrobiales > Rhizobiaceae > Ensifer > Ensifer sp. B1-9. The sequence continues at coordinate 92,691 of NZ_JBCHVG010000002.1, forward strand.
TTGTTGGCGAAATAATGCAGCACGATGCCTTTGGAGGCGCCGGCATGCATTGCCACCTTCTCCAGCGTCGCGCCGGCCATGCCCTCTTTTTGCAGCACCTCGAAGGCAGCCCGGCGCAGCTCGCGCCGCCTGATCTCGCTTATCTTTGTCAGTCGCATAGGCCTCTCCAAACGATTCTCACATTGACAAACTTTCCGGAAAGATCAATTGTTGACCCATGGGTCAATTTTTAGTCCCCAGGGACAATACGGAGGATGCGATGCCAGGCATGAAACTTTTGATGTCCACCGTTGCGCTCATTGCCGCCGCCAGCCCGGTCCTTGCCGGCGACCCCGAAGCCTGTCGACGCGTGCGGCTCGCAGAGCCCGGGTGGAACGACCTGGCCTTCACCACGGGCGTGGGGCTGACGGTGCTGAAGGCGCTTGGCTATGAGCCGGAGAGCAAGCTGCTCGGCATCGATGTCATCTACACCAGCCTGCGTAGCGGCGATCTCGACGTCTTTCTCGGCTATTGGGATCCGGCGATGGTGAGCTATTACAAGCCCTACAAGGACGACGGTTCGGTTGAGACCGTGCGCACCAACCTCAAGGGCGCGAAATATACATTCGCCGTGCCCGATTATGTCTGGGACGCTGGCGTCAAGGACTTCGCCGACCTGAAGACCTTCGCCGACAGGTTCGAGAAGAAGATGTACGGCATCGAGCCGGGCTCCAATCAGCTGATGCTCGATGCGATCAAGGATCCGAGTCTCGGTCTCGATGGCTGGGAAGTGGTCGAATCGAGCGAACAGGGGATGTTGGCGGAGGTCACCCGCCGCGTTCGCGGCAAATCTTTCGTCGTGTTTCAGGGCTGGGCGCCACATCCGATGAACACGGCGCTCTCGATCAAGTATCTGACCGGCGGCGACAAGTTCTACGGGCCGGATTTTGGCGCGGCGACCGTTTCGACCCAGGTGCGCAAAGGCTACCTGCAGGAGTGCCCGAACGTGGCGAAACTCCTCAACAATCTGGTGTTCGACGTCGACTTCGAGAACCGCGGCATGGGGTACCTGATGAACGATGGGCTGGCGCCGGATGAGGCCGGGCAAAAGGCGATCAAGGAGGAACCGCAGCGGCTCGACGCCTGGCTCGCCGGCGTGACGACATTCGATGGGCAGCCGGGTTCTGCCGCGGTCAAGGCCGCGCTCGGGCTGTGACCGGCATCGACCAACAGCACTGGGCTTCACTGAAGAGGCGGCTCGAACTGCCTGGCGGGCGTCAGTTCGCCTATGTCGATCAGGGCGAAGGTCCGGTGCTGTTGCTTCTGCACGGCTATTCTGACAGCAGTCGCAGTTTCTCGCTAATTGTGCCCCATCTGCCCGGCCGTCGCCTCATCATTCCCGATCTTGCCGGACACGGCGCCTCGCACGCGGGGCAGGGGGCGACTGTTGCCGATTTCGCTCGGGACCTCGATTGCCTGGCAGGCCGGCTGGCGCTAAACGACGTCGTTGTCGTCGGCCATTCCATGGGGGCGATGACAGCAATCGCCTTTGCCGCCCTGCGGCCGGATCTGGTCCGCGCGCTCGTCCTGCTGTCCGGCACCCTGCAACCCGGGCTCGACGCGACCAATCCGACGGCGCAGGCGATCCGCGCGCTGAAGGATCCGCTTCATCGGGACAATGCATTCTTCGACAGCTGGCACGCCTGCAGCCGTCCGGTCGATGGCGAATTTCTGGGTTACATGCGCGACGAGGCCGCGGACATACCGACCCGAATGTGGCGCACCATCCTAGACGGCCTTGCAGCCACGGACCTGCGCGCCAGTGCGCGGCAACTGCGGATGCCGGTGCTTGCGATCGCCGGCAGCGAGGATCCGCTTTTCGATGCCGGGCATCGCCAGCAGCTTGCCGCCACCCTCGGCTCGGCCCGCTCGATCACGCTGGACGGACACGGCCACAACCCGCATTGGGAGAGCCCCGTCCTTGTGGCCGAACACATACTCGCCTTTGTCGGCTGAAGGCAGCTCTATCGATTCGAAGGAAGTTCTTTCCGCGACGCATTGCCGGCGCTAGATGTGGCACATCAGCGAGCATGAGGTGATGCCATGTCCCTTCCGTCAGAAATGAATTTCGTCGATCTTCCGGCTCCGGGCGGACCGGAAAACATGGTCCTGAAGAAGGGGCCGTTGCCTGACGTCAAGCCCGGCGATATCCTCGTTAAGGTGGAGGCGGCCGGCATCAACCGTCCCGATGTGTTGCAACGCAAGGGCGACTATCCGCCGCCGCCGGGCGCAAGCCCGATCCTCGGGCTCGAAGTGGCGGGCGAGATCGTGGCGTTGGGCGAGGGAGCCGAGGGCTTTCGGATCGGCGACAAGGTCTGCGCGCTCGCCAATGGCGGCGGCTATGCGGAATATGCGGCAGTGCCCGCGACCCAGGCGCTCGCCTGGCCGAAGGGCTATGACGCGGTGAAGGCGGCCGCCCTGCCGGAAACATTCTTCACCGTCTGGGCCAATGTCTTCGACATGGCCGGCCTTAAGGCGGGCGAGACGATCCTCGTCCATGGTGGCTCGAGCGGCATCGGCACGACGGCGATCCAACTCGCCAAGGCCTTTGGTGCCGAGGTTCTCGTCACCGCCGGCAGCGCCGAGAAATGCCGGGCCTGCGAGGCGCTGGGTGCCAAGCGCGCGATCAACTATCGCGACGAGGACTTCAAGGTCGTCGCGCTCGAGGAAACAGGCGGACGCGGCGTCGACGTCATCCTTGACATGGTTGGCGGGCGCTACTTCGATCGTAACATTGCATCGCTTGCGAAAGACGGACGCCTGTCGATCATCGCCTTCCTCGGCGGCGCCAAGGTCGAAGGGGCGAACATCGCGCCGATCCTGACGAAACGGCTCCATGTCATGGGCTCGGCCCTTCGCCCGCGCACGGCGGCGGAGAAGCAGGCGATCCGCGACGGCCTTAGGGAGAAGGTCTGGCCGCTGCTGGAGGCGGGCAAGGTTGCGCCGATCATCCATTCGGTCCTGCCCTTCAGCGCGGTTTCCGACAGCCATCGCCAGATGGAGGGCGGCGACCATATCGGCAAGATCATCATGTCCCTGTGATCGGAACGGTCATCAGGCCCCTGTGATCGCGCCGATCATCAGGTTCATGTGATCGCGAGGATTGCGGCGATCTCCGACTATCGTCGGTCTTGTAATTGGAGACGGATCGCTTACCTTCAATTCATCAGCAACGAACAGAAAGGAAGGTGGTCCAATGTCTAATGAGATTTCGGTCTTGGTGAAGGGCATGGGAGAGGTGAACACGTCGAGGCAGCCCTCGGCCTGATCCCCGCCTTCCTTCGGGCCTAAAGCCCGGGCCACTCACTTGGCCAGAACTCATGGAAGGGTCGCCTCGGGCGGCCCTTTTCCATTTCCGGCATTCCGCTTCCGGGCCTCCAGATATGGCGAAGCTTGCAGATCAGACCCCGAAACGCCCAAGTGCCGGGATCTTGATGCCAGGTCTGGCAAAATCGAAACCGGCGACGAGGCCGAAGAAATGTAGCTCGAGGCCGCTGCGCGCCCCGGCCGAAATGCCGGCCACACCATAAAGCGTTGCGTGCATGTCGCGGCCATCGGCATCGATCTGGAACAGTTTGCCCTCGGGCAGATAATCCCTGCCGACGGCGTCGGGCGGCAGCACCGCGCCGAGTTCCGGCACGGAGCGCAACACATGGGCGACGAACGTGTTGGAGTTCGGGCCTGGCCAGATTCGGTAGCCGCCGGGCGAGGCATAGGGATAGCCGGCGATGGCCGCCTCGATTTTCGGGATCAGTCGGCTGGCTTCGGTGCCGGTCACGGAGACGACCAGCCGCGGTTCGTTGGAATACCAGCGGGCGTCAGGCAGATAGGCGTTCTGGCGGATCGGCTTGCCCCAACCGACCTTGTCGTAGCGATTGTAGGAGGCGGCGCCCTGTTCCTTAGTCACGATCCACGCGTGGCTGGCAACAGCGCCCTTCATGCCGCCGGTCGTTGCCGAGAAGACGTAGACGGCCGCATCGGCGCTTTCCGCGGCCTTTGGCAGGATGCCGGCCGAGGACCAATCGGCATCGCGCCAGCTTTGCGGCCGATCCTGCATGTACCACCAGCCGGCCGAGGCCAGCGCCGGCAACAGGTAGATGACCAGAAAGAGGGCGGCGAGCCTGCGGGCGAATTTCATGAAAACTCCGTTTCCTGTCGCTGGAATCCTGTTAAATGCACGGAGCAATTTCGGATATTTGAGGGCAAGGCATGTCGAATCCCGTTCTCGTCGAAGTCACCCGTGGAAGCCTCGTCGAAAGCCGCCATCGCGGCCTCGTGATCGCCGTCGATGGCGACGGCCGCACCGTCTTTTCGCTCGGCGATACCGACACCGCCGTCTTCCCGCGCTCGGCCTGCAAGGCAATGCAGGCGCTGCCATTGATGGAAAGCGGCGCCGCTGACACCTACGGCTTCGGCAACAGGGAACTGGCGCTTGCCTGTTCGTCGCATTCCGGTGAGCCGGAGCATGTGGAGCTTGCCGCCAAGATGCTCGCGGCCGCCGGCCGTGATGTCTCGGCGCTCGAATGCGGCGCCCATTGGTCGTCCGACCAGAAGACGCTGATCGCCCAGGCCCGCAGCCTCGTTGCGCCGACCGCGCTTCACAACAATTGCTCCGGCAAACACGCGGGCTTCATCTGCGCCTGCTGCCATTCGGGCACCGAAGTAAAGGGCTATGTCGGCTACGACCATCCGCTGCAGCGGGAAATCCGTGGCACGATGGAAAGCCTGACGGGTGCGATCCTCGCCAAGGACAATTGCGGCGTCGATGGCTGCTCGATCCCGACCTATGCCGTGCCGCTCAAGGGATTGGCGCACGGCTTTGCGAAGATGGCGACCGGCGCCGGTCTCGCGCCGGAGCGTGCGCGCGCCTCCAAGCGGCTGATCGACGCCTGCATGGCCGAGCCCTTTTTCGTTGCCGGCACCAAGCGTGCTTGCACGCGGCTCATGAAAACGGCGCCCGGCCGCATCTTCGCCAAGACCGGCGCCGAGGGTGTCTTCTGCGCAGCCATTCCGGAGAAGGGCATTGCGATTGCCTTGAAATGCGAGGACGGCACGACGCGGGCGGCAGAGGCCATGGTTGCGGCAACGCTTGCCCGCTTCTTCCGCGACGAGCCGGAGCTGCATGCGGCCCTGATGGCGCAGGCCAATCACTCGATGCGGAACTGGAACGGCATCCATGTCGGCGATGTCAGGGTGACTGAGGCTTTCGCCGCCTGAGATGTTGGAGCCGAGGACCTCGGCTCCTGCGTCTGCGAGCGTCCCGGTCGGGTCAATCCGTCGGCGACATCAGGCTCTGATCACCGCGATGTTCGCGTCGTCATAGGGCGCGAACACCCCTTTCTCGATTTCCTCAGCCACGATGAAGCCGGCCAGATCGGCGATCCCAGCCACGCGGTGTGGCGAGACCGCGCCGAATTTCTCAGGCGTCGCGAGCACATAGGTATCTGCGGCCTGCTTTAGGACCGTGCGCTTGACGGCCGCCTCTTCGAAGTCGCCGGTCGAGACGCCATGGACGGGATGAATGGCGGTGACGCCGAGAAAGAACAGGTCGACCCGAATGTCGGCGATGGCGGCCAAGGGGGCCGCTCCCGTAGCAACCATCGAATGCTTGTAGAGCCGACCGCCGACGAGGATCACTTCGGCTTCGTGGCGTTCGAGCTCGGCGGCGATTGTCGGGGCGTGGGTGACCACGGTCAGCCGCATCTCCCGTGGCAGTGCCCGCGCGATTTCCGCATTGCTCGTACCGCCGTCGAGAAAGATCGTCTGGCCCGCCTCGATCATCGCCGCGGCCTTGCGCCCAAGCCGACGTTTGACGTCGCCGGCGATCTCCTGCCGTGCCGTAAAGTTCGGTAGCGCCGGCACCAGCGGCAGCGCGCCGCCATGTACGCGCTTCAACAAACCTTCCGCGGCCATTTCGCGGAGATCGCGCCGGATCGTGTCTTCCGAGAGGTTCAACTCGTCCGCCAGACGCTTGGCGACGATCTCGCCGTCGCGCGTCAGGCGTGCCGAAATCAAAGCCCGTCTCTGTGTTGTCAGCATGAATGCCTCCTTGACTCTTCACGATATTGCACGAAATATCGTGAAATATCCAGAATGATCTGGATATTTCGTGCAAAAATGTGGAGAAAATCATGCTGATTTTGATCGCGGGCCCCTATCGCTCGGGAACGGGAGACGATCCGGACAAGATGGCCGCCAACCTGAGGCGGCTGGAAGAGCCGTCCTATGCGCTGTTTAAAGCCGGGCACGTGCCGATGATCGGTGAATGGGTGGCGCTGCCGGTGTGGAATGCGGCGGGCGGCGAGCGGGTCGGGGATGAGCTCTACGAGGAAATCTTCCACCCGGTGGCCGGACGCCTGCTGGCGCTTTGCGATGCTGTGCTGCGCTTGCCGGGTGACAGCAAGGGAGCCGACAACGATGTGCGCATTGCCCGCGAGCGCGGCATACCCGTCTACCATCGCCTGGAAGATGTGCCCGGTTGCGGCGAGGCGTTCGTTGCCTGACCGAAAACGGCCCGGCGGGAATAACCTGCCGGGCCGAGTATGTGGCTTCTGAACGCCTCCGCACGTCATCCTCGGGACCGATGCGCGGTTCAATCCTTCACGCCGCCCTCAAGCAGAGGGTGGATGTTCTAGCTGAGCTGCGGCATGACCGGGGAGGCGGGTCTACTCGTGCACGTGCGGCTCGGCGACGAAGGTCAGCGTGGCCGTCAGCCCCTTCTTGTCGGCTGCGGCGTTACCTTCGAGCGGAATCGCGTGGCTGACGGCGAGGATGTTGACGCCGGCATTGCGCAGCGTCACTTCTGCCTCACCATTCGCGTCCGTCTTTTCGGAGACGAGCTCGGGCAGTCCGGCGTAGTCCAGCGTGATTTCCTTGCCTTCGAGCGGCCTGCCGTCGAGCAGGAGGCGGACGCGAAATCTTTCACCGGGCTTCAGGCCGATGGGGTTGTCGAGAGCAACGATCTGCAGCGGCTGTGCCGGGAAGTCCGGCAGGCTGCCATGCGCATGCACCAGCGCGATGCTGTATTTGACGGAATGGCTCGCCTGCTTGGCGCCGGGAACTTCGTTCTTCGGCTTGTTCACCCATTTGCCGTCAGCGCCTTCACTCCAATAGCCGTTGTCGAACTCGAGAGCGACGATTGCGGGTTCGCCGCCGAGTTTCAGTGAGGCGTGGTTGTCGGCGGGCACGATCGTCACCGGCAGCGCCTTGCCGTCCTCGCCAAGCGCCAAGACCGATTTTACTTTGGCCGGATCATAGGCTTCGTCCGCCGGGCCGTGGCCGTAGATGACGGCGAGCGTTCCCCAACGTTCGCCGATCCATGCGCCATGGGAAAAGGCGGGTGTCGCAGCGGCGGCAAACAGGCTGGCGGCGATGAAGGTGGAAAAGAGCGTCTTCATAAGTAACTCCGAATAATGTTATAACGTAACAGTGACGTTCTATTGAAATCCGTTCCCGCTTGTCAATCCGGGTGACATCCGTTCTTCTGCGGGCCGCGCGCGGGGATAGGAGCGGAGAAAACCCGTTGGACTTCGCCCGAATTCGCTTCAATTCGCGAGTATTGATACTGTTTGCTCGGCTCGATCGACGCTAAGTCATCCGATCCACCTGACCGCAGAGGAGAGTTAAAGTGTTGAAATTGTTCTATGCACCGGGGACCTGCTCGTTGGCCTCGCATATCGCGCTGGAGGAGGCTGGTGCTGACTACGAGGCGCGCCGCGTCGATTTCTCGACCGCCGAACAGACCAAGCCCGATTATCTCGCGGTAAACCCGAAGGGCCGGGTGCCGGCGCTCTTGACCGGCCGCGGCGTCGTCACCGAAACGCCGGCGATCCTCACCTATATCGCTGAGACGCATCCGGCGGCGAACCTGGCGCCAAGGGGTGATGCGTTTGCTTTTGCCCAGCTGCAGTCGTTCATGAACTATCTATGCTCTACGGTGCATGTCGCCCATGCCCATGGTCGCCGTGGTGCGCGTTGGGCGGACGATCCCGCCGCGCACGAGGCGATGAAGGCCAAGGTCGCATCCAACATGACGGCCTGCTTCGAACTGATCGAGAACAGAATGTTCGAAGGGCCCTTCGTCATGGGCGAGGCCTATTCCATCGCCGATCCCTACCTTTTCACCATTGCCGGCTGGCTGGAAGCAGATGGCGTCGACCCCGCCCTTTTTCCGAAAGTGCTGGATCACCGCAATCGCATGACGGCGCGTCCGGCCGTTGCCCGGGTATTGGCGGCGGTCAAGCTCTGACAGGTCGCACAAAGGTGCGCGGCCGCTTTGTGCCGCGCTCTAGGCCGCGGGCGGCTCTGGTCACATCAGCATGTAGTTCTTCGGTTGCGGCAGGGGCGGAAGGTCGGCTTCTCCGAGCGCCTCGCGCAGGTTGATCTCGATCGTTTCGGCGAGTGCCACGATCGGCAGGTCGTTCGGCAGGACGCCGAACGGCTCCTCCAACTCGTCGCCAAGCGCGTCGAGGCCGAAGAACGTATAGGCAACCAGTGCGGTGACGAAGGGCGTCGCCCAGCCGAGCGCATCGGCAAAGCCGAAGGGCAGCAGGAAGCAGAAAAGATAGGCGGTGCGGTGCAGAAGCAGCGTATAGCCGAAGGGCACCGGCGTGTTGCGGATTCTTTCGCACGCAGCGAGCGTCGCCGACATCTTGCCGACCGTACCGTCCAGCAGTGTCCACTGAAAATCGCTGACCGTGCCGGAAGCACGCAGACCGGCAAGGTTGCGGCCCATCTCGCGCAACAGAAAATCCGGCGGATTGCGGCTCGCTGTGTAGCCGGGAACCAGATCGTCGGGCATCCGCGCGAGCGTCCTGGTGGCATGGTGGCCCGGCCGCAGGTGGCAGACCAGGGCGTGGGCAAACGCGATCGTCAGATTGAGCAGGCGCCGCCGCGCCGCTTTCCCCGATGTCTCGTCCGCCTCGTCCAGGATCAGCGTCTGGCGGGCAAGATCGCGTGACGTGAAGATCAGTTGCCCCCAATCCTTTCGCGCCTCCCACCAGCGGTCGTAGCAGGCATTGTTGCGAAAGCCGAGGAACACGGAAAGCGCGATACCGAGCAGTGCGAACGGGCCGCTGTTGACGCTCGGCACGATTTGCGGATCGAAGCGGTGTGCCCAGACGACGAAGGCGGAAAGTCCGAAGACGAACAATACCTGCGGAAATATCCGCTGAATTACCGATCCCCTGAGGATGAAGAACAGTTTCAGAAGGTTGGGGCGGTCGCGAACGATCATGGAAGAACACCTGTGCGGCTATCGTTTCCACCGGTATAGGCGCTGGCTCTGAAATGGAAGGCCGCATCATCCGATCGCGTCGCCTGCAGCATCGAGATTTTCGCCCCGGATGTCGACGGCAAAGGCTGCCTGATCGAAAAGGTCGGCGGGCAGGCTTGACACCGAAGGGTGCCGGCCGATGTCGCGCTCACGCGAAGAAGTGCCGATTTCAGCCGCCCAAGCCTGCAGAAAGCTTCTTCGGCGCCTTTTCCCGCCAGGCGGCAACCAGCCGCCCGGTCAGGCTTTCATCGTCGATCTCCGACAGTCGGACGAGCATGGCGGGCCAGCCCCTGTAGTGGTCCGTCTCGAAATAGAGCCGCGGATCGAGTTCCAGCAGCATTTCTTTTTCCTCAAGCGCGCACATGACGACGAGCGTGTCGCCATCCTTCATGCGCGCGAAGCTCTTGTCCTTCACCAGCAGCGCCGGCGTGCCGTAGGAGGTGCCGACCGAAACCTCCGGCAGGCCGGCGGCTTCCGCCAGCTTGACGATGCGCGCGAAATTGCGGTCGAGGTCCTCGGTCATCCCGTCAGCCTATCACAAGGCCCTTCTTGTTTGTCACCGGCCCCCGGCCTGCAGGCAGTCGCCGGCGCATTCGGCCGCGCGGGGCCAGGGCCAGCCGGGGAAGGGCAGATCACCGAGTTCGCGTTCGTCCATGCGCTCGAGATCCGGGTGCTGCAGCGGGTCCCGCGCCCAGGCCAGTGGCGTATCCTGCTTCCGATTTTCCGAAGTGGCGAATGCGGTCAACATCGAGAGAAGCTTCAACATGGCGGACCATCCTTTCGATCGTTGGATGATCTGCCTGTCCCGCTCTCTTTTCAATTGAGAATGGTACCGAACGAGTTTAGAAAAACTATATGAGAGATCTGAATGCCGTCCATCTGAACGGACTGCGCGCCGTCGAAGCTGCCGGTCGTCTGGGCTCGCTCGCCGCAGCGGCAGAGGAACTCGGCGTGACCTCCGGCGCCGTCAGCCAGCAGATCGCCAAGGCGGAGGTCCAGCTCGGCCGCGTCCTGTTCGAGCGAACGTCGCGGGGCCTCGTCCCGACCGACTTTGGCCAGCGGTTCCTCGCACGCCTCAGCAACGCCTTTCAGGAGCTGGCGGAGGCGGTGGCTTCGGCGCGGCGGCGCGACGAGTCCGTGTTGACGATCTCGGTGGCGCCGGTCTTTGCCGCCCGCTGGCTGGTTTATCGGCTCAACCGTTTCGCCGAGCGCCACCCCGACATTCGCCTGCGCATCGATGCCACGACGAAGCTCGTCAATCTCGACACGTCCGATGTGGATGTCGGCATCCGTGTCGGCTCGGGCGAATGGACTGGCGTGAAATCCGAACTGCTGTTGCAGCAGGAGGTCTTTCCCGTCTGCTCGCCGTCCATGGCGGAGAATCTGCGCATACCTGCAGATATTCTAAAGCTCCCTGCCGTGATCGACGGTCACTCGATGTTCAGCTGGGAGGTGTGGCTTCGCGAAGTCGGCCTCTCCGGCGCCGAAATGAGCGTGCGCCACACGTTTAACGAGGCGTCGCTGGTGCTCGACGCGGCGATCTCGGGGCAGGGGGTCATGCTCGCCTGGCAGACGCTGGCCGGTTTCGCGATCAGCCAGGGCAGTCTGGTCGTGCCCTTCGGCATTCGTGTCGAGACGGGCTACGGCCACTATTTCGTCAGCTCGCCATCCCGGCGGGAAAGCAAAGCCGCAGCCGCCTTCAAGCGCTGGGTTCGTGACGAGGTGGAAGAGGGCATGCGCCTGCTCGATCTCAGGGCGCCGCGTGTTCGCTTTGACGCAGCGACCATGACTTGACGATACCCGGAGAGCCGTCGAGCCGTTCCCGGCGGCCTATTCCGCTTCCGCCAGGCGCACGTCCATCATCGCCTTGAACGCTGACCGGTCATGGCAACGGGCAAGCCAGGCGGCCACGCGCGGATATCTCGCGAAAAGCTGCTTCTGGCTCATGGTGTAGCGGAAGACCTCTGCGAGATTAAGATCGGCCACGGTGAAGCGATCGCCGACCAGATAGTCGCGTCCATCGAGGTGGGTCTCCATGCGGGCAAATACCTTACCGAGCGCCTTGGCGCATCTCGCGATCGTTGCCTTGCCTTCATCCGTTTCTTCGTTGCCGTAGTCGTAGGTCAGGACGATCTGCACGGCATGCGGTTCCACCTCGGTCGCCGCCCACATCGTCCAGTTGCCCATCAGTCCTTCTTCACGGATATCGGCCGGCGCCAGCGGGCCGCCATATTTGCGCGCGAGATAGAGATTGTTGGCAAGCGATTCCGTCAGCACGACGCCGTCATCGTCGATCGCCGGGATCAGCCCCATCGGGTTGACGGCGAGGAAGGCCGGCGACTTGGTGTTGATGGGCGCATCGGCGGCAAGCGGATCGGCGACCCGGCGCGCCTGGATGACCGGCACGGACTTGAAGGCGATGCCGAGCTCCCGCGCCATCCAATAGTTGCGCGATGCGCGCGAGCGATAGACCCCGTAGATCGTCAGCATGTCGAACTCCTCCCGTCGTTGTCGTGCCCCTGTCTTAGGCAAGCGCGCGGGAGGGCGGAAGCCGATGCCGCTGATATCACGCATGAAATCTTTTGATAGGCCAAGCTGCCCATCGTCGACCTATCTTCGCGACGGTCGCCATGCCGGTCGCTTTCCCTTGGCGCGACTTCGAGATTGCAACCTCTACACGATTTTTCTACAAGTTATTTAGGAAGGGCTAACTCTTGCTCGTCTAACGTGAAGTGGGGAAAGATCGACCAGCGACGTGACGAAACGCGTCGGGAGGGCTGCTTGGCGAAAAACACGTCCCGCAATCCGCGATACGCCGCCTTAAACGGCGGCGGCAATGAGGATACACGTCGCCTGATCGATGCCAGCCACCGGTTGGCCGAAGAAGTTGCGCGCATTTTTCCGGCCGAACCCGACATCGCCGACCGCCACTACTGGTTGGAAACGATGATCAACCATGTGCCGGACTACATCTATGCCAAGGATGTCGAGGGGCGCTTCCTCATCGCCAATCAGGTCACCATTGCCGACAACGGGCTGGAGGCGCTGAATGACATCGTCGGCAAGACCGACTTCGATCTCCATCCGCCGCATATGGCCAAGGCGATCGCCGACATCGAGCGCCGCGTCATCGAGACCGGCGAGCCGATTTTCGGCATCGAGGAACGGGCGATCGTCAGCAAGGGCCGCGACCGCTGGCTGATGACCTCCAAGGTGCCGCTGCGCAACAAGCGCGGCAAGATCGTCGGCGTGGTCGGCGTGTCGCGCGACATCTCCGACCGCAAGGCCGCCGAGCGCCTGCTCGAAGGGCAAGCCCGCCTCCTGGAGATGATCGCCAACAGCCGGCCGCTCGACGAGTTCTTCCGGGACATGATCCTGCTGATCGAGGCGCTGATGCCCGGGATCAAAGGGTCGGTGCTGTTGTTGTCGGCCGATGGCCGCTATCTCTCCCACGGCGCAGCACCAAGCCTCGACGAGGCCTATTGTGCGACTATCCATGGTATCGAGATCGGTCCTCGCATGGGCTCCTGCGGTACCGCCGCCTGGCGCGGCGAGCAGGTGATCGTCTCGGATATTCTCGCCGATCCTCTCTGGGACGACTATCGCGAGTTCGTTCGTCCCTATGGTTTCCGCTCCTGCTGGTCGACGCCGGTCCATTCGCGCGACCGCAAGGTGCTTGGTACCTTCGCGCTCTATTCCGGCTCCGTCGGCGTTCCCGACGATGGGCAGAAGGAACTGATCGCAATGGCGGCGCATCTGGCGGGTATAGCCATCGAGCGCAAGCAGGCAGAGGACCGTATCAGTTTCATGGCGCATCATGATGCGCTGACGGGCCTGCCGAACCGGGCGCTGTTCGAGGAGCAGGTCGCCGAGGCGCTGGAGGCCCTGCGTGGCACCCGTCAATGGGCGGTGCTCGCCTTCCTCGACCTCGACAATTTCAAACTGGTCAACGACACGCTCGGCCATGCGGCCGGCGATGAACTGTTGAAGGTCACGGCATCGCGCATGCGTTCGTCGGTGCGCAAGTCCGACATGGTCGTGCGTGTCGGTGGCGACGAGTTCATCCTGCTCTTGAACGGCCTTCCCTGCGAGCGTGACGTCGTACTGGCGAGGCTTGAGGATATTCGCCGCGCCATCGCCGCCCCGATGGAGATCGAGGGCCGGAGCTTGCAGGTCACCTGTAGCATGGGGGTCGCCTGCTTTCCCAATCAGGGCAAGGCGGTTGGCGAGCTGCTCGCCAATGCCGACATGGCGATGTATCGGGCCAAAGAGCTCGGTCGCAACAATCTGCAGGTCTTCACGGAGGAAATGGCTGCCAAGGCGCACGAAAAGCTGCGCCAGCAGGAGGAACTGCGCAGGGCACTGGCGCGTGACGAGTTCTTCCTGCAGTTCCAGCCGCAGATGAACCTTGCGAATGGCCGCGTTTTCGCAGCCGAAGCGCTGCTGCGTTGGCGTCACCCCGAGCGGGGCACGGTCTCGCCGGCCGAGTTCATTCCGCTCGCCGAAGAAACAGGGCTGATCGTGCCGATCGGCGACTGGGTGCTGCGTGCCGCCTGCCGCCAGGCCAAGGCCTGGCAGGATGCCGGCCTGCCACCGCTGATCGTCAGCGTCAACGTTTCGGCGCGCCAGTTCCGCGAGCGCAACTGGGCCGGCCACGTGGCGGCCATTCTTGCCGAAACCGGGCTTGAGCCCTGCTGTCTCGAACTGGAGCTTACGGAAAGCCTGATCATGCAGGACGTGCCAGGCGCGATCGCCACCATGCACGAACTGCAGGCGATCGGCGTGCACCTGGCAATCGACGATTTCGGTACCGGCTATTCGAGCCTCAGCGCCTTGAAGCGCTTCCCGGTGCGCCGCCTGAAGATCGATCGGTCCTTCGTCGCCGACATTCCAGTCGATCTCGACGACAACGCAATCACCGCGGCGATCATCTCGCTTGCCCAAAACCTCGGCCTGCGCGTCATCGCCGAAGGTGTGGAAAACCAGGCCCAGGTCGAGTTTCTGCGCCAGAGCGGTTGCGACGAGATCCAAGGCTATTTCTTCAGCCGGCCGCTCGCCGCGCCTGATTTTGAAACGCTGATGCGCCAGCCGCGTTTTAACGTCCACAGCGTTTGAGTTCTCTCCGTTTCACGCCGCGACGCAAGCTTCGGTCCAGCCGCAGATGCAAGCATCGCCCCATTTCGAGGGGCTGTGCGTAGCATTTCATTAAGCAATTTCATGCAGCACTCCTCAGGCCGCACTCAAGCCCTCCAGAGTTCGATGTCCTCTTCAGTCCTCCTCTCCCGTCGTCAGTTTCTCCGCTCGTCCGGATTGGCGCTTGCCTCCGCCGGTCTTGCAGGCTGCACCTCCTCGATGAACACGGATGTCTTCCGCTATGAGACGGCGCCGGTGTTCCGCAATCCCGCGCTCGAGGGACGCTTTACCGATCCGCGCGCCGAAGGCATCTATGAGAGGCAGGATGGTCCAGGGCCGCTGCCGACCGGCCTTCCGCCGCAGGACCTCTACGTCGACGACATCTATGCCTCCGTAAACGACGGCGGTTACCAGGTGCCGGCCATTCCCTTCCGCCAGATCGACGCGCGTTTCTATCGCCAGGAGGTTAGCGATCCCTTCGGCGAGCAGCCGGGAGCGATCGTCGTCGATACCGGCGACCGCTACCTCTATCTGATCCAGCCGGGCGGCAGGGCGCTGCGTTATGGCGTCGGCCTCGGTCGCGAAGGGTTCGCCTGGTCGGGCCGCGGGGTCATCCAGTGGAAGCAGAAGTGGCCGCGCTGGACCCCGCCGGACAGCATGGTCGCCCGCCAGCCGCATCTGAAACCCTATTCGGCCAAGAACGGCGGCATGGCGCCGGGTCTCAACAACCCCTTGGGTGCGCGCGCGCTCTACATCTTTCAGAATGGTCAGGACACGCTTTATCGCGTTCACGGAACGCCGGAATGGAAGTCGATCGGCAAGGCCGTTTCGTCCGGCTGCGTACGCATGCTCAACCAGGATGTCATGGACCTTTACGATCGCGTGCGCGGCAAGGCGCCGATCCTCGTCATCTGAGACCGCAGGCATCGTCGCTCACTGCGTCCCATCGCTCATGCGGTGGATGCGTTCGCTATTCCCGCTGCTGTCAGTCCGCGTCGTGACCGGAATTGAGCTGCCGCGTCAACTGATGCAACGTTTCCCGGATTTCGCCCGCTTCTTGCAGGCTGCAGCCTGAAGCCTTGCCGATATCCATGAGAATGCCGAAGGCCTCGCTCTTGAGGTCGCGGCCTTTTTCCGTGAGGCGGACGATCACCTGGCGCTCGTCACCCGGATCGCGCTGGCGCGCGACATATCCGGCCACCTCCAGGCGTTTGAGAAGCGGGGACAGCGTTCCGGAATCGAGCCCGATCTCCTCGCCGATGCGCTTCACGGTCATCTCGTCCTGTTGCCACAGCGCGAGCAGCACGAGATATTGTGGATAGGTAAGGCCGAAACGATCGAGCAGCGGCTTGTAGGCGCGGTTGAAAGCATGCGCCGCCGAATAGACGGCGAAGCAGAGTTGCTGGCCGAGCGCCAGCGCTTCCTCGGGGATGGTGTCGTTATGTGTCGCCTTGTCTGTCATCGTCGCATTTTCGCAAAAACACGCCAAAAATGCAATTTGCAAAATTAATTTGCGCACAATTGAATTTTGCGATATCTAATTCGCATCCACTCGGAAACGCAAAGGAGACCGCCAATGCCTATTCTCTATCGCACCACTGCATCCGCAACCGGTGGCCGTGCTGGCCAGGCCAAGAGCGCCGATGGCGTTCTGGATGTCACCCTCACCGTGCCGAAGGAACTCGGCGGCGACGGCGCCCGCGGCACCAACCCGGAACAGCTTTTCGCCGCCGGATACTCGGCCTGCTTCCTCGGCGCGCTGAAGTTCGTCGCCGGCAAGGAAAAGGTAAAGCTTCCGGAAGACACGAAGGTGACGGGAACCGTCGGGATCGGCCCGCGCGACGATGGCACCGGCTTCGGCATCGATGCCGCGCTTGAGATCTCGTCGCCTGGCGTCGACAAGGCGGTTCTCGAAGACCTCGTCCAGAAGGCGCACATCGTTTGCCCCTATAGCCACGCGACCAAGGGCAATATCGACGTCAAGCTGACGGTTGCCTGATTTTTCAATTCCGATCGGAATCCAAAAGCCCGGCGGGTTCTTCCGCCGGGCTTTGTGTTCCAAGGGGCATGATGCTCCGTCCGGCCGCTGCACGAGGCGGCGGCCGCCGCGCCTCAGCGTCGTCGAGGGACCGTTGCCCTCACGGTCATGGTCAGCGCCGGCTGAGGCTGCCGAGGATGCCGCGCACCAGGGCGCGGCCGACCTGGGTGGCGACGGTGCGGGCGACCGATTTCATTGCGGCTTCGACGACAGTCTCGCGCTGGTAGCCGGAGCTGCGCGGACGCGCCTGCTTGCCGGCCGCTTCCGGCTCGTCGTCGCCGAAGCCCGGCAGCGTCCAGCGGCTGCCGCCGGAATTGGCTTGCGTCGTCTGCTGCTCGGCCTGTTCCTGCGCCTCTGCCTGCGCGTCGGCTGCCTTCTTGGCGCGTGCCGCCAGGATCTCGTAGGCCGACTCGCGGTCGAAGTCTTCGTCATAGAGGCCACGGACGGGGCTGACGTCCATCACCTTCTGCCGCTCGGCCTCGGTCAGCGGACCGACGCGCGACTGCGGCGGACGCACGAGCGTGCGCTCGACCATCGACGGTGCGCCCTTGCCTTCGAGTGTCGAGACCAGCGCCTCGCCGGTGCCGAGATTGGTGATGACGGTGGCGCAATCGAAGTCCGGGTTCGGACGGAAGGTGTCGGCGGCGGTCTTCACTGCCTTCTGGTCGCGCGGCGTATAGGCGCGCAACGCATGCTGGACGCGGTTGCCGAGCTGGCCGAGAACGGTATCCGGCACGTCGAGCGGGTTCTGGGTGACGAAGTAGACGCCGACGCCCTTGGAGCGGATCAGGCGCACGACCTGTTCGACGCGTTCGATCAGCACCTTCGGCGCGTCGTTGAAAAGCAGATGCGCCTCGTCGAAGAAGAAGACCAGCTTCGGCTTGTCCGGGTCGCCCACTTCCGGCAGCTCCTCGAAGAGTTCCGAAAGCAGCCAGAGCAGGAAAGTCGCGTAAAGCCGCGGGTTCATCATCAGCTTGTCGGCCGCCAGCACCGAGATCGCGCCACGCCCGTCATTGGTCGTGCGCATGATGTCGGTGATCTTCAGCGCCGGCTCGCCGAAGAAATGCTCTGCGCCCTGCTGCTCGAGGATCAGTAGCTCGCGCTGGATCGAGCCGACCGAGGCCTTGGAGATGAAGCCGAACTGGTTGGAAAGCGCGCTGGCATTGTCGCCCATGTAGTTGAGCAGCGCCTGCAGGTCCTTGAGATCGAGCAGCGGCAGGCCGCCCTGGTCGGCGATCTTGAAGGCGATGTTGAGCACGCCTTCCTGCGCGTCAGTCGCATTCATCAGCCGCGACAGCAGCAGCGGTCCCATCTCCGACATGGTGGTGCGGACGCGATGGCCCTTCTCGCCGTAAAGGTCCCAGAAGATGACGGGGAATTCCTGGAACTCGTAGGGGTTCGTCGGCAGCCCGATCTGTTCGGCGCGTGTCAGGATGAAGTCCTTGGGCTCGCCGATGGCGCCGATACCGGAGAGATCGCCCTTGACGTCGGCGCAGAAGACCGGGACGCCGGCGTTGGAAAAGCCTTCGGCGAGGATCTGCAGGGTGATTGTCTTGCCGGTGCCGGTGGCCCCGGTGATCAGGCCGTGGCGGTTGCCGAATTTGAGTTCCAGATACTCGCCCTTGTTGATCGAATCATCAGGCTTGCGGCTGGTGCCGATAAAGAGCTTGCCTTCTTCCAACATGTGGGCTTCATCTCCGTTTCGTCAATGAAAGCGGGCGGTTCGCGGTTTTTGCCGGTGCCCGTCATCGCTATGTGGCTTGCTCCTGTTATAGGGGGTGCAGCCACGCCCGGCAACAAGACTGTTCCTGCCCAGGGAGCGGGAAGGCGGATGGGTGAACAGTGCCCGGCTCGACGCCTTGCCAAGCCTGCGGCGCCGTGAAACCATCGGGCTTTCGTGGGCCGGACGCCATTGAAAGAGGCCTGCAGATGCCGGCCGAAAACCGTGGGTTTGTCCGGCGCCGGCAGCCGTCGCCGCTTGTCATTTTGGAAGCGATCATTTACCTTGACGTCAACGTCAAAAATCCAATGAGGGAGTTAGGTCCATGAATGAACTGGTCACGCGCGTCGCGGAAAACGTTGGCATTGAGCCGGCAACGGCCGAAAAGGCTGTCGGCATGATCCTCGGTTTTCTGCAGCGCGAAGCCGCCGACGGCCCGGTTGCCAGGATGATCGAGGCGATCCCGGGCGCATCCGAACTGATCGCTCAATACAACGGGGAAGGTTCCGGCGGCGGCGGCCTGCTTGGCGGGCTGATGTCGGCCATCGGCGGCGGCGGCGTCATGGCGCTCGGCCAACAGTTGATGAGCCAGGGCCTCGGCATGGGCGAAATCACCTCGCTCGCCAAGGAGACCATTGCTTTCGCCAAGGAAAAGGCCGGCGACGAAGTGGTCGACGAAGTTGTCGCCTCGGTTCCGGGCCTCAGCCAGTTCGTCTGATCCGCGGACAATCCGTCTGAAATGCCACCCCACCGGTCCCGGCCGGTGGGGTTTTCTGTGGGACGATGTCTCAACGGGTGACGGTCATCATTTCCGCTGTGCCTTGCTCTGCAGAGTTCGTTCGAGCGTGGAGGAGAGAAGAATGCAGAAAAGGGCACCGACACCGATGAAGGCTGCGCCCGAGGCCCAGCCGTAAAGTTCAATCGCCGTTCCGACTGCGACGGGGCCGACAAGTTGTCCGAGATTGCTGCCCTGCATCAGCAGCCCCATCGCCATCGGCGCAAGCGCCGGGCGAGGCGAAAGGATCGGCACCGATGAAATCAGCGTGGCGGGAATCACGCCGCCGATCGCCGAAAACAGAAGGCAGAGGCCAACGGTCAGAACGTCGCCGGACTGACCTAGAAAGATCCACAGTCCGGATGCGCCCATCAGCACCGCAGCGGTGGCGATCAGCCGTCCACGGGCAAAGCCGCGTGACAGCATATGACCGGCAGCGAGATTGCCGACGACATTCACCAGGGTGATGACGGCGCTGATGATGCCGACGGTTGCAAGCGGAACGTTCAAGCGCTCGACGAGCAGGATCGGCAGGAAACTGGAAAGCGTGAAGCTCATCAGGCTGAAGAGGGAAAACAGTACGAAAAGCAGCACCGGGCCGCGGCTTGCCAGTGTTTCGGCCGCATCATTCCGGAAGCTGGCGGCGCTGTCGGCTGTTTCTCGCGGTGGCGAAACGGCCAGGAAGACGGAAAGCAGGCTTGCGAATGTGATCAAGCCATTGCTCCACCAGATCGACCGCCAATCGGCAAAGAACGGTCCGATCAGCATGGCGGCCGCCATCCCCGCGGGCATGAAGCAGCTCCACAGCGAAAAGACGAGATCACGGCGATCGGTGCTCACGAGACGCATGAGGATGGCAGGCCCGGCGACGACGACGAGCAGGAACCCGAAACCTTCGAAGATGCGCGACAGAAGGAGCAGCGTGAAGGCGTGGGTGGCCGCTCCGGCGAAGGACCCGAGCGCCAACATCGCCATCCCGGCGCCCAGCAGGCGCCGATCCCCCGCCGCCGCGACGATCGCGCCGGCAACCATGCCGCCGACGACGCCGACGATGGCGAAGACGGAGGTGATCCAGCCGAGCGCGGAGAGGTCGAGCCCGAGATCGGACTGAAGCAGCGGGCCGGCAATCAGCCCCTTGCCGACCTGCATCGCTGCGACCACGCCCGCCGCAACGACGGTCAACACGCCCGCCCAATCGGTCCTCTCCCGAACGAAGATTGCGGCCGTGGTCATCAGGCGAGCTCCGCCACGCGCGCACGCCCGGCGACCAGCGCTGCCGCCAGTTCTGCGACGTGGCGTCCCTGGAAACGTGCGCCTTCCAGCTCGTTGGCGCTCGGCCGACGGTCGCCGCCGTTGCCGTCGTCGGCAAGCGTAGAGGCGCCATAGGGCGATCCGCCGGTGATTTCGTCCATGCGCATCTGACCCTTGAAGCTGTAGGGCAGGCCCGCAATCACCATGCCGAGATGGAGAAGCACGGTATGGGTGGCGAGGATCGTCGATTCCTGGCCGCCATGCTGGCTGCCCGTCGAGGTGAAGACGCTGCCGATGCGACCGACCAAGGCATCCCGCGCCCAGATGCCGCCCGCCTGATCGAGAAAGTTCTTCATCTGCGCTGACATGTTGCCGAAGCGCGTCGGCGTGCCGATGATGATCGCGTCATAGTCCGGCAGTTCCATGACCTTGGCGATCGGCGCGTCCTGATTGCGCTTGTAACCCGCCTTGGTGGCAACGGCTTCCGGCACGATTTCGGGCACGCGCTTCAGCGCGACGGTGGCGCCGGCCGTCCGCGCGCCCTCGGCGACGGCCTTCGCCATGGTCTCGATGTGACCGTAAGACGAGTAGTAGAGTACGAGTATCCTAGCCATCCGGCTTTCCTTCCACGGAGTGCTGCTGTTCGGATAAAGATGGTGGCTTTATTTGATCTGATGTAGTGAGATAAAATTCATCAACTTGATCTATGGGATCGATCATGCTGGATGCGTTGACCCTCGATCAAATGCGGACCTTCGTTACCATCGCCGAAAGCGGAAGTTTCCGTGCCGGTGCCGCCAGGCTTTCGCGCGTGCAGTCGGCGGTCAGCCACGCGATCGCCAATCTCGAGACGGAACTCGGCGTCGCCCTGTTTGACCGCTCGGGCCATCGGCCGGCGCTGACACCGGAAGGGCAGGCGCTGCTTGCCAACGCCCGCGACATCCTGCTGCGAGTGGACGCCATGCGGGCCCGCGCGCGCGGGCTTGGCGAGGGAATCGAGCTCGAGCTTTCGCTGATCGTCGACACGCTCTTCCCCATCGAGACGGTCGGATCGGCGCTGAACGAGATGCGGACGATCTACCCCAATGTTTCCATCAGGCTCGCGGTTTCGCCGTTGGGCGGGCCGCTGGATGGTCTCGTCGAACGCCGCTTTACCCTCGGTATCATGGTTGGCGAGGATTTCCGCGATCCGGCGATCGCCCGCCAAGCGCTCTCGACGGTTCAAATCGTTGCGGTCGTGGCTGCGCATCATCCTCTTGGGCTCAGTGCCGACGATGGCGCACTCGAAAACGCCGAACTCGCCGACTACCTGCAGATCGTGCAGTCCGATCCGTCGCAGCGCACGGCGGGGCGGGATTTTGGCGTGCTGTCGCCGCAGACCTGCCGTGTGAGCAGTCAGGATACCAAATATGCGATGATCCGGGCCGGTCTCGGCTGGGGCCGGCTGCCGCTCTGGCAGGTTCAGCGGGATCTCGAGGAAGGCCGCCTCGTGCGCATGCCGACGACGGCCCTCGGCCGCAACAGCCAGGTCGGCGCCGAGTGCTATCTCACCCATCGGATCGACGAGCCGCTCGGGCCCGCCGCACGCGTTTTCGGAGAGGCGCTTGCACGGCTGAGCGCCGCCCCTGGATCACGATGATTTTGAGTCCGGGCGACGCCAATTCATCGTGATTGATTCCCATCAGTGGGAGCGGAATACGCCTTTCCTCATCTAGCGGCGACCAGCGAGCGAAAAGGCAAGGGCGAAGATCACGAGCACGGTGCCGACGCCGGTGGGGCCCGCGACAGGATGGATGAAATTCATCAACGCGCCGGTAGCGCCGGATCCTGCGGCGCTACCTGCCGCATAGGCGAGCGAAAAGGCGGCACTGCCAGCGACCAGCATGCTGCCGCGATATTCCTCGCCAAGCATGGTGAGCGCGGCCGTGTAGAGCGCAAAGCTGGCGGCGCCGATGAAGGCAAAAATCAACAGCAGCGCGATGTCGGAAGAGAGCAACGGCACGAGAAGATAGCCGGTGGCAGCGACGGCGGCGGCCGAAATCGCCACTCGGCGGCGCGGCAGCCGGTCGAGCAGCACGCCGATGAAGGGCTGTGCCAATGCGGTTGGGATCGCAAGCGCCGTCACGCTGAGCGCGGCAAAGGCCTGGCTGTGGCCGGTCTTGACGAAATAGACCGGCATGGCGGAGATCGCCGCAATATCGGCAAAGCCGAACATCAGCACCATGAGGATCAGCATCGGTGCCTTCTTGAAGAAGGCGAAGAGGTCGCGTGTCGAGGAAGGCTCGGGCCGCGAGCGGGCGCCCATGGTCAAAAGCCCGGTGACGAAGGCGACGAGGGCGACATAGATCGCAAGCAGGGCAAAGCCGAGACCGCCGCTGGTGCCGAGTAGAGGGATCGCCAACGGACCGGCGGCAAAGCCGCCACACATGCCGGCGCCGTAGAGGCCGGAAACGCGACCGCGCAGCCGATCGGGACAGGCTGTGTTCAACCAGGCTTCGCCGAGCATGAACACCATGCTGACGAAGAAGCCGAGCGCGAAGCGGGCGACGAACCAGATGGCGAGTTCTGAGGTTGAGGCAAGTGTTGCGAGGCAGATGGAGCAGCCGCAGAGGCTGGCAATGATCAGCTTGTCGGCGGAGGCAAGCCGGGTCAGCCGACCGAGAAGCAGGGTCGCCACGCCGAGGCCGGCAGCAAAGCCCATGGCATTGAGGCCGATCATGCCGGCGGAAACGCCACGGCTTTCAAGCGAAAGCGAGATCAGCGGATAGGTGAGCCCCTGTGCCACCGAGAAGGCGGTAACCCCCAGAACGACGGCGACGATCGCCGCCCAATCCGGTGCGAAGTCGCTCGTCTGCGCGCCGTGCAAAGACATCGCCCCCTCCCTCTGATCGGTGTCTGCGGCGATCTCCATATCGTATCCGCCACCGGCTGGGAATTGGCCGGCGGCGAAATGGTCGAAGCGGGATGAGGAAATGTGTGCGCGGTTTTCCGCTCGCATCCCGCTCCAATCCCAGGGAGCGGGATAGGAAAAGTGTGCGCGGTTTTCCGCTCGCATCCCGCTCCAATCTAGGAGAGTCGATCAGGCGGCCTTGTCCCAGACCGGTGCGAGTCCGTCCGGATTGACGATGCGGCCATCCGGGCGGGCCAGGGCGTGGATCTCCGCCATCTCGCCGTCACCGAGCGCGAAGTCGAAGATCGCGAAGTTTTCCTTCAGGCGATCGATCGTCGCGGTCTTCGAGAGCGTGACCACGTCCTTCTGCTGCACCAGCCAGCGCAGGGCCACTTGCGCGGCCGTCTTGCCGTGGCGCGCGCCGATTTCATTGAGCAGCGGATCGCTCGGCACCTTGCCGTTGGCCATCGCGTAATAGGCGGTGATCGACATGCCGTGCTTTCGGGCGGTCTGAAGCACCTTGGTCTGATCGAGATAGGGATGGTACTCGACCTGGTTGGTGGCGATCGGCGCATCGCTGAGCTTTACGGCCTCTTCCATCTGCGCCGTGTTGAAGTTGCTGACGCCGATGTGGCGGACCTTGCCGGCCTTCTGCACGTCGTTGAGGGCGCCGATGCGCTCTGCCATCGGTACGTCGCTGCCGCCCGGCCAGTGCAAGAGAAGCAGGTCGACATGGTCGGTCCTCAGCTTCTTCAGGCTCTCGTCGACCGAGGCGAGGAAGTCGCGATACGCATATCTGTCGACCCAGACCTTGGTGGTGAGGAAGATGTCGGCGCGCGAGACGCCGGAGTTATGAATGGCTTCGCCGACCTCGGCCTCGTTGCCGTAGATCTGCGCCGTGTCGACGTGGTGGAAGCCGAGCTTGAGCGCTTCCGGCAGCACCCGCAGCACGTCGGCGCCAGGCATGCGGAATGTGCCGAAGCCGAGCGCTGGAATGTTGGCGCCGTTCGAATTGACGGAATGCATGGTGGGTAACTCCTTGTACTTGACCTGCCATACCTGGCGAGCGCCCGGCCGGATGGCCGGGCGAGAAAGGAACGATCTATAGGTGGTCCTCGACGGCGGCGGATCAAGCCGGTTGGTAGGCGGCGCCGGCCCGGCGATCAAGAGCGCCGCTCAAGAGCGTAAGCAGCAGGGCGGCCGCAACGAGCAGGGCACCGACGATCGGCGTCATGCCGAGACCAAGCGGCGAGGCGACGACCACGCCACCGAGCCAGGCGCCGACAGCAATCCCGAGATTGAAGGCTGCGATGTTGAGCGCCGAGGCGACATCGACGGCACCCGGGCGGTACTGCTTGGCAAGCTGCACCACATAGAGCTGCAGGCCCGGCACGTTGGCGAAGGACAGGAAGCCGAGCGCGGCAAGCGTCACCAGCGTCAGCGCCGGCGTGGGAGCAGTGAAAGTAAAGAGCACCAGCACGGCCGCCTGGGCCAGGAACAGGCCGACAAGCGCCTTCACCGGATCACGGTTGGCGATCTTGCCGCCGGCAATGTTGCCGATGGCGATGGCAACTCCATAGAGCACGAGGATCAGGCTGACGGCGCCTTCGGAGAAGCCGGTGATGTCCTGCAGGATCGGCGCGAGGAAAGTGAAGGCGACGAATGTGCCGCCGTAGCCGAGCGCGGTCATGGCAAAGACGATCAGCAGGCGGCCGGAGCCGAGCACACGCACCTGATCGATGAGCTTGGCCGGCGCCGCCTTGGAGAGCGTGTTCGGCAGCAGGGCAACGATCGCGGTGAGCGCGATGACGCCGAGACCGGTCACGGCCCAGAAGGTGGCGCGCCAGCCGAAGGTCTGGCCGATCCAGGTGCCGAGCGGCACGCCGGTGACGATCGCGACCGTGAGGCCCATGAACATCATGGCAATGGCCGAGGCGCGGCGATCCTCCGGGACGAGGTCGGCGGCGATGGTCGAGCCGACCGAAAAGAACACGCCATGGGCAAAGGCGGAAATGACGCGAGCGACGAGCAACGGTTCATAGCTCGGCGACAGTGCGGCGGCGGCGTTGCCGACGATGAACAGCGCCATCAGCCCGATCAGGAGCGGCTTGCGCTCGATCCGGCCAGTGAGCGCCGTCAGCACCGGCGCGCCGAAGGTGACGCCAAGCGCATAGACGCTGACGATCAGGCCGGCGAGCGGCAGGGTGACATTGAGGTCGGTGGCGACTGTCGGCAGCAGGCCGACGATCACGAATTCCGTTGTTCCGATCGCATAGGCCGCGATCGTCAGCGCAAGGATAGCAATGGGCACGACGAGACCTTTCCCACCCGGCTGGGAGCGGCCGGGCGTGTTGGTTGTTGATGAAATCGAAGCGGAATATGAGCCTTTGCACTCCGCACGATAATAAGCATAATCGTACAAAGAACTGTGAATTGATTTCAAAGGTAAAGATCCATGGACAATCGGGCGGGTGAGATGGAGGTCTTCGTTGCCGTTTCGGAGGCCCGCAGCTTCTCGGCCGCCGCGCGACGCCTGAAGCTGTCGCCGTCTGCAGTCAGCAAACTGGTGACGCGGATCGAGGACCGGCTCGGCACACGGCTTCTCGTGCGCTCGACCAGGACCCTGCAACTGACGGCGGAGGGGGAGGTCTACCTTCAGCGGGCGCAGCGAATTCTGACCGAGATCGTCGAAACCGAACAGCTCGTCGCCGCCGGCGGCCGTATGACACCGCGTGGGCTTTTGCGTGTGAATGCCGCCGTCGGCTTCGGCGAGCGCTACATCATGCCGCTCGCGCCGGAGTTCCTCGCCCGCTATCCGGAGGTTCGGCTGGATCTGACCTTGACCGACAGCATGATCGACGTGGTCGGCGAGAGGGCAGACGTGGCGATCCGCACTGGTCCGTTGCGTGATTCATCGCTGAAGGCACGCAAGCTGATGGAAAGCCGCCCGGTGGTGATCGCATCGCCCGCCTATCTGGAAAGGCACGGGACACCGCAAACGCCGGATGAACTCGACGGCCACAATTGCATCCGCTTCAATTTCCGTCGCAGCGTCGACGAATGGGCATTCCGCATGCCCGGGCAGCCGGCCGCGGAACTGCGCTCGGTCTTCGGCAACATGCAGGTCTCGAGCGGTTCGATCGTCCGCCAGCTTTGCCTTGCCGGCATCGGCATTGGCCGTATCGGCCGCTTCCACGTCGAGCCGGACTTCGAAGCCGGAACGCTCGTGCCGTTGCTCGAAGATTATCAATCGGGCGAGATCGAGACGGTCTACGCCGTCTATGCCGGCCATGAGCATCTCGCCGCCCGTATCCGCGCCTTCATCGATTTTCTGGTCGAACGTATGTAGCGCCGGTCGGCGCTACGCCTTCACCGCGACGATGAAGAGTCTCGGGAAGCGCAGAAGGACCTTGCCGTCGCTCATCGCCGGATAGGCAGCGCGGATCCGGTCCGTGTAGTCGGCAACGAAAGCGTCACGCTTGTCTTCCGGCACGGCGTCGAGATAGGGGCGCAGGCCCGTGCCTTTCACCCATTCGACGATCGCCTCGGCATTGGCGAGCCGGTGGTAGTAGATCGTGTGCCAGACCTCGATGCTGGCTGCCTGTGGCGCCAGGCATTCGACATAGGCTGCCGGGCTCGGCATGGGATTGCGGCGGATGGTCTTGCCGGCAAAGACGTCTGAGAACGCCGGACTGCGAGCCGTCTCCTCCATCAGCAAATGGCTCGGCTCTCCAAGATTGTCCGGCATCTGGACCGCAAGCGTGCCGCCCGATGCGAGCGCCGCCATCAGTCTTTCGAAGATCGTCAGGTGGTTCGGAAGCCATTGGAAGACAGCGTTGCCGTAAAACAGCGCCGCGCCGGCAGGCGGAACCCAGTTTGCGAGATCCGCCTTCTCGAAGGTGACGCCGGGCAGCCGCTTCGCCGCCGCAACGAGCATGTTCTCGTCGCTATCGAGGCCCGAAAGGGTGGCCTCGGGAAACCGGTCGCGGATAAGCTCGGTGGAGTTGCCCGGGCCGCAGCCGAGGTCGAAGGCGACGCCCTTTGGCAGGTCCGGCACTTGGGCAAGAAGGTCTCTGGCTGGCCGGGTGCGTTCATCTTCGAACTTGAGATATTGCGCAGGCGACCAGACCATCGGGGGATCCTTCAGATACCGAATTGCAGGCTTTCGAGAGAGGGCAGGATCAGCGCAGGCCCGTGATCACGATATTCGTCCGGCATGTCCGCGCGGTTGATCCATACGGTGCGGAAGCCGAATTTCGTCGCCCCGGCAATGTCCCAGCGGTTCGACGACTGAAAGGAGACGGCATGCGGGTAAAGCCGGTACCCGGTTGTGACGATGTCGTAGACGGCAGGCGCGGTCTTGAAGGCTTTCACCGCGTCGACGGAAAAAACATCGTCGATGATGATGTCGAGCGCCGCATTGCGGACCGCGGACGCAAGCATGGCCGGCGAGCCGTTGGAGAGGATGGCGATGCGCGCGCCGCGCTCCTTGAGCCCTTTCAGAACCGCCGGCACTTCCGGATAGCAGTCGAGCGCCCAATAGGCGTCGAGCAGCCGCTTGCGAAGTTTCGGGTCGGCGGAAGGAAACCGGGCGAAGGCGTAGTCGAGCGACTGTTCGGTCAGTTGCCAGAAATCCTGATAGCTGCCCATCAGCGAGCGCACCCAGGAATATTCGAGCTGTTTGGCGCGCCAGAGTTCGGAAAAAGCCTGTCCGTCCGGCCCGATTTCCTCAGCGTGGCGCCTGACAGCCGCATGCACGTCAAAGAGCGTGCCGTAGGCGTCAAACACATAGGCCGCGTGGGACATCGTTTCCTCCCGTCATTTGTCTTCGGCACTGGCGGGACAAGGTCGAATCGCCCTGTCAAAGCCCATCCGAAAACAAAGGCTTACAGCATCATGCCTGATCAGGCAGCCAACTGTCACCGTTCTTTCGCGGGATCATGTCAAATCTTTGTGCAATGCACAACGGCTGATGGGACGGCTGCAGAATTCTCGCGTCAGCTTTTGCCTGGTTTCCAAACTTTCGCCGGGAAGCGCAGCGCCTGCTTGGCGAGCTTGCCCTTGAGGCCGAGCGCCGTGTCGCAGAGGTTGACCACGTGCCGGTTCGGCTTGGCCTCCGGCCGCAGCGCATGGAGCGCGGCGGCGGCGTCTTCCGGCGGCATATAGCGCGCCAGGATGCCGAGGGTGAGCGCGGTCGCGCGGCCGATCCCCCTCAGACAGTGGACGAGCAAATGTGCGTCTTCGGGCAGGCGATCAACAAAGGCGAAGGCGGCCTCGATCGCCTCCGGACGGGCCGCATCCGGTTCGTCCGGATCGGTGCTGTCGCCAAAAAAGAGTTCCAGGTGCCGCTCCGGCGGCAGCTCGATCATCGAGAGCAACCGGCTGCCGGGGGCGCGGATCGAGATCAGGTGCGTCGGCGCCCAGAGCGCCCGATTGTGCCGCGCTTCTGTTTGCGAGCTGACGATCGCCCGCACCGGCCAGCCGGACGGATGCGCCGGATTGGCCTTGAGAACGGGATGGTAGAGTTCATCCCCGGTAACGGCTGCCGCAAGCGCCATGACAGGACCTCGCTCGTGATTCTTTCGTGCTGATTTTGCCCTGAAATCGGTCGAGGCTTAAGGGCAAAATCATGGGATAGGCGAAAAGCTGCCGGAGGGCAGGGCGTCAGCCCGAATGGATATAGCGCCGCGACCAGTGGGACGGCACGAGAACGGTGGCAAGCGCGAGCCCGGTGCTGAGCGCAAAGGACGCCCAGAGCGCGGCCGCGCTGAAGTGATGCTCCAGCAGAGCGCCTGCAACCGCGCCCGAGAACATGCCCAGCCAAGGGACGATCTGCACGAACCACTGACGGTTCTTGTTGCCGAGCAGCCAGCGTCCGAGACCCCGCCCGAAGCGGGAAAGGGCCCCGGTGACATAGGTAAGCCCGATCGGCAGGCCCTCGATGTGTTCGACCGCCGCGTTGACCAGGCCCATGGAGAGCACGACACCGTAGAAGTAGAAGGGTCGCGGCATAAGGGGTCCGAATCCGGCGCAGAGCATCAGCACGAGACTGACCGTCGAGAGAACGCCGACGACGCCGAGGCGCGCGGCCACGATCACGCCAAGCGCGTTACCGATGATGAACGCTCCGAGCGCGCCGACGAGCAGCAGCGCACCGGTGAAATTGCCTTCACCGAGTGCGATCGCCGCCCGGGTCGTGTTGCCGCTCATGAAGGAGACGAAATCGCCGATGCTCAGAAGACCGATCGCGTCGGTCATGCCGGCGAGGAATGAGATCGTCGCTGCAATGGCCAGCGCCGTGCCGGTGCGCTGCCGCTTGATCAATTTTCGCCGTCTCGCAATGGTCATCTGCCTTGCCCCCTGTTGGGAACGAGGTTTAGCCCAGGCAGCAGGTGAGTCGAAATGGGTGCGTTCGGCGTTCTTGCGTCGGCCGCTCCGATCCGGCTGTCCATGTCCGGTTCAAAACCGCGTGATGACGCTGATGCCGAGGTCGGTTGCACGATCCATGCCGGTCAGCGCAGGGATCGCCTCGGCGAGCGAGATCTCCCGGCCGATCAGTTGTTGCGGCTTCAGCTTGCCGTCGGCGATCATCGCCAGCATGGCGTCGTAGCGCCAGGCCTGCATGCCATGGCTGCCGTAGATCTCGAGCTCGTGGCCGATCACCTGGGCCATCGGGATCTGCGGCGTCGCCTGGTCGCCGAGCATCAGGCCGACCTGGACGTGGCGCCCGCGTCGGCGCAGGTTCTTGATCGAGTTGAAGCAGGTCACGGGATTGCCGAGGGCGTCGATGGAGACGTGCGCGCCGCCGCCGGTGATGTCCTTGACGGCCGCCGCGACGTCCTCGACCTCGCGGCCGTTGATCGTCGCGACCGCGCCGATTTTTCTGGCGAAGGCGAGCTTGTCCTCGGCGATGTCGATCGCGATCGGCTGGGCGCCGAGGGCGGCCGCGATCATGATCGCCGAAAGACCGACACCGCCGCAGCCATGCACCGCCACCCATTCGCCACCCTTGACCTTGGCCTGGTCGGCGACGGCACGGAACGAGGTGGCGAAGCGGCAGCCGAGGCTCGCGGCCGTGGTGAAGTCCATGCTTTCGGGCAGGTGCACGAGGTTCTGGTCGGCAAAGTCGAGCGCGACATATTCGGCAAAGGATCCCCAATGCGTGAAGCCCGGCTGGAACTGCGCCTCGCAAACCTGCTGGTTGCCCGAGCGGCACTCGCCGCAGCGGCCGCAGCCGGAAACGAAGGGCACGGTGACCCGGTCGCCGACCTTGTAGCGCATCACGCCGCGCCCGGCAGCGGTGACCACGCCCGCCAGCTCGTGCCCCGGCACGTGCGGCAGCCGGATATCGGCGTCATGGCCCATCCACCCGTGCCAGTCGGACCGACAAAGCCCTGTCGCCTCGACCTTGATGACCACGCCATTTTCCGTCGGAGTCGGATCGGGAAGCGTCCGGATTTCCGGCGTCTTCTCGAACGCGTCGTAATACATGGCTTTCATCGGGGCACTCCTTGCAATGTCTCAATGGGTGGGGCGCGACCATCGATGTGGCGCACCATCAGAAATTCGTCGACCTCCCGGTCGCCGTCGAGCATGCCGCCGGGGACGTGCCCGATCTTGTAGAAACCCGCGCGCTCATAGAAGCGGATTGCCGTCGGATTGTCGGCACGCACGACGAGCTCTAGGAGCCGGATGCCTGCCGCGCGCGCATGGTCGGTCAGTTGCGCAAGCAGCTGCTGCGCCACGCCGGACCCGCGAGCCTCGTCGCACACATAGACCATGATGATCGTGCCTCGATGCGCCAGCCGGCTCGCGCGCTCGCGCATCAGCCCCATGATGCCGACCGGCTCATCGCCGTCGAAGGCCACGAATACGGCGTTGGCGGTCAGCCGCGCCCGCCATTCCTCAGTCGAAAGCCGCTCCCAGTCGGCCGCTGTCGAGGCGAACGCCTGCGGCTCGCGGTTGAGCGCCTCCAGCCTGATGCGGCGGAAGATGTCCACGTCTTCCTCTTCAAGATGCTTGATGCGCATGGCTTTCCCTTCCTTTGCGCAAGAGACTAAGCGAGACGCCGTTCCGGTGCCAGAATGGCCGCCATGACATTTTTTGATATACCCATTCACCCCGATGCTGCTTTTTTGGGCTATGCCGAACGAACGGAACAAGGAAAGTGAAGGAGACGCCGATGGCCGTCGATACATCCCCCCGCTCAGTGACCTGGACCTATGTCGATGGTGAATGGCTCTCGGGCAACCCGCCGCTGATCGGCCCGACCTCGCACGCGATGTGGCTGGGTTCGACGGTGTTCGACGGCGCCCGCGTCTTCGACGGCGTCGCGCCCGACCTTGACCTGCATTGCCAGCGCGTCAATCGCTCGGCGACCGCACTTGGCCTGAAGCCGACCATGGCAGCCGAAGAGATCGAGGCGCTGACCTGGGAAGGTGCCAAGAAATTCGATGGCAAGACCGCCCTTTACGTCAAGCCGATGTACTGGGCCGAACACGGCGCCGCCGGCGTCGTCGCCATCGATCCGGAATCGACCCGTTTCGCGCTTTGCCTGTTCGAGGCGCCGATGGGCAACGGGCATGGCGGCTCGTCGCTGACGCTCTCGCCCTTCCGCCGGCCCACGCTGGAATCGATGCCGACCGACGCCAAGGCCGGCTGCCTCTACCCGAACAATGCGCGCATCCTGACCGAGGCCCGTTCGCGCGGCTTCGACAATGCGCTCGTGCGCGACATGCTCGGCAACATCGCCGAGACCGGCTCTTCCAACGTCTTCCTGGTCAAGGACGGCGTCGTCTTCACGCCGGCCGCCAACCGCACCTTCCTCGCCGGTATCACCCGATTCCGCGTCATGACGCTGCTGCGGGAAGCCGGTTTCGAAGTGGTCGAGGCGACGTTGACCATGGCCGATTTCGAGGCGGCGGACGAGATCTTCACGTCCGGCAACTATTCCAAGGTGCTGCCGGTGACGCGCCTCGAGAGCCGCGACCTGCAGGCCGGCCCGGTCGCCGCCAAGGCGCGCGATCTCTACATGGATTGGGCGCACGCGGCACGCGACGTCTGAAACAATCCGAAGGTCCCGGCACCGAGCGCGAGGTCTGCCGCGCTCGGACGGTATACACTCGGGTGCGCGGCCGAACGCCGGTCGCTTGCTTTCCCGTCATCAGCGGGAGAGGGAAGCGCGCGCGCTGACTGCGGTGCGCTTATGGATCAGATAGGCCTGGACTGAAATACCCGACAGGAAGATCAGCAGCCAGACGAGCAACGTCGTCTGCACGATCGGCGATTCGGGCCCACTTGCGAGCGGCTGCGAGGCCGGCAGACGTTTCAGCGTTTCGGCGACTGCCGGCACAATCAGCAGGAAGTAAGTGAAGGAGAGGCCGAGCGTCGTGAGATAGGGTTTGAGGCGGCCGAAGACGTCGACGCGCGCAACGGCAAGGCTTCCGGCGATCACGACGAGCGTGACGATGCCAAGCGCATGCCCTGCATTGAAGCCGCCAGTGCTCGACAGCCCCGCCGTTGTCAGCACGGCGAGAACGAGAGTGGCGAGATAGATCTTGCCGGAGCGCGTCGCAGGATCGATCGCGCCATAGCGGGCGAAGCCGTAAAGCCCGGCGACGACGGGCGCCAGGCTGATTGCCGTATGTACGATGCCGAGGGTGGATAGGGGATTTGCCATGATCTTACTTCTTCCTATGTTATCGACCGACTAGTTGGTCGGATCCGCTGCAAAAAAGAGATGCGCTTGCTTTACGCCGGCGCATCGGGGTCCTTCAGACTGAACTTATGCCAGCTACAGGCTATCTGGCGTTACCGTGGGAACAGCCTTGTGGAGGCTGTGTCTTCATTGTTGCGGCTTTGCCACGTCGCAACAACGCCGGCGAAGCTGTCATCAGCGTGGCTTGGTGGTCAGAAGCTCATCCATTGCGCGACGGGCGATAACGGAAAATACGCTTGGATCGGAACCGGCGACGCGCGCGGCCAGCATCGCGCCGTGGACCGAGGCAATCAAGGAATCGGCCGCGACTGCCGATCCATGTTCAGCCCTAAGCAAGCCTTTGGCGACGCCGTCCTCGATCACCGCGCGAAGCCAGCCGGCGAGATCGGCGAAATGGCCACGCACCTGCTGAACGACGGTTTCCGGCAATGACGGGATCTCGGAGGCGAGCAATGCGCCGATGCAGAACGGCATGTCCTGCCGGCGAATGCAGTCCTCCCAAAAGCCGATATAGGCGTCGAGCCGCGCCACCGGATCGGCAACGGCCGCCAGCAGCCCTTCGACGTGGCGGCGATTGTTCTTGCGATACCGTGCAAGCACCGCCGCCGCCAGCTCCGCCTTGGTCGGGAAGTGATGATGGATCGTTGCCTTGCCGACACCCACTTCGGGCGCAATGTCGGCATAGCTGAATGCGTTGTAGCCCCTCGACACCATCAGGCGTTCCGCGACATCCAGAATCTTTTCGTAGGTCTCGCTCACCATGGCGAAAGCTCTACCAACTGGTTGGTTGGAACTCAAGCTATAAGGAGTGCCCGAGCATAGGGACGGCAGGCTGCGAAGAGCGTGATGTGATCGTCGCGTGTCAGCCGCCCGTTACTTGGCCTTTTCCGGTGCCTTGATGGTCACCGTATCGGGTGCCAGTTCGCCGCCGACTTCGACCGTCTTCTTTTGCTTGTCGAAGACGCAGATCCGGGTCACGGCCGTGTCGGATCCCTTGGGCGTGCCGATCACCAGCGCCAGGCCGAAGCTTTCCGAGCCGAAGGGATCGACGACCGCGCTTGCCTTTTCGAGCGACGAGGCAGCGGCGAGGCATTTTTCCGAAACCTCGGCCCGGAAGGCCTCCCATGCGTCGCCGGAGGAGGCTGCGGCATTGGACGCCAGCAGCGCCGCGGCAGCGGAAAGGGCGAGGGCGTGGATCAGGCGCGATGGCATGGGGTAGTCCTTATGCATGGTTGTGGACATTGCAAAGCTGCACGCAAACCGTGGCGCGATTGTGCTCGAAAGTGTCATGCTTTCAAAATGATGTTGAAAGTATATTCCGTGGGTTGAGGAAAAAATGGCATTGCATCGGTTGCCTCCATGGGGGCTGGTGCCTATGTTCCCGCTCACAGATTTCCCTCACGAAATCCCATGCCAAGAGGAGATGCCCACATGGCTTTCGAATTGCCGAACCTTCCCTATGACTACGATGCGCTGGCGCCCTACATGTCGCGCGAGACGCTCGAATATCACCATGACAAGCACCACCTTGCCTACGTGACCAACGGCAACAAGCTCGCTGAAGAAGCCGGCCTCTCCGACCTGTCGCTCGAGGAAATCGTCAAGAAGTCCTACGGCACCAACCAGCCGCTGTTCAACAATGCCGGCCAGCACTACAACCACATCCACTTCTGGAAATGGATGAAGAAGGGCGGCGGCGGCACCAGCCTGCCGGCCAAGCTCGAGGCGGCCATCAAGTCCGATCTCGGCGGCTACGACAAGTTCCGCGCCGATTTCATCGCCGCCGGCACCGGCCAGTTCGGCTCGGGCTGGGCCTGGCTCTCGGTCAAGAACGGCAAACTTGAAATCTCCAAGACCCCGAACGGCGAAAACCCGCTCGTTCACGGTGCTTCGCCGATCCTCGGCGTCGATGTCTGGGAACACTCCTATTACATCGACTACCGCAATGCCCGTCCGAAGTACCTCGAAGCCTTCGTCGACAGCCTGATCAATTGGGACTACGTGCTCGAAATGTACGAAGCGGCTGCCAAGTAAGCCGCCCGTCTTCAGTGCATGACGTTTGGACCCGGCGCTTGCGCCGGGTCTTTTCGTTTGCTGAGCCCTGCTGTCGCGTGCGGCGTCAGGCTGCCGGCGGCGTACGCCAGCCGCTGATCCACAGTTCCCGAAGGCGGTTTCCCTCGCCCGGGAAATAGGCGCCCGCCGCTTCGCAATGTTCGACGCGGTCCGCCCGGAAATTGCGGATCGCCTTCCGCAACTCACACCAGGCAACGATGTTGGCGGTTTCGGAATAGTAGATCAGCGCCACCGGCTGGATCGTTCTCTCCGTCGCTCGGCCAAGCTCGTCGCGATAGTTGAGTTCGAGCTTCTGTTCGTCGCGGATTGCCCGGCGCACCAGGGCAAGATCGATGCCGGCGGGCGAGGGGGCAATCGTTCCCCAGGCGTGCAGCGCCTGGGAGCGGAAGGCGAGCCGCAGCGGCTCGGGCACTGCGGCGGTGATCTTCTGGTTGACGCTGACGGCCGCCGCCTTCAGTTCCTCGTCGCCGGTCCGCGACAGCAGCGCCAGCGCCACGGCAATCGCTTCCGTTTCTTCGATCGAGAACATCAGCGGCGGCAGGTCGAAGCCGGGTCTGAGGATATAGCCGATGCCGCGCCCGCCCTCGATCGGCACCCGCATCGCCTGGAGTGCTGCGATATCACGGTAGATCGAGCGCACCGTCACCTCCAGCGTCTCGGCCATCGCCGCCCCGGTCACCGGTTTTCGCGCAATCCGCAGGATCTGGATGATCTCGAAAAGCCGTGCCGCCTTGCGCATCGGAAACCGCTCCAGTCATCAACGCTCCTGACAATACCTTGTCAGTTGCCCGGATTTATATCATCAGCCAACGAGTTGAAAAAACAGCAATTCGTCTAGAGAAATGAAAAATCGGGCGATGGACAACTGACATGACTTATACGGAAAATCTCTGGCTCTTCTTCACCTTGCTTTTCGGCATCATCATCGTGCCGGGCATGGATATGGTCTTCGTTCTGGCCAACTCGCTGACGGGAGGGCGGGCCTCGGGCCTGTCGGCGACGGCCGGTATCATGGCCGGCGGCGTGCTGCACACGCTCTATGCGGCGCTCGGTGTCAGCGTCATCCTCCACCTCGTGCCCGGACTCTTCAACATGCTGCTCGTCGTGGGGGCGGCCTACATCGCCTGGATCGGTCTTTCGCTCGTCAGGAGTTCGATCACCATCGGCGGAATAGAAGGCTCGGGGAGGCTCTCCCGCTGGGCGAGCTTCCGGCAGGGTGCGCTGACGAGCCTGATGAACCCGAAGGCCTATCTCTTCATGCTGGCGGTCTATCCGCAGTTCCTCAAACCGCAGTTTGGGCCAATCTGGTCGCAGGCCCTGGTCATGGCCGCAATGATCGCGACGACGCAGCTCACGATATATGGCGGCCTGGCACTCGCGGCCGGCCGCGGCCGCGATTTCCTGGTGGGCAGCCCCGGCGCAACAGTGTGGATCGGTCGCGCCGCCGGCGCCGTGCTCATTCTCGTCGCGGTCTTCACCATCTGGCAGGGCTGGGCGAATTGACGTTCATCATGCGTAACGGCCGAAGTATAAATATGAATACAAAAGTCATGTTTATTCGATTGATCGGTCGAAAGCCCGGAAAACAAGGCGGCCATTCGAAATTCTGTTGTCGTAACAAGCACATCAAAAAAATGTTACTTCCGCAGAATACTCAAGATGACATCATGCCGCCGCATTGGACATGAAGGCCAGCCAGGCAGATTTGCCAAACCGATTTGATTGACCGGGAGATCCTGATGAAAATACGCGCATTCATGTTGGCTGCCGCTCTTGCGGGCCTGGGTGTTACTGCCGTGACGGCAGCCGACGAGCCGCAGGTGGTTCGCCAGCAGGCGATGAAGAAGGTGGGGGCGGCAACCGGTGCACTTGCCGGGATTGCCAAGGGCGAGAAGCCCTATGACGCGGAGGTCGTCAAGGCGTCGCTGACGACGATCAGCGAAACGATGAAGACCTTCCCCGAGCATTTCCCGGCCGGTTCCGAGACGGGCCACGAGACCGAGGCGAGCCCGAAGATTTGGGAAAACATGGACGACTTCAAAGCCAAGGCCGCCAAGCTCGGCACCGATGCTGCGACGGTTCTGGCACAGCTTCCCGCTGACCAGGCGGCCGTCGGTACCGCCCTGGGCGGCATCGGCAAGGATTGTGGCAGCTGTCATGAGACTTATCGCCTGAAGAAGAATTGATGGGCGGCGACGCCGCATCATGTTGACAAGAGAGGCACGCGACTTCGAGCCGCGTGCCTCGATGTGTATTTGGGGCCAGTCCGCTTGCGGCTACAGCGCCGCGCGTCTCATCAGACGCGCAAAGGTCGCTGTAGAACTTTGATTTGCTGCACGAGGGGTGACAATGGGTCGTCGCACGAGAAAGCTGATTTCGGGTCTTGTGGTGCTGGGTGTTGTCGGTGGGGCAGCCTTCTGGTGGCTGACGAAGCCGGCGCCGTGGAGTGCTTCTCATTGGGAGGGGCTCGGCGAGCCTGATCTCGCCAATGGCGAACAGGTCTTCTGGGCCGGCGGCTGCGTGAGCTGTCATGCCAAGCCAGGCGCCGAAGGTGACGCCCGCCTCGTGCTCTCCGGCGGCGCACCGCTGAAGAGCCCGTTTGGTACCTTCCATGCACCGAACATCTCGCCTGACGAGACCGCCGGGATCGGCGGGTGGACGCTTGCCGATTTCGGCAACGCGATGACCCGCGGTGTGGGACGCGATGGCGAGCATCTCTATCCGTCCTTCCCCTATGGCTCCTATGCGCGCATGACGGCGAAGGACGTCAACGACCTCTGGGGTTACATGAAGAGCCTGCCGAAGAGCGCCGACGTGGCGCCGCCGCACGAACTGCCGTTCCCCTACAACATGCGGATGGCGCTCGGTGCCTGGAAGCTGCTGTTCCTCACCGACAAGCCGCGTGTCAGCGTTGCCGGCAACGATCCGAAGCTCACGCGCGGCCAATATCTCGTCGAGGGGCCGGGCCATTGCGGCGAATGTCACACGCCCCGAAATGCGCTTGGCGGCTTCGAGCCTGACCAGTGGCTTGCGGGTGCGCCGAACCCGGAAGGTAAGGGCCGAATCCCCGACATCACGCCCGGCTCCAAGAGCATTGGTAGCTGGAGCGCCTCGGACATCGCCTCCTATCTGGAAACCGGTTTCACCCTGGAATTCGATTCCGTCGGAGGCTCGATGGTCGAGGTGCAGAAGAACATGGCGAAACTGACGCCGGCCGACCGGGAGGCGATTGCCGCCTATCTCAAGGCGGTTCCGGCGCTCTGACGCTTGATCTTGGCTGCAAGGCGCGCTCAACTCCGTGAACCGTCGAGGAGGAGATTGAATGCGCCCACACGAAACCGTGCCCTATGACCAATGGATCGAACGCAGCCCCGAGCAGATGGCGACACGCGCCGCCGACTTCTATGAGGAGATCAACCGTCGGCGCACCACACGCTATTTCAGCGATCGCGCGGTGCCGCGGGAGGTGATCGAGACCTGCCTGAAGGCGGCCGGCACGGCGCCGAGTGGCGCCAATCATCAGCCCTGGCATTTCACCGTCATCGAGAGTGCCGCAATCAAGGCCGAGGTGCGCCGCGCGGCGGAAGAGGAGGAGCGCATCTTCTATCGGGATAAAGCGCCGCAGGAATGGCTCGACGCCCTGGCGCCGCTGGGCACGGACGAGGACAAGCCTTTCCTTGAAACCGCTCCCTACCTGATCGTCATCTTCTCGCAAAAGCGCGGCGGCCCCAATCCGGGGGACCTGAAAAAGAACTACTACATCAATGAGAGCGTCGGCATCGCCACGGGCATCCTGATCACGGCGCTGCACCATTCCGGGCTCGCGACCCTCACCCACACGCCAGCGCCGATGAATTTCCTCAACGAGATCTGCGGCCGGCCGGAAAGTGAAAAGCCGTTCCTGATCCTGGTTGTCGGTCATCCCGCCCCGGATGCGACCGTTCCGGTCGCCGGCAAGGTGAAGAAGCCGCTCGACCAGATTGCGAACTGGCTCTAGCGCCAGTCCATCCCCTCCGACCCGTGTCCCCAGTCACGCTTCTCAGCCGACGCTGGCACTTTCGTTCACCCGATGCTCATGTCCGTAAAGGGCCAGAAAGTCGTCGAGTTCCGGTGAGCCAAGACCAAGGCCGCGCAGGATCTCGGCGGCAAAACTGATCGGTGCGGTTCCTGCGGCGGTGACGACATGGCCGCTGCGCAGCGCCTGCGACTGATCGCGATAATGCGGCCCACCGCGATAGCCGGGCAGCGCCGCAAGGCTTTCGGCGCTGTTGCCGGTGTGGTTGATGCTATTGAGAAGACCGCTTGCGGCGAGCGCGTTGACGCCGCCGCAAATGGCCGCGACCACGCGCTTGTCGCGGTCGAAAGCGCGGATCGTCGCTGAGAGATCAGGGGCCTCACCGGTCTCCCAGATCGAGCCGCCGCAGATCACCAACCCGTCGAAACCCGCAGGATCGAGCGAGTCGATCGACAGATGCGCCGAGACGTCGAGGCCACCCATCGACGTCACGCGGGCACCGTCGGCAGTGGCAACATCGATGTCTACGCCGAGATGGGTGCGCGCCGCCGCCATCAACAGCGCACATTCCCAATCGGCGAAGCCTTCACAGAGCACGATTGCAAGGCGCATCGTTCCGTCCTCATCCAAGCTTCTGCATATAGCGCATGCCGGTCACCGGACGAGGCACGAAGCGTTCGGATTCGTAGAAATGATGCGCCTGGAAATTGCCGGTGGCGGCGCTGACCGAAAGGAAGTCGCAGCCGGCCATCTTCGCCTGCTCGCGCGCCTTGGCAACGAGGTGACGGCCGATGCCGGTGCCGCGGCTTTCAGGGCGAACGAAGAGGTGATGCAGTTCCATGCCGCGTGCGCCCTCGGCGGCCCGGTAGATCGGCACCAGGATCGCGTAGCCGATCAGCCGGTTGCCAGCCTCGGCAACGAGCGCGGTGATCCAGGGCGTGCGGCCGAAGAGGTCGCGCTCGAGCTGTTCCGGCGTGATCGGCGCGGCATCGCCATGGTGGGCGGCCAGTTCGGCGATCATCTCGCGCAGTTCCGGCAGGTCGCGCTGCTTGGCGCAGCGGATCGTGACCATCGGCGGCCGCGTCGACGGGACAGGATGAAGGGTGGGGATGGCGGTCTGTAGCATGTCGGCTCCTCGGGTTCTCTCGCCATCAGGAGCCGGAAAAACAAAAGCCGCCTGATGGCGGCCTTGTTGAATATGATCAGCAGGCCGCTCCTATTGGAACAGCCAAAAATACACGCGGCAAATGGGTGCGTTCTTGATCATGGGCGCTAGATTGTTCGTTTTCGCCACTTTGTCAACGGGGATTTTTCGCGCAGTCGATTATCCGCTGCGATCTCAGTGCTCGCTCTCGCACATGGAGTGGTCGGCCAAAGCCCGGATCACATAGCAGTCACCCACCGTGTGATTGCCGTCGCAGGCGACGATGCGTTCCAGTTCGTGCTCCAGCTTCTTCAGCCGGGCGATCTTTTCGCGAACGGTCGCCAGATGTTCGCTGGCAATCCGGTCGGCTTCGCCGCACGGGCGTTCCGGATGCTGGCTGAGGGCGAGCAGATCCCGGATCGAATCGATAGACAGACCGAGATCGCGTGCGTGACGGATGAAGGCCAGTCGCTCGAGTTCGCTTTTCTCGTAGCGCCGCTGGTTGCCTTCGGAACGCTCGGGCGCCGCGATCAGCCCCATCTGCTCGTAATAGCGAATGGTCGGAATTTTCACGCCGGTGCGCCGCGAGAGATCGCCGATGGAATACATGTTCGCCTCAAACCTATAGCTTCTGGAGCAATAGATAATTGCGTGCAGCCTTGTGTCAATGGCGGGGTGAGGGAAGGGCCCGCCTGCGCCCTTCCGAATGCGGAGGCTGTCGCCTCTGCATCAATCCCGGCCTGGCTTAGCCGCGGTCGGGTTCCTTCCCGAGG
Organism: Ensifer sp. B1-9; assembly: GCF_050474445.1. Classification (NCBI taxonomy): domain Bacteria; kingdom Pseudomonadati; phylum Pseudomonadota; class Alphaproteobacteria; order Hyphomicrobiales; family Rhizobiaceae; genus Ensifer; species Ensifer sp. B1-9. Next base: position 133,534 of record NZ_JBCHVG010000002.1, read on the forward strand.
AACGAGAGCAAGACCTCGTCGAAGAGATCGCTTTCCTCCAGTTGCGGCGTATGCCCGCTCTTCTCGAAGGTTCGCACCGTCAGGTCCGCGAAGCTTTCCCGGTACTCGTCCCAGGTAGAGGCGGGGGCGACGAGATAGTCCGATCGGCCAAGCGCAAGCAGCACAGGCGCCGTCAGTGCGTTCAACCCTTTGCGGATATCGATGTCGCGAAAGACCTCGCCCCACAGATGATCGAAGACCGCGTTGTTGACGGTGACGTCGCGCCAGAGGGGTGCGGCGTCGAAGTCCGCCTGATGCCAACTCTTCGCGCCAAGCCGGATCAGCAGCGATTTGAACCGCTCCTCCGGCCGTGCGGCGATGTCGGCACCGAGCTTAGCCATTTCCCGCGAAGATTGCCTTGCGCTCCGGCGACGCGGTCTCTTCCCAGACCTGGTCGGCGAGCGCCATGTGGCGGGCCGAATGGCTCGGTCCGGTCCCGACCATGACGACATGGCTGATGCGCTCCGCCTGCCGCTTGGCATATTCGAGCGCCATGTAGCCGTGACCGGAGTGGCCGAGGATCGCAAAACGCTCGAGACCGAGATGGGCGCGCAGCCGGTCGATGTCGGCGAGCACCGTCTCGAAGCCGATGTCGCCAGCGGAGTATTCGGTCCGGGCCGGCGCAAAGCCGCGATGGTCGACGAAGATCAACCGCAGCTTTTCGCGAAGCGTCCTGGAGAAGGTGCGTGGATAGTAGATGGCGCTGCCGATGACGAGCAGCGGCATGCCGCTGCCCTCGATCGTATAGCCAAGGTCGAAGGGGCCGGCGCGAAGGCTGGATTCGGAAACGTATCCGTCTTTGGTTGTCATGAAGATGATCCCAGCGGTGGCCGGTGAGCGGTCATATCGACGTCAGGCGTTTACGCGGCCAGAAAAAGCCATGCCAGAAGCCGCCGAAAGGCGGTCATGGCGTCGGTGATTTTCTGTCGGTGAGCGTCGCTAACGGATCAGGCGCACGGGTCTTGGTCCTTTCCTGGGAACCGCTGAATACCATTTTTGGTCAGGGCAGGACAAGTCGCACGCGTTCTGTCCGAGACCTTGCGGCAGTCGGTCAGGCGTTGTCACTGCCGCCGTCGGCGATGTCGGTAGCCGCGTTGTCACGCTGCTTCTCGACGCCCATCGCGCGTTCGATCGCCTGGCGGATTTCGTCCTCGACCGCCTTGCGCTGGTCGGCGTCCATGGCCTTCAGGTCTTCTTCGCTGAGACCAAGCGATTCGAGGATTTGCGCGCGGATCTGCTCCTCCAGGCTCATCTTCGCCCGCTTCAGGAACTCGTCGCTGACCGAATTGCCCGAGGGAGCGGCCCCTTCCTTGTCCGTGATCGAGGCCGTGCCGGGTTCGCCGCGGGTTGCGGTCGCCCACAAGGCGTTGGAGAGCGCGTTCGACGTCGACGGCGGTGCGATTGTCGGGGGAAGCCGCGGGCGCGTATCGGCGCCGGTCTCTTCGATCGGCGAAACCGTACCCATCTGCTGGCGGCGCTGGGAGAAGTAGTAGCTTGAGATGCTGTTGTCGATCTTCATGGGAATCCCCCGGAATCTGTCGTCCGGGGGAAGCTGCTTTTGCGGGCTTGCGTGGAGCTTGCTTCTGCAACCTTCTAGCGAGAATTAGGGACGCTTCTCGCGCGTCAGGGCAGGGCGTAGGCGATGATGTAGTCGCCCGGCCTGGTGCCGACCGAACCGTGGCCTCCGGCGACGATCAGCACATATTGCTTGTCGCCGACCGCATAGCTCATCGGTGTCGATTGCCCGCCGGCGGGCAGGCGTGCCTCCCAGAGCTGACGGCCGGTCGTCAGGTCATAGGCGCGCAGATAATCGTCAACCGCAGCACCCAGGAAGGCGACGCCTCCCTTGGTGATCATCGGTCCGCCGATGCCCGGCACGCCCACCTTGAACGGCAACGGCAGCGGCGTCATGTCTTCGACGGTGCCGTTCTTGTGCTTGTAGGCGATCTTGCCGGTCCTGAGGTCCGCTCCGGCGACATAGCCCCATGGCGGCGCCTGGCAGGGAATGCCGAGCGGGCCGAGGAAGGGACCCATGAAGACGCCATAGGGTGCGCCTTCGTTGCGATTGAGGCCTTGTTCCGACCCTTTCTCGTCCTGCCCCCTTGGCGGAATCTGATCACGAGGCACGAGACGCGAGGTGAAGGCGAGATAGGTCGGCATACCGAACATCACCTGCCGCTCCGGATCGACGGCGACGGAGCCCCAATTGAAGGTGCCGAAATTGCCGGGGTAGACGAGCGTCCCTTCGATCGACGGCGGCGTGTAGCGCCCCTCGTATTTCAGCGACCGGAAGGCGATGCGGCAGGCAAGCTGGTCGAACAGCGTGATGCCCCACATGTCCTTCTCCTGCAGCGGCGCAGGCATGAAGGTGAGGCCCGAGACCGGCTGCGTCGCTGCGCTGAAATCCTCGGGGATCGCTCCGCCCGGCGCCTGAACCTCTTCGACGGGGATGATCGGCTCGCCGCTTCTGCGGTCGAGCACGTAGATATCGCCCTGTTTCGTCGGCCCGACCAGCGCCGGCACCACGGTGCCGTCGTCCTTGGTGATGTCGAGCAGAGCCGGCTGCGCCGGCACGTCCATGTCCCAGAGGTCGTGATGCACGGTCTGGCGGACCCAGCGCATCGCGCCGGAGTTGATGTCGAGCGCGACGATCGAGGACGAATATTTCTCGACGTGTTCGCTGCGCCCCATGCCGAGCTGGTCCGGCACCTGGTTGCCCATGGGGATATAGACCAGGCCAAGCGCTTCGTCATAGCTGAACACCGACCAGCTATTCGGAGAGTTGGTCGTGTAGGTCTGGCCCTCGGGAAGCGGCGTCGTCACATCCGGATTGCCGCTGTCCCAGTTCCAGATCAGCGCGCCCGTGTTGATGTCGAAGGCACGGATCACGCCGGATTGTTCCTGGGTCGAATAGTTGTCGTTGACGGCGCCGCCGATGATGAGCTTGCCGGCAACCGCCACCGGTGGTGATGTCGAATAGTAGTAGCCGGCCGGATTGTACTTCATGCCCGTTTCGAGACGCAGCACGCCGTTGTCGGCAAAGCTGGCGCAGACGGAGCCGGTTGCCGCGTCGAGCGCGATCAGGCGCGCATCGGAGGTCGGCAGGTAGACCCGCTCGGCGCAGGGGCTGCCGGGTGCTGCGGCCGGGTCGGCCCAATAGGTGACGCCGCGGCAGGTCTGATGCTGGCGGTCGGGGTTCATACCCGAGTTGGAATCATATTTCCATTTCTCCTCACCGGTCGCTGCATCGAGCGCGATCGCCCAATTGTGCGGCGTACAGGCATAGAGCGTGTCTTTCACCTTGAGCGGCGTGACCTGATAGGTCGTCTCCCCGACGTCGTCGGGCCGTTTGACGTCGCCGGTCTGGTACTGCCAGGCAACCCTGAGGGCGCCGACGTTGTCCGGCGTTATCTGATTGAGGGGCGAGTACCTTTGACCGAACGGCGTACGCCCGTACTGGTGCCATTCGCCCGGAGGCACCGAGCCTCCGAGCGGCGGACTGGCGGCAACGATATCGCTTGGCAGATCTCCGCGAATGTCGTGCGGGTCCTGCGTCAGCGCATACCCGGCCACGCCGATCGCGATGAGCACGGCGATCGCCAGCGGCCAGCCGCTCACCGCGTAGCGCTCGCCCGTTGGGCTCTCGAAACCAAGCGGCCGGCGAACGGCCGGCAGCAGCAGCCAGAGCCCCAGAAGCACGATGACACCGCCGCGCGGGCCGAGCTGCCACCAGTCGAAGCCGACCTCGGAGACCGCCCAGCCGAGCGATCCGAGGACGATGAACGCGTAGAGCCAGATCGCCGCCGATTTGCGCATGAACATGAGCACGGCCGTCAGCACGAAGCCGATCCCGACGACGAGATAGTAGGGGCTGCCGCCGAGCATCAGCAGCTTGGCTCCGCCACCGCCGAGCACGAGGCCAATGAGAGCGAAGACGATGGCCGTCAGGATGAGCATGATGGAAACTCCCGCATTGAAGAAAGGTGCCGCGGCACGGTTTTTTCCATAACGCCGGTCCCGTTCGGGGCCGCGTGAGACAGGTCTGTTTCGGAGTTGGCGGTCGCAAGCGAAGTCGCGGCAGCCGGGTGTGGAAAGGCGCGCCTGGCACCCTTACCGCTAGCACCTAACGCGCCGCACATGCCTTTCAATAGTCACAATTCCGCAACGCGGAAATTTAGCGGTGTGCAATGGGGTTGCGCTCAAGCTTAAGCGATAATTGAACACGAGGCCGATGCCGGCATGGCCTCACCCGCTGGCGAGCCGTGTCATCGCGCCGTGAAAAAACAAGAAGATAGAACGTTTCGGTGAATCAGGACCAGAAGCAACTGGCCGGATCGCTTCGAGCTGGCGCAGCTTCAGACGACTGTCACGTGCCGCAGAAGGTCCGTAGGACTTCTTCTTCGGGCTTCGGCGGCTCCTGGTAGGCAGCAAAGCGCGGCTGGTCCTCGTAGGGCTTTGCGGTGACCTCGACGAGCGCCTCGAACAGCGAGAAATCGCCGTCATCGGTTGCCGCTGCAATCGCCTGTTCGATGCGGTGATTGCGGGGGATGTAGGCGGGATTTGCGGCCTTCATCGCGCTCGAGCGCGCTTCGGGCGTCGCCATTTCGCGGGAAAGCCGCTGGCGCCAGTTCTGAAGCCATGGCTGGATCGTCTCGGCCGAGGCGAAAGTAGCGCTGAGCGTTGCATCGCCTGCCGGATCGCGGGCACTGTCGGAAAGCCGCCGGAAGGTCAGGGTGAAATCGGCCTCGCCCTTGTGCATGGCCGTCAGCAGTGCCTGCACGAGATCAAGGTCGCCTTCTTCGCTCGTGACCAGCCCGATCTTGGCCCGCATGCCATCCAACCAATGGCGCTGGAAGATTGCGCCGTATTCGCCGAGCGCATCATTGGCCAGTTCCACCGCCGTGTCCGCATTATCGTCGAAGAGTGGCACCAGCGTCTCGGCGAGGCGCGCAAGGTTCCATTGGCCGATGCCGGGCTGGCTCGCATAGGCATAACGGCCGATCTGGTCGATCGAGGAGAATACCTTCTTGGGGTCGTAGGCATCCATGAAGGCACAGGGGCCGAAATCGATCGTCTCGCCGGATATCGTCATGTTGTCGGTGTTCATCACGCCATGGATGAAGCCGACATGCAGCCAGCGGGCAATCAGTTCCGCCTGGTGCGCTGCCACCGCCTTGAAGAAGGCGAGATAGGGCCGCTCATGGTCCTTGATCTCGGGATAGTGCCGGTCGATCGCGTAGTCGGCGAGGATTTTCACGGAAGCCATGTCGCCGCGCGCGGCGAAAAACTGGAAAGTGCCGACGCGCAGGTGGCTCGCTGCGACGCGCGTGACGATGGCGCCGGGCAGGATCTGCTCGCGATAGACCGGCTGGCCTGTGACCACGGCCGCGAGCGCCCGTGTCGTTGGGATACCCAAGGCAAACATCGCCTCGCTGACGATGTATTCGCGCAGCACCGGCCCGAGCGCCGCGCGCCCGTCGCCACGCCGCGAAAAGGGCGTTTGGCCCGGTCCCTTCAACTGGATGTCGCGCCGCGTTCCGTTGCGGTCGATCACCTCGCCGAGCAGGATCGCCCGGCCGTCGCCAAGCTGCGGCACGAAGGTGCCGAACTGATGCCCGGCATAGGCCATGGCGAGCGGCTTGGCGCCAACGGGCACACGGTTTCCGGAGAAGATCTGGGCACCTTCGCGCTCGAGCATGGCGACGTCGAGCCCGAGCTCCTCGGCGAGCGGCTTGTTGAGCTTGATCAGCCAGGGCTCCGCGACGGGCGTCGGCTCGACGCGCGCAAAGAACTGTTGCGGCAGCCTTGCATAGCTATTGTCGAAGGCAAAGGCTTCGGCATTTCCGGTCGGTGAGGGGGGAGCATAGTTCATGATCAGCGGTCAACGGCGTCTGCCGGGATTGCCCGGGGCCGTCCTTTCCGCCCAAGTCTACACGAGATCACGATGATTTTGCGCCGACTCGAGCAAAAATCATCGTGATCGATTCTTGGAAGCTGGAGCGGGATGCGGGCGGAAATCGCTCCGGCACCGTGGCTTTCGTGTGAGCGGCGGCGCCCTCCCGCGATCAGTCGCGAGAGGGCCGGGAGGGCGAGGCCCCGTGCCTCAGGCGCTAAGCGCCGTCGGTGGAAGGCAGGCCTCGCAGATTGCCGCGATATGGCGATGATCGGTGCCGCAGCAGCCACCGAGGATGCGCAATCGTGGCAAATGCGCCGTCAGTGTTCTATACCGCCGCCCGAGGTCGGCGGGATCACCGGCATCGAGCGTTTCGCTGTCGTCGAGCTCGGTGTGGCTCATCATCGAGGCATTGGCCCGGATCCCGGCGATGCGTTGCGTCCAGGTGGCTTGGGCGTCGAGAACCGTTTCGAAATGGCTCGGATGGGCGCAGTTGATCATGTAGTAATGCGGATAGCCGCCGGTCGCAGCGTCGACGGTCTCGACCGCAGCCTGAAGCGTGCGGCCGTCCGGCAGACGACCATTTGTCTCCACCGTGAAGGAGATGGCTGAGGGCATGCCGTGGCTCTGAGCGGCCCGGGCGATGCCGATCGCTTCGTCGATGCTGGTCAGCGTATAGGCGCTGACCATATCCGCCTCGCTGGCCGCAAAGGCCGAGATTTGCGGCGAATGATAGTCTTCGGCCTCGTCTGGACTCATACGGCCCAGGCGGTAGCCGTCGCCACGCGGACCGATCGCTCCGCTGAGCACGATCGGTGCCTGTGGGCGCTCGTATTCGGAGCGCAGTTCCGAGAGGATGTAGATGGCGTTCTGGTTTGTGACCGCCAGCGCCTCGTCATTATAGCCGAGCTTGACGCCCCAGTCCGAGCTTGCGCGCCAGGTGGGCGTATCCAGCACGAAGCCGGTGCCATGTTGCTGGGCGATCGCGAGATAGCGTGTGTAGTAGTTCAGCAGCCGCCGCCGCCCATCGGCGGTTGAAAGCAACACGAAGGCTGCGAAATGCGGAAGCGGGACGCCTTCGTGGAAAATCAGCGTCGTCTCCATGCCGCCGTCGCTCAGGAACAGCCCACCCTTCAAGAGTGGCAGGCTCCGTCGGTATTTGGCCATGTCGGTCTCCACCGGTTCAGTCTTGCTGATGGGCTCGGGGACGCCTCCCTTCCCGCAGAACCAAGTAAATTACTGCCTTTTTATCGTCTTCTAAACTAGACGACTTAAGGTATACTATTGCTAATATATCCGCATATTGTAGCGAAATCAGTAACTTACTGCGTTGGTTCCGTCACGGCGTCGCCGGCTGGTGGCCCCTTCGTTGTCGGAAACCGCACCAATGGTAGGGCACCGGCTAATGCGAAAGGGTGAGGAAACGCGAGCGAGAATCCTCGACATCGCGGAGGCGGCGGTGTTGGCGAAGGGTTTCGGCGCGACCTCGATCGACGAACTGATCGCCGAGATCGGCATTACCAAGAGCGGTTTCTTCTACCATTTCCGCGACAAGAACGAGCTCGCACGGGCGCTGCTTGAACGCTACATCGAGAACGACGAGCGCATCTACGACGAGATCTTTGGTCGGGCCCATCAATTGGCCGACGATCCGCTCCAGGCTCTCCTGCTCGGCTTGAAACTGCTATCCGAAACGCTGTCCGACCTGCCGAACGGCCACCCCGGTTGTCTGGTCGCGGTGATGTGTACCCAGGAACGCGCCTTCGATCGCGAGATCCAGGAGATCAACCGGCAGGCGGCGCTGATGTGGCGCCGGCGCTTCGGCGCGATGTTCGAGGAGATCATGCGCGTTTATCGGCCGCGCGAACCGCTGGATGTCGATCAACTCGCCGACATGGTTTCGACGGTGCTCGAAGGCGGCATCATTTTGTCCAAGGCGTTGAAGCAGCCGGAGAGCCTGCCGCAGCAGTTGCTCGTGCTCAGATCCTTTGTCCGGCTGCTATTCCAGCCGGTGACCGCCTGAGGGATGCCGCGCGAAAGGGCGAAGCGGTCTTGCGACAACAGAAAACGCGCCTCAGTCCGGCTAGAGAAAACGGATTAATCTTCCATTTCGAGCGCCAGAGCAGCGAGCTTGCGCACCGTGTTGAGGTTGCGGGCGGTGCCGGATTTCGCCGCCGGCAGCTTGAGTTTCGAACGGCCGGAACCGTTCGGAAAATGGATGTAGATTTCGCTTCCAGCCAACCGCGCTTCCTCGCCATCCGGGGCGACCAGCTTGTCGAGTGCGTCCGCCGGTGCGGGCTCAGAAAGGAAGACGACGTGCAGCAGGTTGGGTTGAGCGTCCGGGAACGGTGCGCGATCGGCGATCGCCTGCAATTGTGCGCCGGTCCGGATCATCACGCCCGGCGCCTTCCCGAGTTTTTCCTCAAGGGCGTCGTCCAGCATCGCTGCTGCTTTCGCTGCCGGCAGATCCGAGCGGAACAGCACGTTGCCGCTCTGGATGTAGGTCTTGACGTCGGCAAAGCCGAGCCCCTCGCAGATCGCCTTGAGGTCGGCCATCGCAAGCGATGTTGTGCCGCCGACATTGACGGCACGGAGCAGGGCGACATGAACGGGCATGCGGGACCTCCTGGATCACGACGATGTTGGGCCGGATCGCGCCAAAATCATAAACGTGATCGATCGTCATGGGTTAGAGCGGGGTGCGGGCGGAAAGCCGTGAACACTTTTCCTCATCCCGCTCTGCTTACATCTTGCCGGCGACCTTGATGGCGAAGGCATACTCGAAGGCGATCTCTTCGAGCCGCTGGAAGCGTCCCGAGGCACCGCCATGGCCTGCATCCATATTGGTCTTCAGCAGAATGGGCTCGATGCCGGTGGTCTTTTCGCGCAGCCGCGCCACCCACTTCGCCGGCTCCCAATAGGTGACGCGCGGATCGGTCAGGCCGCCGAGAGCGAGGATCGCCGGGTAGGACTTGGCGTCGACGTTGTCATAGGGCGAATAGCCGGCGATGATGTCGTAGAATTCACGGCTTTCGATCGGATTGCCCCATTCCGGCCACTCCGGTGGGGTGAGCGGCAGGGTGTCGTCGAGCATGGTGTTGAGCACGTCGACGAAGGGCACGGCGGCGATGATGCCGGCGAACTTCTCCGGCGCCATGTTGGCGATCGCGCCCATCAGCATGCCGCCGGCCGAGCCGCCCTCGGCGACGATCTTCGCATAGGACGTGAACTTCTGTTGATTCAGATAGTCAGCGGCGGCGATGAAATCCTTGAAGGTGTTGGTCTTCTTGGCCATCTTGCCGTCTTCGTACCAGGCAAAGCCGCGATCCTTGCCGCCGCGGATATGGGCGATGGCATAGACGAAGCCGCGGTCGGCAAGCGACAGGCAATTGGTGTTGAAGCCGGCCGGAATGGTGATGCCGTAGGCGCCGTAACCATAGAGCAGGCACGGAGCCGAGCCGTCGAGCGGCGTGTCCTTGCGGTAGAGCAGCGTCACCGGCACTTCGGTGCCGTCCCAGGAGGGAGCGAAGACGCGCCGGGTGACATAGTCGTCCCGGTTGTGGCCGGAAGGCACTTCCTGGGTCTTGAGCAGCGTGCGCTCGCGCGTCGCCATGTCGTAGTCGAAGAGCTGCGACGGCGTCGTCATCGACGAATAGGAGAAGCGGATGACATTGGTGTCGTATTCGGCGGCCCCGGAAAGGCCGAGCGAGTAGGCCTCTTCGGCAAAGGCGATTGCATGCTCTTCGCCGGTCTGCCGGTCGCGGATGACGATCTCCGGCAGGCCTTCGCGCCGCTGCAGCCAGACGAGATGGCGGGCATAGGCCATGTGACTGAGGATGAGCGTCCCCGGCTTGTGCGGCACGACCTCGCGCCAGTTTTCCTTGCCCGGCGCGTTGACCGGCGCCTCGACGATCTTGAAGTCCTTGGCACCGTCGGCATTGGTCAGGATGTAGAAGACGTCACCGCCTTCGGTCATCGAATATTCGAGTCCTGTGACGCGTCCGGCAACAAGCTTCGGTTCTGCCGTCAGGTCACTGGTCGAGAGCAGCCGGTATTCGCTGGTCTCGTGATCGTGGATGTCGATATAGATGAAATCGTCGAGCAGCGAACCACCGACCGACATGAAGAAGCCGGGATCATCCTCTTCGTAGACCAGCCGGTCGTCCGCTTGGCTGGTGCCGAGCACGTGGTGGAAGATCTTCGACGGGCGATGGTTGTCGTCGAGCACGGTATAGAAGAAGCTCTTGCCATCGGGCGCCCACGCGCCGCCGCCGCCGGTATTCTCGATCACGTCGGCCAGATCCTGGCCGGTGGCGAGATCGCGGACCCTGAGCGTGAAGTATTCCGAGCCCTTGTCGTCGTAGCCCCAGATGCCGAGGCCATGATCGGTCGAATGGTCGAGGCCGGCGAGGCGGAAATAGGCCTTGCCTTCCGCCTCCTTGTCGCCGTCGAGCAGGAGCTGGCGGATCGCCTCATCCTTGTGGTCGCCGTCGCGGGGAATGCGGAAGTAGCGTGGCTGCTCGCCGCCGGTGACATAGGCGTGGCCATAGGCATACGGACCGTCCTTGACCGGTATCGAACTGTCGTCTTCCTTGATCCGACCGCGCATCTCGGCAAACAGCGTCTTTTGCAGCGGCTTCGTGTCGTCCATGGCCGCGTTCATGTAGGCATTTTCGGCTTCGAGATGCTTGCGGATTTCCGGGTCGAGGATCGAGGGATCCCGGAACATCGCCTGCCAATTGTCCGCGCGCAGCCAGGCGTAATTGTCCGTGCGGGTAATGCCGTGGCGCGTATCGCTCACCGGCTTCTTCACGGCGACGGGAGCTTTGGGGAGGTTGCTGAATACGGACAAGATGCGTCTCCGGGATCGATGCGGCGGGAGACATTGAGATAGAGAGCCTGGCGATAGCGATCAAGCGCAAAGGCAGAAGCGGCCGCGTGTTCGCCGTTGTCTCGGGCTGCGTTCCCCCTTGCGATCGGGGGGAAGGCTTACGTTTTCGTCTTCACCTGCCGCCGATACTCCTGAACTGCTGCCCGCCGATACCCCGTCTTCGAGCCCCCTTCGTCGTTGACGACAAAGGGGGCGGGATCCTGTTGAGCAGCAAGCAGGTCGGGCACGCCCTGACCAGGGCGCCCTTCTCCTTATTGCGCGGGCTTGATGTCGTAGTGGAAGACCTTGGCGATGATCTGCCAGCGCCCGTCTACGTAGACGAGAGACAGCAGGTCGGTAAAAGCCCTTTCGCCGATGGCGCATTGCACTTTCGCGAGCGCCGTCACCGGCCCTGCGAATTCGATCGAGAGGATACGGTCGGCGCGTTCCTCGCCACGGCTGGCCGGTGAAGGGCGTCCGTCGACGATCGGAAAGTACCTGTCCATGTCAAGCTCGAGCAGGGTGCCGTCCGTTGCCGTGGCGTAGAGCGCCTTCGGATGGAACACCTGTCGGAGAATACGGGTATCGCTCCGGTAGAGCCCGTCGAAATAATGTTGCAGCATCTCGACGACGGCGGCGAATTCTCGATCGGTCGACAGGCCGCTCATGCCGCGATCAGCCCCTCGCTCTGCATGGCCGCGCGCACTGCCGGCCGTTCGGCGATCCGTTGCACATAGGCTTCAAGATGCGGCCAGGGAGAGAGTGAGATGCCGGTCGCGCCGCTCCAGTTGACGACGGTGAAGAGATAGGCATCGGCGACCGAAAAGTCCGCGCCGAGCAGATAGTGGCGCCCGTCGGCGAGCAGGCTTTCGACATTGCCGAAGCGTTTGGCCACTTGCGCCTTTGCTGCCTCCTTTGCCTCAGGGCTTGCCGCACCGTTGAACAGCGGCGCGAAGGCCTTGTGCAGTTCGGACGAGATGAAGTTCAACTGTTCCTGCAGGCGGGTGCGTTCCAGCGTGCCGTTAGCCGGCGCGAGCTTTGCCTCCGGAAAGCGATCGGCGATGTATTGCACCACGGCTGCACCCTCGGTGACGACATCGCCGCTCTCCAGCACCAGGGCCGGTACATAGCCCTTGGGGTTGATTGCCTTGAAATCGGCTCCGGCTTCGGTGAGATGCGTCTTCGTATCGACCTTGACGATCTCGAAGTCGGCGCCGGCTTCGCGCAGGCTAATATGGGGGGAAAGCGAGCAGGCGCCGGGGGCGTAATAGAGCTTCATGAGCAAGTTCCTTCCTGAAATGACTGCCCCTTGTCGGGACGGCGGAACCTAAGCGGAAGCGATAACCTTTGTATATCAGATAACCTTATGTTACCTCCTTTTCCGGTTTCCCGTCGGTAACTGGTAAATTTTGTCGATGAGCTTGAAAATTCGGAAAAATCGGGCCCCGGCCTTGCCGCCCAATTGCCCGGTGGGCGAGTGCATGGTGCTGCTCGGTGGTGCCTGGACGCCGAACATCCTCTGGTCCTTGAGTGCAGGCCCGCGCCGCTTCAGCGAGCTCAGGATCGACGTTCCCGGCATTTCGGCAAAAGTGTTGAGCACACGCTTGAAGGAACTCGAGGAGAAGGGGGCGATCGACCGGCGGATTGTCCCGACCTCGCCGCCCTCCGTGGAATATAGCCTCAGCGATCTCGGCCAGGAGTTCATTCCGGCAATCCATGCCATCGTCGAGGTCGGTTACCGGCTGAAGCAGCGGCGTGCGGCCGAGCAGTTGCCTGCCGAAGCCGCGGCGCCGACTGCCGCGCCCGCTGCTGCCGCCGGCGCGTGAAACCTACCAACGCCCTTTCAGCGATTGCGCGGCGTGCTCGATGAACGCCCGGACCTTCGGGGTTTCCGCCTGGCGGTCGGCAAAGCAGGCGTAGAAGTCGAAGGGCTCGTGGTCGGTGTTGGCCACCCCCTCGCGTGGCAGGCCGCCGAACAGCGGCACGACCAGGCCACGCTCGATCAGCGGCGCGGCGATGAAGGCGCCGAGGCGGGTAATGCCGGCGCCGGCGATCGCCATTTCCGCCAGCGTATCGATGTCGTTGCTGACGATCGTCGCCTTCAGTTCCGGCTCGAAGCGCAGGCCGTCGCGGGTGAATGCCCAGCGAAAGATACGCCCATGCCCGGCATAGCGATAGACGAGGCAATCGTGGTGGATGAGGTCTTCCGGCCGTTGCGGAAGGCCACGTCGCTCCAGATAGGACGGCGCCGCGCAGATCATCATCGGCACTGACGCAAGCTTGCGCGCGATCAGGCCCGGTTCCAATTGCAGGCCGAAACGCACGCTGATGTCGATACCTTCGCCGATATGGTCGATCTCGCGGTCGGTGACGACGAGTTCGATCGAAACATCGGGATACTTTGCGGCGAAGGACGGCACCAATGGCGCCACCACGTGGCGACCGAAGGCGACGGAGGAGGCGATCTTGAGGGAGCCACGCGGCTCGGCGTTGAGCGCGGAGACGGCGGCTGCGGCGAGCTCCAGTTCATGAACGACGCCGCGCACCCGCTCGTAATAGATCCGGCCGCTCTCGGTCAGGCCGAGCTGGCGTGTGGTGCGGCTCAAAAGCCGGCTGCCGAGCGTTCGCTCCAGGCGCGCGATGTTCTGGCTTGCCGAGGCGGGGGTGATCCCGAGCTTTCGCGCGGCCGCGGCAATGCTGCCTTCCTCGACGCTTCTGACGAAACTCTCCACTCCGCGCAGCGTGTCCATAAGTCTACCCATCGAATGCTTGCACCTATTCGATAGTTTTGCCTATTTCTGAAGGAGCCTGCAATGGCCTACTTCGCTGGGCCGCTATCCGTATAGTGCGCTCCGAAGCGAGGGGATGGTCCTCTCGGTCATTTCGGGAGAGCTTCTGATGGAAGATACCCTATCGGCTCCGCGGATCGCGCGTCGCCGCAAGCTGCCGCCCCGAGCGGTGCCCGTCGCCTTTGCCTTCTTCATGTCGGCGATCATGGCGTTTCTGATGTGCTGCGTCATCGTTGGCGCAAATACAGGGATTGATGCCGGCTATCCGGCCCGCGTGCTCAGTTCCTACGGGCTGGCGATGCCCGTCGCCTTCATCTGCGTGCTGCTCGTGCGACCGTTGGTTGCCAGGCTGGTCGGCGTCGTCTGCCGTCTGCCCGGCTGAGCGAAGCACCGTCCCGGAAAGCCGGGACGGGCAGTTCTGTGTATCGCGATCGGATGAAGCGGAAGAGCGATAAATCGCGAGCGTGGCTGGCAAACAAGATATCCCGCTCAGTTGCTCCCGTATGAAGCGCGACGTTGCTTTGTTTTCGTCGGAGCGGGGGATCGTGAACAATACACATGGCTGACGTCGGAGGTCGCGGCCCCGACACGCTGGGTCGGCGACGACATCGAGGCGGTGCTGCAGGCCCGGCAAAAAATACGGCCGCAGTGCACGAGGCGGCTGCGGCCGACGAGTTACCGCAAACTCCATTCGTCTGCGGCCCGGGAGAGAGGGGTCAGGCGACCAGCTTGAGGCCGATGCCCCAGGGGTCGATGAGGCTGTAGCCATCGCCGGCGCGGCTGACCGGAATTTCCAGCGCATCGAGCTTGGCCAGCGCCGCCGCGAGTTCCGCCGGGTCCTTGTACTGGATCGTGTAGTCCGAAAGCCCGGTCATGTGGTCTTCGCGCTTCGGCGCGCCACGCGAATTCCAGATATTGGCGGCGACGTGGTGGTGATATTTGCCCGAGCCGAAGAAACTGGCGCCCGGATAGCGGGCCATCAGCCCGAGACCCAATACGTCGCGGAAGAAGGCATCGGCCTGAGGAATATCGGAGACCTGCAGATGGATATGGCCGATCGCGGTTCCATCGGCCATCCCGTCCCAGTCATCCTTGGGCGCTTCGTCATAGAGCGCCTGGAGATTGAGCGGCAGCGTGTCCATGCCGACGGTGCCGTCGGGCTTGAAGCTCCATTCGGAGCGGGGCCGGTCACGATAGACCTCGATGCCATTGCCTTCGGGATCGGCGAGATAGATGGCTTCGCTGACCAGATGATCGGAGGCGCCTTGCAGCCGGATGTTGTTGTGCGCGGCGTGGGCCAGCCAGCGAGCGAGTTCTTCCCGGCTCGGCACCAGAAAGGCGTTGTGGAAGAGGCCCGGCGCATTGCGGGGTGCCCTGGCGGCGTTGCCTTCGGTCGTCAGGCTGAGGAGCGGGCGGCCGGCGACGCCGAGTGTCTCGCCGCTTTTGCTGGTTTCGATCGGCTTCAAGCCGATGATCTTCTGGTACCAGGCCGAAACGACGGGCAGATCCTGGACGACCAGGTGTGCGTGGTCGACATGCGCCGGCATGGCAATGGCGTGGTCCTTCGGGATATCCGTCAAGTCTGCCTCCTTGGGCGTCGAAACTGCAGCCGGTCTGCCGGCCCAGTTTCGTTGAAACTGTTGTTGGGAATATGGGCCGGAGCGTCCGTTCACGGAAGCCCGTCAGTCGCTTGATGTTGTGTTCGATGAGCGTTGACAGTGGTTGCCGTCGCCCTACCTCCACTTGTGTAGGGTCACGCGAGCGCGGCGCTTTCGATTTGATTTCAATCAAAGCCGGGAAAGCGGTCGAGGCGCAATCTCCAGACGAGGGATTCGCCCGCCACATCTGGCGCGGCGATCCGTGAGGGCAACAGAAGGAGTACAGCATGTACAAGAAGATCATCGTCCCGATTGCCATGGACCAGCTCGAGCACGGTGAATCTGTGCTGGGCATCGCCGAGAAGCTGATCGACGACGGGGGCGAGATTGTCCTGCTCAATGTAGTCGAGGATCTGAATGCCTATGCGCAGGGTTACATGATCGTCGATTTCCCGCTGGAGATGGTCGAGGAATCCCGTAAGCAGGCAAAGAAGACGCTCGAGGCCATGAAGACCAAGCACGGGATCAACGGGCGTGTCGAAATTCGCACCGGCGGCGCTGCCGGTACGATCAACGCCTTCGCAAGCGAAGAGAATGCCGATCTGGTGATCATCGCCTCCCACCGGCCGGGGCTGATTGATTACTTCATCGGCTCGACCGCGAGCCGCGTGGTCAGCCATTGCCCCTGCGCCGTACTCGTCGACCGGTAATCTGCCAACAATAAGAGCGGCTGCGGCGCGATCTTGCGCCGCCATCGCCGAGGAGTCTTCAGATGGACAAGTTTGCGCTTGACGATTTTCGCAGCCGCCTCGCTCACCGCAAGGAGGAGCTGCAAGGGCGACTGGTCAAGATCGAGCACGATCTCGATGAGCCGATGAACGCCGATGTGCCGGACCGCGTGACCGAGCGGGAAGGCGACGAGGTTCTGGAAGGCCTCGGTCTTGCCGGTCAGGAAGAGATCCGCGCCATCGACGCGGCACTCGACCGGATCGCCGCCGGCACCTTCGGCACCTGCGTCCGCTGCGGGCTGCCCATATCGTCGGCGCGCCTGCAGGCCGTTCCCCATGCGCCGCTCTGTCAGGAATGTGCGGCGGAAGTTACCCGTGGCGCAAGATGATCCATCGAGTGATCGCCGCGCCAGCGGCGATCTTTCGATTGTCATCTTAGTTCCAGCTTCAGTCTCGGCAGAAAGCGTCCCGGGATGACGGTCGACGCGATGACGCCGTCATCGACTGCGCCCATGCGGCGATAGAAGTCGGCAGCACCCGGGTCGGCGTCGATCGTCATCGCCTTGGCGCCACGGCTGATCGCCGCCTCGACACACCAGTCGAAGAGGCTCCGGCCAATGCCGGCGGCGCGGGCGTCGGGCTCGATGAAGAGCTTGTCGAGTTCGGCGATCTGGCCATGGGAGCGAACCTGCGCCAGACCGAGGATCCGTTCACCATCGACGGCGATCTGCAGATCGGAATCCTTCCAGTCTCGGCCGTCAGCGTCAACGCCGGACGGCACGCCTCCAGAAAGGCGGCGTCGTATCCCCACACCGCCTTCGACCGCAGGCAGAGGTCGCTGAGCGCGGCCGCCAGTTGCGGCTCCGGGGTGCGTAAGACTGACATGGTTCTCCTCCTGATCGGCACGTCATCCTGTGCGCCCCATGTGGTCGTGACCGGGCCCGCAAACAAGGTCCCATGCACTTCGCAGACATGTCATGCGATTGTTGTAATGCGTTGCAAAAGTTGATGCTTTCGGCACGCTACCCTATCTTTGCGGCAGCTCGGGGCTGTGGCAGGATGACGATGGCGGCGCGACAGAACGGGCGCGTGACGGAAAGAAGGACAGAGACCCCGGGGAGAGGGATTGCGTGGAATTTGCTGGCGTCAAATGGAACTATGATCGCTCGGAACTGATTGCCGACGGCATCGTGCACGGCATCGGCCTTGCCGCCGCGCTGGTCGGTGTCACCGCGCTGATCTTCTATGCGACGCTCTGGAGCACCAGCGGCCAGCTTGCCGCCGCCGCCGTCTACGGGGCGGGGCTGCTTGCGACGCTGTCGATCTCGTTTCTCTACAATCTCTACCCGATCTCGCGCACCAAATGGTTCCTGCGCCGCTTCGACCATTCCTCGATCTTCATCTTGATCGCGGCGACCTATACGCCATTCCTGCAGCGCGGGCTGGACGACCCGTTCCTGTTCGTGATGCTGATCGGTATTTGGGCGATCGCCGCCCTCGGCGTTGCGATCAAGTGTCTGTTCCCCGGCCGGTTCGACCGGCTGGCGATCCTGCTTTATCTCGCGATGGGCTGGAGCGGCGTGCTCGCCGCCGGGCCGCTCCTGTCGGCGCTGACGGCAACGACGCTGGTGCTGATCCTGATCGGCGGAATCATCTATTCCGCCGGCGTCATTTTCCATGTCTGGGAAAAGCTGCGCTTCCAGAACGCGATCTGGCACGGCTTCGTCGTGACCGGTGCAGCCGTGCATTATTCGGCCGTGCTGACCTGCTATAGCGCCGCGTCCTGAACCGTGGTCAGTTTGGCGCTTCGCCCGCAGCGGCAGCGACAGGCGGATGCTGACAGCCTTCCGATGGCCTCAGCGCTTCCGCCATGCGTGAGATCACGCCGTCGAAGCTGGTGAGCCGGCTCTTGCGGTACTGCAGGCGGAAATAGGCAGCGCTGCCGTCGCAGAGCGCGATGGCACGCGTATAAAACACCTCTTCGCCACGGACACCCGAAAAGCTTGCCCAGGCGGTCGTCACGCGCGAATAGGCGATCCGCCAGTCGCTCTCGCGCTCGTAGCCGATGCGGTCGTTGACGTCGGTTTCGAAGTCGCCATCAAGCAATGTGCTGCCAAAGACCGAAAGGGTCGCGCCATTGTCGTTGGCATGGAAGCTGGCGCCGTCGCCATTGTCGCCCTGGCTCTGCAACTCGAAGCCAGGCGGTATGTCGAGCACGTAGCCGAAACGCGCATTGGCATAGGGTACCCAGTCGTCGGCGGCCGTCGCTCCCACGGCCGACGAGAGCAGGAGAGTGAGTGCTGTCAGTATGCGCAGCATGCGGACCTCCTCTCGCTTGCTCGACAGATAGTCTAGATAGCGCGGCCCCGGCGCAAGGCCTGTTCCTAATGGAACACCAGACCCCATGCCACTCCTTCCGCGCGTCGGTGTCAATCCTCGGTAAACGTCATCGCATGGCCGTTGAGGCAATAGCGAAGTCCCGTCGGCGGCGGGCCATCCGGGAACACGTGACCAAGATGGGCGTCACAATCGGCGCAGCGGATCTCCGTGCGCACCATGAAGTGCGAACGGTCCTCGATTTCCCGGATCGCCTGGTCGTCGATCGCAGCGAAATAGCTCGGCCAGCCGCAGCCGGAATCGAACTTGGTGTCCGAGCGGAAGAGAGCCCGGCCGCAACAGACGCATTCATAGGTGCCGGTCCGCTTGTTGTTGAGGAAAGGGCCGGTGAACGGACGCTCGGTACCCTGCTGCCGGGTGATGCGGTATTGTTCGGGCGAGAGCATGGCCCGCCATTCCGCATCGGTCTTCACCACCTTGGGCGTCTTTACAGTCGTCATGGAAGATCTCCTGTCGTTGCGGCGACTATATAGGAATGCTGCCGGAAGCGCGCAATCGACGTGTCTCGCCTTGCGGCCGACGCGGCGTAGGTCAGGCGATCTCGCGGCGGATCACCGTCGGGCCGGCCCCGCGCCGACGTTTGCTGTTGTTGTAGAAGGCGATGAATTCCGCTGCCGGCAACGCCTTGGAGAACAGCCAGCCCTGGCCGTATTGCACGCCGCGCTCGATGAGATAATCGGCCTGCTCCTGCCGCTCGATGCCCTCGGCGACGATGTAGAGGTCGAGCGACTTGGCGATGTCGATGATATGCGGCGTGATCGAACTGGTGGCGGAATCGGTTCCGATCGTGTCGATGAAGGACTTGTCGATCTTCAGTGCATCGAGCGGAAGCTCCTGCAGATATTGCAGGCTCGAGTAGCCGGTGCCGAAGTCGTCGATCGCCACCGAGTGGCCGCGCCGGCGGGCTTCCTCGATCGTCGCGCGAGCCGATTTCACGTCCATGAAGCCGCGCTCGGTCGCTTCCAGCCAGATCTGCTGGGTCAATATGCCGGTGTTTTCCAGTGCTGCCTGTATCACCGGCAGGATGCGCCCTGATTTAATGTCATCGGCGGCGAGGTTGACGGCAATATGCAGCGAGCGATCCGCAAGGAGTATCGTTCTCAGCTCGGCGATCATGGCATGGATGACCTGGTCGGTGATTTCTTCGATCAGGCCATTCTCCTCCGCCAACGGTATGAAGAGATCGGGGCGGACCATTTGCCCATCGGGCCGCCGCCAGCGCACGAGCGCTTCCGCGCCGACGCAGATGCCGGTCTTCAGTTCGATCAGCGGCTGATAGTGGACGATGAACTCGCGCCGCTGCACGGCGATCGAGAGTTCTCCGAGCGGCGAAAGGCGGCGCCGCGACAGCCAGACGACGAGACCGACCATCAGTGCTGCGACCAGGGCGCCGACCGGCAGGAGCAGCAGCCGCTCCCGGTCCATGTCGTTGAGAATGGCGATACCGGGGGCACTCGCAACGGCAATCCAGTTTGCACCCCGGGAGGTTGCGAACAGGTCGTCGCCGTCGCTGCCGGTTCCGGGAAGTTCGGCGAGCCGCGCCGTAAGCGACGCATCCGGATTATTCAGAGTGCCGATCAGGACACCGTTTTTCGTGGCCACCGCAAGCCGGGTGCCGGGCTCCGCAATCACGTCGACGAATCGAGCCGGATTGGTCAGCGCGGTATAGGAGCGATATCGGAAGGCCGTCATGGGGGCGCCGGTACTGATTGTCGGATACATCCGCGGGATGACTTCGACGCCATTGCTGGCGAAAAAATCGGCGGGCGGGGAGCGGGTGAGACGGCGCGGAGGGTAGCCCCACGACGTGCACCTCAGCAGCCCGTTCTCGAAGTAGCCGATATCTTCGATGGAGGTCGTGTTGACGACGAGCGAGCGCAGCGCTGCGATGTGCGTCGACATGCACGGCGGCATGTCGAACCGGTCGGCGACCTTCAGCGCCCGGAAGGCTTCCTCGAGCGCCGCATCGGCGCGCATGACGGCGTAGTCGGCAAGGCGCGAAAGCCGCGTCTGCTCGCTGCGCACCGCGATCGACCAGGAAAGATAATAGGCCGCCAGCATCGGCAGGATCGCGCCGAGTGCAGCCAGGATACTGGCGATGACGACTATGCGAGATCGTTCCAAGCAGGCCTCGCCCGTGATCGTTGTGTTCTTCAGTTCATGCTGCTTGCGGCAGAAAGACGCTCGATGAGCGGAGCCTGGCAGTTCGCGGATGTCGTCGAAGGCAGACGTTGCGAGCAGCCGTTGGTTTCCGCCGGTCCGGCGATCGAGGCTTCGTATTATTTTGAATTGAAGAAGCCTTTACGTACAACTACCACGTCTTATTGTCCCGATTCCAGGACGTTCGATCCTGCTGCGACGACAACTGAATATTATGCTAACAGCATTTTAATTGTAGTCGGTGGCCGCCGCATGAAACGAACGAATCTGATAGGGCTTGGACTGCTGTCTCCGATCTCCGAAGCGACTTTAGGGCACATAACGTCGATTTTATCTGGATAAGGCTTGAGGCGCCATAACCCTTCTTTTATGTCGGGTCTTCGATTGATTATTTGGTGAAAATATAAAGGAGCAGGCCAGGACGATGGATGTTGCGGCCCTGACATTTCTGGCCCTCGCACTCCCGTTCGTGGGGGCCTTGGTCGCGCCGCTGCTCACGCGCCTGCTCGGGCACAAGGCGGCCTGGGTTCTGGCACTCTTCCCCGCGGCCATAGTCCTGCATTTCACCCGCTTCTGGCCGGAAGTGGCCAAGGGCGAGGTGGTCACCGGCGGCTATGCCTGGATCCCGTCGTTCAATGTCAGCTTTTCCTGGCTGATCGACGGCTTGTCGCTGACGTTTGCCTTGTTGATCGCCGGCATCGGCGTGCTGATCGTGCTCTATTCCGGCGGTTACCTGAAAGGCCATCCGCAGCAAGGGCGGTTCTTCTCGTTCATCTTGATGTTCATGGGATCGATGCTCGGGCTCGTCGTGTCCGACAGCTTCCTGATGCTCTTCGTCTTCTGGGAACTGACCTCGATCACGTCGTTCCTGCTGATCGGCTTCGACCATTCGCGCGAAGCGGCCCGGCGTGCGGCGCTTCAGGCGCTGGTCGTGACCGGAGGAGGCGGGCTGTTCCTGCTCGCAGGACTTCTGATCATCTGGAACGTCAGCGGCGTCACCCAGCTTTCGCTGCTCATGGCCTTTGGCACGGAGATGCGCGAAAGCCCGTTCTATCTGGCGGCGCTCCTTCTCGTTCTCGGCGGCGCCTTTACGAAGTCGGCGCAGTTCCCCTTCCATTTCTGGCTGCCGAACGCGATGGAAGCACCGACGCCCGTCTCGGCCTATCTGCATTCGGCGACCATGGTGAAGGCTGGCGTCTATCTGTTGATGCGGCTCAATCCCGTTTTCGGCGGCACGCCTGAATGGCAGATCCTGCTGCCGCTCTTTGGCGTCGCTACGCTCGTCATCGGTGCAGCCCTGGCCTGCCGCCAGACCGACCTGAAGCTGATGCTCGCCTATACGACGATGGCGTCGCTCGGCCTGCTCGTCATGCTGACCGGTCTCGGCGCCCCGCATGCGATCGAGGCGGCGGCGCTCTATCTCGTCGCACACTCCCTGTTCAAGGGCGCGCTTTTCATGGTTGCCGGCATCATCGACCATGAGACCGGCACGCGCGACGTGACGAGGCTCGGGGGCTTGCGCTCGGCCATGCCGCTCACCTTCGTCATTGCGCTTGCCGCGGCATTCTCGATGGGCGGGCTGTTCCCCTTCTTTGGCTTCATCGCCAAGGAGGAAATCTACTATGCACTCTCCGGCTTCGACCGCCGCTCGATGGTCTTTGCTGCGCTCGCGATCTTCGGCAATGCGCTGATGTTTGCGGCCGCCTTCGCCGTAGCCCTCAAGCCATTCGTCGGTGCGAAGGTCGAGACGCCGAAGGCCGCGCACGAGGCGCCGTTGCTGCTCTGGCTCGGACCGGCGCTGCTCGCCGCCAAGGGGCTTTCGGCGGCCTTGCTCTCGGGGTTGACCCACGAACTCGTTTCGACGCCGATGGCATCAGCGATATCAGGCGAACCGCGTGCGGTCACGATATCGGTCGTTCCGCACGTCGGGGTGCCGTTGGCCATGTCGATCGCGACCGCGTTGATCGGGATCGTCTTCTACCTGAAGCTCGATCGCCTGCGTGGCTTCATCGCCACGATCCTTGCCGATATCGGCTGGGGGCCGGACCGTGGTTTCGACCAGTTCATTCGCGGGCTCGTTCGTTTTTCCGGCGCCCTGACGCGCCGGCTGCAATCCGGCCGGCTCGATGTTTACATGACGGTGACCTTCATCCTGGTTGCCTTCGTGCTGCTGCTCGTTCCGCTCATCTATGGCGAACTGCCGCGCGCGCCGTTCTTCGCACCCGACGTGCCGCTGCATGAGCTTGCGATCATGGCAATCGCGGTCATCGGTCTCGTTGCCGTCGTGCTCGCACCCGATCGGCTGACGGCGATCGTCTCGCTCGGCATCCAGGGTTTTGCCGTGGCCGTCATCTTCCTGCTCTATGGTGCGCCGGACCTTGCCTTCACGCAGTTCATGATCGAGACGCTGTCGGTCGTCGTGCTGGCGCTGGTGATGACAAGGCTCAGGCTCTCGCCGTCCGACCATCGGCCGCTCGCACAGAAGGTTCCGGATTTCGCCATCGCGCTCGCCTGCGGCGTCGGCTTCAGCCTGATGTTGCTGAAGGCGACGGGTGTTCCCTTCGACGCCACGCTGACCGATTTCTTCAATCTCTATTCGAAGTCGATCGCGCACGGCGCCAATGTGGTGAACGTCATCATCGTCGATTTCCGCGGCACGGACACGCTGGGTGAGATCGCCGTGCTGATGGTCACCGGTCTTGCCATCCTGTCGCTGGTCCGCTTGAGGGCCGGTTCGCTTCGCCGTATCGCCGATAACGATCCGGATGCGGAGGAGCGCGCATGAAGTCGGTGATCTTCCGGGCCGTCGCCCCGTTTCTTGCCAGCCTGATGGTGCTGTTTTCGATCTTCGTGCTGCTGCGCGGCCATAACGAACCCGGTGGCGGTTTCATCGGCGGGTTGATCGCGGTTTCGGCGCTGGCGATCTACGGCATCGCCTGCGGTGTCGAGACCGTGCGCCGCGCGATCTATTTCCATCCGATGGCAATCGCCGGCGCGGGGCTCTTCGCATCGGCGGTCGCCGGCCTGATCTCGATTGCCGCACGCGTCCCATTCATGACCGGTCTCTGGATCTATCCCTCGGTTCTCGGCGTGGAGATCCCGCTGTCGACCGTGATGCTCTTCGACTGCGGTGTCTATCTCGTCGTCGTTGGCGCGATCAGCTCGGTTGCGCTTTCGCTCGAAGAGCGGGGAGGCGAGTGATGGAAGCCTGGTTCGCGTTGCTCGTCGGCATCTTCTTCACGGTGGCGGTCTATCTGCTGTTGTCGAAGTCCATCATCCGCGTCTTGCTTGGTGTCGCCATCCTCGGCAACGCGGTCAACCTGCTGATCTTCACCGGCGGGCGGCTGACGCGCGGCGTGCCGCCGGTCATTCCCGGCCACCAGGATACGCTCACGGGACCGGCCGCAAACGCTCTGCCGCAGGCGCTGATCCTGACGGCAATCGTCATCTCCTTCTCCTTCTTCGCTTTCCTGCTGGTCCTGGCGTGGCGCGCCTACGAGGAGCTGCAAACCGACAATACCGACGAGATGCGCGTCGCCGAGCCGAAGGACGAGCCGGCTCCGCCGCTTGGATATTGACCGACCCATGGCCGCTTCGACTTCTCCCCCCGCAGATCTCGCCGCCGCGCTCGTTCTCGATCCGGTCGCCTCTGCCGAATGGCTGGTGATCCTGCCTGTCGCCTGGTGCCTGGCGATCGGCGCACTGCTGGTGATGCTGCGCCGAAAGATCGACTGGCATCCCTATATTGCGGTCCTCGGCCTTGCCGGCCTCGTTCTCATCGACGTTCTCCTGTTTCGGCATGTACTCGCAAGCGGTCCGTTGACGATGGTCATGGGGCGCTGGCTGCCGCCCTTCGGCATCGCCTTCACCGTCGATCTCACCGGCGCGCTCTTTGCGCTGGCGGCCTCGGTGGTGGCCCTTGCCGGCGGGGTCTATTCGCTGGCCGATATCAATGACAGCGGCCGGCGCTACGGCTTCTATCCGTTCCTGATGCTCCTGATGGCGGGTGTCTCCGGCGCCTTTCTGACGGGCGACATCTTCAACCTCTACGTCTGGTTCGAGGTGCTGCTGATCTCCTCCTTCGGCCTGATCGTGCTCGGCTCCGAGCGGGAGCAGATCGACGGCGCAGTGAAGTACGGCTTCCTCAATCTGATCGCGACCACGCTGTTCCTGATCACCACAGGCTATCTCTATGCGAGCTTCGGCACGCTCAACATGGCCGATATCGCCCGCAAGGCCGAAGGTCTTGCCGGTACTGCGCCGCTGATGACTCTGACGGCGCTCTTCGTGCTCGCTTTCGGCATGAAGGCGGCAGCCTTTCCGGTCAATTTCTGGCTGCCGGCTTCCTATCACACGCCGCGCGTCGTGGTATCGGCGCTCTTCGCCGGCCTGCTGACCAAGGTCGGGATCTACGCCCTGATCCGCGTCACCGTCATGCTGCTGCCGATCCAGCGCGAGGAACTGAGTTTCGTCGTCGCGCTTGCCGGCGCGCTGACCATGCTCGTCGGCGCCTTCGGGGCGCTGGCGCAATCGGATTTCCGCCGCATGCTCGGCTATCTCGTGGTCGCCGGCATCGGCTCGATCCTCGCCGGTATTGCCGTCGGCGGGCCGGGCGGTATCGGCGGGGCGATCTTCTACGCGCTGCATTCGATGCTGGTGATGACTGCGCTTTATTTCGCATCCGGCATCGCGGCCAGGCTCGGCGGCAGCTTCTCGCTTTCGTCGCTTGCAGGCCTTTATCGTCGCCATGCCGGTTTCGCGGCGTTGACGCTGATGCTGGCCTTCGCCGTTTCCGGGCTGCCGCCGTTCTCCGGCTTCTGGCCGAAGGTGATGCTGGTCAAAGCGGCGCTCGATATCGGCGCCTGGTGGCTGGCAGGGGCCCTGCTTCTCACCGGTTTCCTGACGACCGTTGTCACCGGGAGGTTCTTCCTATTGGCCTATTGGCGCGATGCCGGCGCCGGGGAGGGAGCGACGGCGTCCGCGACGATCTCGCCCGCGGCACTCCTGCCGCTTACTGCATTGACTGTCCTCGCCCTGGCGATCGGCCTCTATCCGGAGCCGCTGCTTGCGACCATTCAAAGCGCGGCGGCGGGGCTCTCCGAACCCTCGGCCTATCTGAACTCGGTTTTCCCGGGAGGTGCCCCGTGACCAAGTTCCTCACCATCAACCTGGTGTTCACGGCGATCTGGGGGGCGATTAGCGCCAGCTTCTCGTTGGCCAATCTGATCCTCGGTTTCGCCGTCGGAGCTCTTTCCCTGTCGCTGATCCGGCGCGAGCTCCAGCCCGTCACCTATCCGGTGCGGCCGCTCAAACTGTTTCTGCTGACGGCTCTGTTCTTCAAGGAGTTGGCAATCTCGGCAACCAAGGTCGCCCTCATGGTGATCCAGCCGAAGATGGTGCTGAAGCCCGGCATCTTTGCCTTTCCGCTGACGGTCAAGAGCGATTTCGAGATCGCGCTGCTCGCCAATCTCATCACCCTGACGCCAGGAACCCTTTCGGTCGACGTCTCCGACGACCGCCGGACGCTCTACGTCCATGCGCTCGATTGCGCCGACCCGGGCGGCTTGCGGCGCGACATCGCCAACGGCTTCGAACGGCGGATAAAGGAGGCGTTCGAATGAGCCTGCCAGACCAGATCGAAGCCTTCGCCACGGGCTTCGCGCTCATCGCGCTGTCTACCGCCCTTCTGGTTACCGTCTGGCGCATCGTCCGCGGCCCGACCCTGCCGGACCGCGTGCTCGGTCTCGACATGCTGGTGGCGATCGCCATCGGCCTGATTGCCGTCGTCGCGATCCGCACCGGTTTTAACCTTTACATCGATATTGCCATCGCCCTGGGCCTGGTCGGCTTCCTGGCGACGGTCGCCTTTGCGCGTTTCGTCCTCGCTCGCGGGCTTTCGCCGGAAAGCGCACGGGAAGCAACGCGCGTCTCCACACCGCGATCCAACGCGGTCCGTCGCAGGCACAAGGGAGGCCGCCGATGAACCCTGTGCTGGAGATGGCCATCTCCGTGTTGGTTGCCGCTCTGTTGATCGTCGGCGCGATCTTTTCGCTGCTTGCGGCAATTGGCATCTTGCGTTTTCCCGATCTTTACACCCGTATGCACGCAGCGTCGAAGGCCGGCACCATAGGTTCCGGCCTGTTGCTGCTGGCTGCAGGCGTTCATTCTCTGGATGCGGCAATACTGATTCGGGCGCTTGCAGGCTTCTTCTTCTTCGTGCTGACTGCACCAATTTCGGCTCATCTCTTGGCAAAAGCCGCACATCAGGCTGGTTACAAACTTACGAAACTGTCAGTCGTAGATCAGCTTCCGCAAAAGGAAGAGCCACGTCGTCGCTGATCGATGACATTTCTGAATTTGTATTTCAGAACTTTGCGATGCAGTGTGGCCATTTTAGCAATTTGGAGATAAAGTTGCTAAGTGTCGGCAAATTTATGTTTGGACATTTCACGCATCGATGTTAATCGGGTAAATGTAAAGTGTCGTCGCGGAAAATACTTTGATCTGAAATTCCAGCTTGAGTTGTGTATGTTTGGTTGTTGCTTTGAGAGTTCGGTCGTCCCGGTGACTCGGCAGCAGGTTTCGTAATCAAAATTCCAACTCTTGATATCGTGGCCGGCGTTTGTCTTTGCCGCGTTTGATGGTCCATCCCAAGGCAGCGAAGGCTTCCTGACGGCTCTTGCAAGCGTTCCTCCCCCGAGACGTCGTTTCGGGTTGTGCTGAAGTCCGATAGGAGAAAGAAATGACTGAAACAGCGCTTGGCGCGAGCCATGAACTTCTGGTTGAACTGACGGCGGAAATCGTTGCCGCCTACGTCAGCAATCATGTGGTTCCCGTCGCCGAGCTTCCCACGCTGATCGCAGACGTGCACTCGGCCCTCAACAACACCGCGGCGCCGGCACCGGTCGTCATCCCGGTTGAAAAGCCGAAGCCGGCCGTGTCGGTTCGCAAGTCCGTCCAGGACGACCAGATCACCTGCCTTGAATGCGGCGGCACCTTCAAGTCGCTGAAGCGTCACCTGATGACCCACCACAATCTGTCACCGGAAGAATACCGCGAGAAGTGGGACCTGCCGACCGACTACCCGATGGTTGCGCCCGCCTATGCGGAAGCGCGCTCGCGCCTCGCCAAGGAAATGGGCCTCGGCCAGCGCCGCAAGCGCCGCGGCAAGTAAGGCTTCAACCGTCTGGTGAGGCATTGCGGCCGTTTGCGGCGAGTACCTGACGGCATTTGGTTTGATCACAAAGGGCCGGGCCTGAGCGTCCGGCTCTTGTGTTTTGCTGTCAGGTCCTGACGGTGTCAGGCCGCCAGCCGAAGCTCCGCTTCGTTCTTGATGCGGCGGATCATCGAACGCAGGCCGTTGGCGCGCTGCGTCGAGAGATGCTCGATCAGGCCGATCTTGCCGAAGGTATCGATGGCATCGATCTCGGCGATCTCCGAGGCATGTTTGCCGGAATAGATGGCGAGCGCGATCGCGACAAGGCCGCGCACGATATGCGCATCCGATTCGCCTTCGAAGGTCAGCACGGGGTCCTCCGGATCGCCCGTCGTCTGGGTGACGAGCCAGACCTGGCTGGCGCAGCCCTGAACCTTGTTTTCCTGGGTCCGCTTGGCCTCAGGCATCTCCGGCAGCGCCTTGCCGAGTTCGATCACATAGCGATAGCGATCCTCCCACTCGTCGAGGAAGGCGAAATCGTCGATGATCTGCTCAAGCGTCGTCATGATCCAGGTCCAGTTGTCGGAATAGTATACCCCCGCCGGCCCTTGCCGCGAACGAGGTTCGTCCCTGCCATGCCCTTTGCTGTCGGGCGCGCAGGCTTTCAGCCCTCATATAGGGGATCGAAAGGCCATTGAGAACCGTCAATAGCGGTTGCCTTGGGCATCGGCGGCATTTCGCGGGCGCGTCAGATCGAAACGCTTGACGGAAATGTGAAGGTATTTCCGTCGCTTGCGTCGATCCCGCCGAGTTTGCCGATGGCGGCAGACAAGACATGGCCGGCCGCGCGCGCATCGTCAGCGTCACGGACAGATCCATCGTTGCGCAATTCCTGCTCGGCTTTTCGCAACAGTTGCTTTACCTGTTCGCCAAGCGATTTGAGTTCGGCGACCACTTTCATGGTTGAGCCGGACTCGCGATCTTCGTCGCTGAATTCGCGATAGGCGCGCTCGGCGAAGTTTGCCGGCCCGGGGGGCGCGACTGCATCATCGTCTGTCGCAGCACCTTCCGTCTGCGCATTGCCGGCCTCTGCCAGGGCAGTCGCGGCTGCGGCGGATGCAACGCCATCTGCCGCTTCGATACCGCCTGCGCCGGCCAATTGCTGGACGGCCGCGCCGAGTTGCTGAGCGAGCTGCTTGGCGAGCCTCGCAAGCGTTTCGGGATCCGATGCAAAGAAGCGGAGCATGCGAAGCTGCTCCTTGATCTCGTCGATCTTCTTCTTGGCTGCGGCGGCGTGGTCGTCCGCGCCTTCGTCGGTGCCGAGAAGCAATGCGGCCGATGCCGGGCTCTTGCCTTCGCCGGCGGTCGAAGTGCCGGGCGTCGCCGGCCGCCTGACGCCCGCATTCGAAAAAAGCCCATGGATCTGCATCGGGTGCCTCCGCCTGCCGTGCGGCGGACCTAAGCAGCCACGGCTTGCGCGTGGCTGGCTCGGGCGCGATCCAAGGTTGCGCCAGCGAAAAAGAAAACGCCGCGAGGGGATGGATCCTCGCGGCGGCCACGACAGGGCGGCAAGTCAGGCAGTTAAGTTGCGAATGGGTGGATGGGCGGCCGCCGGCCCGACCGAGGGCTTGGCGTGATTACTGGATGATCGCGGCCTTGGGATCGAGGCGCTTTTCCGGAACCGGCGTGCGCTTGAAGACAGGCTCTGCATCGATGGTGCTGACCTCGGTAGCCGGAGCCGCCAGATCGGTCTGCGGCTTGGCCGTGCCGGTCATCGCCGGTACGACCGTACCGGTCGTCACCTTGGCATCGGGCTGGGCATCGGTTTCGGCAAACTGGGTATCCAGGAATTCATAGGCGATGCGTGCGCCTTCGCGAGCCCGATGGCCGAGGGCGACGAAGGTCTCGGCACCCTTCTCGCAGATCTCAGGCTTCTGGGTGCAGATGGCGCTGATGTATTGGAAAGCCTCATTGGCGGCGGCGAAGGTGTCGCCAAGCTCGACCTTGGGGGCATGCTCCAGCTTCTGCGAACTCGACGGATCGAGGAATGGCAGCAGCACCAGCACCAGCGAAAACCAGAATGTCGCCTTGATGAGAAACCACATGTTCTGCCCATCCTTCGTTCAGTTGCCTGAGCTCGCCAGTCTTCTAGCCGGCTTTTGCGCCCTCGGCATCCCGCAGCGCTGGAGTATCCCCTGATACCCGTTCACGCTGCCGTCGTTTCCTCGGGGAACCTGCTGCCTTCGATGCAGCGTCGGCCCTTTGTTGACGTCGACATTAGGACGGGAATCACAAGACGGCTTTTCAAAATCGGATGGCATTTGCTTCAAATTTTAATGAAATGCCGCCGTCGAGTGCTTTGCCGCGCATTTGTGTCGCATTTTAGCTTTCGCCGTTAAGGTTCGTGGCGGACCTCGTGGCGCGAAGCCCGGAAGCGTCGGGAATGGCGTGCCGGCAGGCGCGCCACAATCGTTAACAGTGTCCAGAAAATACACAGAAATCCGTTGCTTACGCCCCGTTAACCACAAGAAATGAAGGTCGCTCGATTTGCTTCAAAACGGGATTTTTCAGCCGTTTCGCACCGTTCCGGCACGGGCGCGTTTATTCTTTCATTAAGCCGGGGATGCGAGATTCCGACATGTCACGAGGCAGTCTGAATCGCGGTTCCCAGGTAGGGGAAATCGGTCGCGCCAGCTTCGCAAGAACAACAAATGTAGCAGGGTAAAGCGTGAACGTATTGCGTAACATGGCTGGCAGATGGGCGTCCCGCGTGGACGAGGTCGCGGCCCTGTGGCTGCCCCGTCGTGAAGCTTCCTCGCTCGCCGGACGCCGCGACACGAAACGCCTGCGTGCCGTTGCGGCCGTCTCGCTGACGACGCTGCCGGTGGTGCCGCTCGCCCTGTCGCTCGCCATGCCCGTGTCCTCGGCCCTGCCGCTCGGCACCGCCCTTTGGGCTTCCGCCTCGCTGCTGGCGGCGGCCGTTGCCATCGCCCGCGGTCGGGCGCCGGACGCTGGAGCGCCGGCTCCGTCCGATCCCGCTCTCCCGGACCTCTCGGCCGCCTATGATCTTTTTGCCGGTATCGTCACCGTGCATGACCTGCGCGGCAATGTTCTCTCCGTGCATGGGCGCGATGCCGCCGAGCACCTGACGTTGATGCGCGACCCCGCAGGCCGCGGCTTCATCGAGCAGATTCATGTTTCCGACCGCATCACCTTCCTGAGCGCGATCGACATCCTTCGCCAGGGTGGCGACCGGGCGACGGTCGATATCCGTATCGAACGGCGGACATTGCCGATTGAAGGCGAACAGTTCGTCTACATGTCCTGTGAACTGGCGCCGCTACGTGATCGCGACGGCAACTTGACGGGGATCCTTGCCCAGTCGCGCGATGTCTCCGAGGAGGCCGGTTTGCGCGCCGAGGCCGCTGCCCGGACGGCCGAGGCGGAATCTGCGAACGACGCCAAAACCCGTTTTCTCGCCGCTGTCAGCCACGAACTGCGCACGCCGCTCAACGCCATCCTCGGTTTTTCCGACGTGTTGGCCGGCGAATATTTCGGCAAACTCGAGAACGATCGCCAGCGCGAATATGTAGGCCTCATCCATAAGTCGGGCGAACATCTGCTCTCCGTCGTCAACACCATGCTCGACATGAGCAAGATCGAGGCGGGGCGCTACGAACTCCTGCCCGAGCCTTTCCGCGTCGCCGAGGCCGTTGCCGCCTGCGAGGCGATGCTATCGCATCAGGCCGCCGAAAAGGGCGTCAAGCTGCTCAGCCGTGTTACCCGCGGCATCGGCGAAATCAACGCCGATCAGCGCGCCTTCCAGCAGGTTCTCATCAACCTGATCGGCAACGCCGTGAAGTTCACGGACCATGGCGGTGTCGTGACGATCGACGCCGAGGTGGATGGTGCGATGCTGAAGCTCTCGGTCAGCGACACCGGCATCGGTATCGCCGCCGACAAGCTGGAGCTGCTCGGTCAACCTTTTGTCCAGATCCAGAACGACTATACGCGCCGCTACGAGGGCACCGGCCTCGGCCTTTCGCTGGTCAAGGGCCTCGTTGCGCTTCATGGTGGCGATCTGACGATTCGCAGCCGCGAGGGCGAGGGGACTGTCATCGTCGTGACGATACCGCGCGACGGCTCCGGCATCGCCGTTGCCGCGCGCCAGGAGCAGCAGCGTTCGTCGGTAACGGTGGAGTTTCCGCCGCGCCTGCGCGATGGAGAAACGAAACCGGCTGCCGAAGGGGGACGGCCCGAAGACGTTGGTTTGAACGAGGAACGGGGATATGGCGCCGCGCAAGCGAAAACAGCCTGAACGGAAGAAGGCCGCGCGGCGTGCGCCCGGCCTGGCCGTGCGCGGGCTGGCTCTTGCCGGACAGGGTGTTGGACTTGCCGGCCGCCTGATGGCGCGTCATCCGCTTGTCTCTGGCGGCTCGGCCGCCTTCCTGGTCGTGTTTTCCTTCGTTGCCGCCAATGCCATGTGGTATCAGCACGGCGTGCACCCGTCGCCGCTTCTGCGCACCCGTGTGCCGCTCGTCAGTGCCGAAACCGCGCAGCGGATCGCCATCGCCAAAGGTGAGGAGGCCGAGCAGCGTAACGTGACCACGTTCGTCATCGAACGCGAAGGCGAGGCCAAGGCGGACAACGTCGAGGACGTGATTGCCGCTGCTTCCGCAGATCTTCCGGCGGACAAGCCGTCGCCCGAGCGCGTGGCAAGCGTGCCCGCGGGCGCGACCTCGAAGCTCGTCGCTGACATCCAGAAGGAATTGAACCGGATCGGCCTTTATGACGGCGTACCGGACGGGCGCACCGGCCCGCGGACGGCGGCTGCGATCCTGCGCTTCGAAGCGCAGGCGGGCCGCGCCGAGACGGGCTTGGCCAGCACCGCGTTGTTGCAGGCGCTGCGGGCCGCGCCGAGCGACAAGGCTGCTCAGGTCACGCCGGCGGGAAGACCGCTCGCCGAGGCAAAGGGCAACGGCGTGGAGATCGATCCGGTCGCTGCCGCCATTCGTTCCTCCGAGAAGGAAGGTAATTTCATTCCGCGTGCCGAAATCCCGGTTTCGAGCGAACTGGTGCTGAACATCCAGAAGGGGCTCAGCAACCTCGCCTATGCGGATGTTGCGGTCGATGGCGTCGCCGGAGAGCAGACGCGGGCAGCGATCCGCCACTTTGAAAAACACTACCGCCTGCCGCAGACCGGCGAGCCGAATGCGCAGGTCTTGAAGAAGCTCAAGGAAATCGGCGCGCTCTGATCGATGATCGGGCTTGACCACGCCGCCGATTTGCCTCTGCCAGCCGGCGCGTGTATCAGCCTTCCATGCGCTTGAAGTCTCACATCTTCGTCTCGTCCCTCTTGCGCCGCGCATTTTTGCTCGGCGGCTATGCGGCCGTGCTGCGCAAGGGAGCGCAGGAGGCCGGCGCAATCTTCATCCGCCAGCGGACGCGGCTCGGCACCGAGACGCTCTTTGCCCCGGCGCCGCAGAATTTCTTCGCCGACGAAGTTGATATTGGCCGTAAGTTTGAAGTGAGGTTGCGCGACAGTGACGCGGAAAGGGTCGAAGCGGCCCTTGCGAGCGAGATCCGGTTCGACCCGGATTGTTGGATCGTGGAAATCGAGCTGGACGACCATGGCGATCTGTTCGAGGTCGTTCCGCAGGATGGCGCAAGCCGGCCCTGACACAGTCTTGCCGATCAGGCGAACCTGCTTGCCTCTCCGCTTGGTGAGGCCGTGGAACGCGCTCATGGACGATCAAATCGACTCAATAGGCGAACTCTCGAAGCTGAGCGGCAGCCCGATCAGGCGGCTTCGGTTTTACTCGGACAAGGGTTGTTGCCGCCGTTTGCATGGACTGAGAGCGGCTACCGCATGCGGCGCGGATCTCGCCGGAGGATGCCGCATCAAGGTAGCGCGCAAGATAAGAGATTTCTGCGCCTAGCCGCGTCGCCGGCCGAAAAGTCGCAGTGGCTGCACATTGCCGCCGGCCGCTGCAATCCGACGAGGGCCGATCTGGCGCGCACTGTTGGCGGGATTTTCAGCGAAGTATGCTTCGTGCCTTGCAGCTGCGGTTGATACTTCGGCCTCCGCCTCGAGCCAGACATCGAGCTGTTCGCGGCAGGCGGCGCGGTTCATGGCGCCGATCAACGCTTCGGCATGGGTCGTCTCGCCGAAGGGCTCGCGAAGATGCGGATATAGCGTCTCGAGCACGAAACCGGCATCGGACGTCTCGACATCGAGCGCGACGAGGCTCGTCGCCAGCCGCTGCCCGGAGATATCGAGCAGGATGCGTTCGACCTGCGCGTCCTTGGTGCCGAGTGCCTGGCCGAGGACGCGTGAGAACAGGATGATCTCGCCGCTACGGGCAAAGCGCACGAGCAGCGCCGCATGCACGTCGCCGATCGCATCGGTTGAGGTCGTCGGTGCGGTGGTGCGTGACCCCGCTCGCGCCAACGTCTTGATCTCGTGTCGCAGCGCTTCTTCGCGGGCCGCGCGCACCGAACCAGCCTCGGCCTCCGGGTTCCTTCGCTCGGCCACCGCCTGCCTTGCTGCATTGCTGCGCGCGGCGAGCCCGGGCGGATTGTGGTGCTCGACCAGGGCATCGACGACAAGGGGAGAGAGGTTCGGGCGGCGCGCGATCGCTGCGGCGTGTTCCGGCCCGCGGTCGCGGATGACCGCGATGAGGGTGCGGTCGGTAATCGCCTTCGAGCGCGTCAGAAAAATCGCGGCAATGGAAATCGGCATGCCGCCGATCAGCGCGGCGACCGGCTCCGGGACCTGTGGACACTGGGAAAGGGCTGCCGCCGCCTGACGGCGGGCCTCGTTGCTGGAACCGAGGAAAAGCGGCTCGAACAGTTCGGCAAATTGCTTCATGTCGGACTTGCCGGGGATGCGCAGGCTTTCGAAACCGGTGACCGTCGCCATCAGGACGACGTCCTTCAAGCGGCCGGTCTGTGGCCTTTCCAACTCACGAAAGCGATCCGTCACGGTAATTCCCTGCACGCAAAACATGATCGCCGTTTCCGGTGATCCGGAAAGGCACACGTCGCAAAAATTAGAAGAAAAGCGTTAGCGTACTGTTAACTATGGATGTTGGAGCTTTATTCAGGCTTGCGGCACCTGCGTGGCGCCCGGCAAGGCCGACAGATTGCCCGATTACCCCGCATTTCCGGGGACATTCGGGGCATTAGCCATAAAAAATCCACATGCGGTCACGAGTTATCGCGGCGACGGTCAAGGGCTCCGGACGCCCGCCGACGCCTGGAGGCCGAGTGAAGAGGGGCCTCTCCATGGGAGATATGGAACTGTGAAGAAATTTATCCTGCGCGCAGCGGCGGTCTGCGCGCTGCTGGCGGCCCCGGCGATCGCCGAAGCCGCGGAAGGCTTTGCCACTGCCAATGTCAACATGCGCTCCGGTCCGAGCACCCGCTATCCGGCGGTATCGCTGATCCCGGTCGGCGAATCCGTCGAAATTCACGGATGCCTTGCAGATCTGCCGTGGTGCGACGTCTCGTTCTATGGCGGGCGCGGCTGGGTTGCCGGGCGTTACGTCCAGGCCGACTATCGCCGCAATCGCGTTTATGTCGAGCCCCGCTATTATCGCCCGCTCGGCATTCCGACGGTTGTCTTCCAGTTCGACAGCTATTGGGACCGCAACTACCGTGGCCGCGATTTCTATCGTGAGCGCGATCGGTGGCGCCGGGGACCGGATTGGGTCGATGACAGCCGGCATCGCCGCGACTGGGAACGGCAGCGCGAGCGCGACCGCAATGACTGGGAACGCGATCGGCGTCGCGCGCAGCGCGACTGGGAAAGCGGTCAGCGTGAAGAGGAGTGGTGGCGTTCGGAACGTGAAGATCGCCGAGAATGGGAACGTCGCAGCGTCCGCATTCGCCAGGACGACGACGGTATCTACGAACGCGCCCGCCCGGCGCCGTTGATTCGGTGCCAGTTCGACGACCCAGACTGCGAGAACTGACGGGAAGCGCCGTGCTTCGGCGCTATTCCGTTGAATAGGAAACGGGCGGCGCGGGCCGCCCGTTTGCTTTTGGCAGCCCGGTTTCTGTGGTCTCAGGCGGAACCAAACGCCATCCGGAGCGTTGAGACCGCGCAGACAAGGGAGCGTTGTAATGGTGGAAAAGAAACTGGAGGCCGTGCAGAAAGTCGGCGAAAACGTTTCGCAGGTGCAGGCGCGTGCTGAGGTTGATGTTCAGATCGCCGAACTGCGGGCGGAAATCGCTCGACTGACCGAAGCTGTCTCGGCCATCGGTAGCGGTACGAGGGCGGTTGTTCAGGGGGAGGCGGAATTGATGGCGGAACGCGTTCGCGAGCGGGTACGCGAGGAGCCCTTGGCGACGTTGGTGGCGGTTGCCGGTGTGTCGTTCCTGCTTGGTCTGATATCGCGGCGCTGACTGCGGTTTGATGCCGCTCCGGACTGTTACCTTGGATACATCTCGAGGGTTCGTCTGGCGCGATAATGAATCCAGGTTGGTGCCGGAGCGGTGTATTAGCATTCTGTTAACCAGCCTATGGCTCAATCGGGGCGGACCCGTTATCATCGGGCTGCATCGTATGAACCAGAAGAGCAACATCCGGGCGACCGGAAGAAGGAGCAGACGAGAAAAGCGCGCCTGTCCAGGCAAGCCTGGAGAAATGCGCTGGCCCGAGAGGGCAGGGTGAAATCTGTACGGTAGTTCATCCGTCTCAAGACTTTGTGGAGACGAGCATGGCAGACGTGATCAGAATTCAGGACCGAAAGGTTCGCGTACCGCCGCGTAGACCACCGGCCATATCGAGCGGAGCCAAAGTGCTTCTGTTCACCGGCATCCGCTATGAGCGCCTCGACCGCGACCCGCAGCCGACGGCACCGGATGGACGCCGGATCAAGAAGCAGTAGCGTTCGATTTCGCGCGTCGACGACCGGCGATGGCCGGGCGCGTGTCCTTGGCCAGAAACATCAAGGCCCCTTCACCATAATTCTTGCCTGAACGCAGTCTTTGCTCTTCGCTATCTGCGACCGAGCGGTAGGCTGCCTCGCGTTCGCCGCACTTAGCGCCGAAATGGCTCGCAGCTTGATTCCGCAAGGAAGTTGCGGACTTGCTCCTCGAAACTGTCGACCGGCGCCATCGCTCTCAGAACGGCATAGCCATCCTGTTCCTTCATCTCCACCATGATCGATTGCGCCAGCGCCTCCGGCGGCGACTTGCGCAATTCCACCAGTTGAATCGGCGTCGCGACGACAAGATCGAGCTTGCCGTTCACTGCCGTGTGGTCGTTCATGCTGAAGACTTCGTTCGAATTGCTGTCGAAGACCGCAAGCGACCAGAATGGCACATTGCCACTGGCGAGGAAGCGCGCCGGTCCGTCCGAGATCGAGAAGCTGCAAACGGCCGTCCTGAGATAGGGGTCGTCATTGGCAAGGCCCGTTGGCCCCGGCGTGCTCGTCAGCGCGAAGAAGCTGTCCATCTCCAGCAGTCCCAGCACGCGGGTATAGGCGTCACGGCCGGTAAACTGCGGCAGCGCCAGAATGATGATGATGTGCAGCAGCGCGGCGCCGACGAGGCCGAGGGCCGTGGCGAAGAGAACCTTACGCAGCATCGCCGCACCCGGTCTTGGTGATGATCGGCATGGCAAGGTCTAGCAGCCCCGACGAACCTGCCGTCGGCGTGTCGAGCAGCGTCAGAACCAGTCGGAAGGTGCCTGAATGGCGCAAGGCCAGCCAATTGTCCGGCTGGGCGTTCGGCGACACATGGATGGTGAAATTGCTGTTTTCGCTGCGCAGCACCGTCCAGGAATTGACGGCCGAGGGCAGGTCGGAGCCGGGACGCAACGGCAGGCCGTCGGCATTGGCCGCATAGAGCGTCCAGAAGCGAGCCTGTGGCGTCAGCCCCGTGACGTCATAGGAGCAGGAAGCCTGGAGCTTCTGGCCCTTGTCGTCGGTCTGCGCGCTGAACATCAGTCCTTCGGCGCCGCCGTAAAGAAGTTCTCCGGCGCGCGCCCGGTGCGCCTTGGCATAGGGATCGGCGTTGATCGTCTGCGCCTCCGGGAAAGCGACCCACGGGCCGATCGCGATCGAACCGAAGCCGACGGTCGCCTTCAGCGCCCATACGGTCGAGGCAATGCCGCCGCCGAAGGCGATGGCAAGAGCGAGGGCGACGAGGAAGGGGATTCGAAACAAGGGCGGCTCTATCGGAAATCGTTCTGCGGCGGGGCAACATGGGGCTGCCCCCATATCTCGCCGAAAACAGCGACCGGTGCAACGGCGGCCGACGCCGCGCGTGCGGCTCCCTGTCGGGATCGCTGCCGCAAGTCAGAGCGGGAGATTTCAGTTGCTGGCGGCATTGGGATCCGCCTGTCCGGGGCGTTTTTCTTCGGCAGTACCGAGGGCGGCGAGCTTGCCGCCGCTCTCCGGCGCTTTCAGGGCCGGTGCCTTTTCAAAGGTCTCGCCGATCGTGCGCAGCAGGCGGGTAACCTCGGCCGACAGCGAGCGAGGACGGACGAGTGGAGGCAGGGCGTTCTCATCCGGTTTCGCCGTCGCGACCTGCGGCTGCTTCGCTGGCGTCGTCGGGGCGACCACACCGGGGATCGCCCGGTGCTCGATGCCTTGCTCGGCATAGTCCATCAGCCGTTTGAACGTCATCGCCGGCAGCGAACCGCCGGTCATGTTGTTGGTCGACGTGTAGTCGTCGTTACCGAACCAGACGGCGGTCGTGTAGTCGCCGGTGAAGCCGACGAACCAGGCGTCGCGATAGGCCTGCGTCGTGCCGGTTTTGCCGCCGACGACGATACCGTTGTCGAGGGCGGCCTTGCGCGCGGTACCGATGATCGGAATCTGTGTCAGCATCGAATTCATCGACGCATTCGCGGCTTCCGAAAGCACGCGCCGCGCCGGCGGTTCGTCGCGACCGAAGTCGTAGAGGATATCGCCGTCATAGTTGAGGATCTGGCTGATGCCGTGACGGCGCGACTGTACACCGCCCGCCGGAAACACCGCGTAAGCCGTCGCCTGATCGAGCACGGTGACTTCCGACGTTCCGAGCGGCATGGTCTTGTCGGTGCGGATCGGCGTCTCGATACCCATCGCCTTGGCGGTCTGGGCGATCAGATCGGTGCCAAGCTTGTCCTTGGCGAGGCGCACGGGGATGGTGTTGATCGACTTGGCGATCGCCGTCAGGATCGTGATGCGCCCGGCATAGCTCCGGCCGTAATTCTGAGGCGACCAGCCACGCCAGGTGATCGGCGCGTCGACGACCACCGTTTCCGGCGTCATGCCCTTCTCCATCGCCGCAGCGTAGGTGTAGACCTTGAAGGAGGAGCCTGGCTGCCGCAGAGCGCGGGTCGCGCGGTTGAACTGGCTCTCGCCATAGTCCCGGCCGCCGACCATGGCCCGCACCGCACCGCCGTTCTCGATCATGACGATGGCGCCCTGCTTCACATTGAAGCTCTCGCCATATTGGCGCAGGCTCGATTCCACCGAGTCCTCGGCGGCGTTCTGCAGGCCCATGTCGATCGTGGTACGCACGATCAGCGAATGCTGCGCGAAGGGCCGAGCGATACGCTGGACCTCGTCAAAGGCCCAATCGAGGAAGAAGTCGGGCGCCTTTACCTGGGCGCGGTCGATAACGCTGGCGGGATTGAGGCGTGCGGCGATCACCTGGCCCTCGGTCATCAGCCCGCCCTGGACGAGGTTGGTCAGAACCTCGTTGGCGCGCCCGCGCGCGGCCGGCAGGTTGACGTGCGGCGCGTAGCGGGCCGGCGCCTTGAAGAGCCCGGCGAGCATCGCCGACTCCGCAAGGCTCACATCGGTGATCGACTTGCCGAAATAGAACTGCGCGGCCGCAGCCGCCCCGAAGGTGCCGCCGCCCATATAGGCGCGATCGAGGTAGAGCCGGAGGATTTCCTTCTTCGACAGGTTGCATTCGAGCCAAACCGCCAGGAAGGCTTCCTTGATCTTGCGCTCGATCGTGCGTTCGTTCGACAGGAAGAGATTCTTGGCAAGCTGCTGCGTCAGCGTCGAGCCGCCCTGGACGACGCCGCCGGCGCGGGCATTCTCGGTCATCGCTCGGGTAAGGCCGAGGAAATCGATGCCCCAATGGTCGAAGAAGCGACGGTCTTCGGTCGCGAGCACCGCCTTGATCAGATGATCGGGCAGCTCGTCGATCGGCACGGAATCTTCGTGGATGATGCCGCGGTGGCCGATTTCATTGCCGTAGCGGTCGAGGAAGGTGACGGCGAAGTCGCTCTGGGCGCGCCAGTTGCCCTTGGTCTCCTCGAAGGCCGGAAGCGCCAAGGCCAGCATCAGCACCGAGCCGACGGTACCCCAGGTCATGCCTTCGCCGAGCACCTCGAAGACGACCCTTTTCCAGCCCGTGACGCGGAACCGGCGGAAGAAGATGGTGGTGTCTTCCCACCATTGCGCCAGTTTGAAGCCGGCATTCCAGACCGTGGAATCGATCCAGGAGTCGATCCTGAGAAAGATGTGCCGCTTTTTCGGCCGGTTATCGTCTTTCCTCGGTTCCCGCACGTCTCAACGTCCTGAAGGCTCTGCGGCATCATGCCGGCGCCGTATAATATTTGCACGGCGTCAAATTCCAATCTACTTGCATATCGCGCCGGCGGCCTTAAAAAACCGGCAATTTTCTGCGAAATTTCTGTATCGCGGGCTATTTGACGAAAGTGTGATGACGATGGGCGAAATGCCTTTCTGGAAGGCGAAGAGCCTTGAGGACATGACCAATACGGAGTGGGAAAGCCTCTGCGACGGCTGCGGGCTCTGTTGTCTGAACAAGCTGGAGGATTGGGATACTGGCGAGATCGCCTGGACCTCGATCCGTTGCACGCTTCTCGATGGCGAGAGCTGTCGCTGCAGGGACTATGAAAACCGGCAGGCGACGGTGCCTGACTGCATCCAGCTGACGCCCAAGGCCGTGCGCGAGATCACCTGGCTGCCGCCGACCTGCGGTTATCGCCTCGTAGCCGAGGGGCGCGATCTCTATTGGTGGCACCCGCTGATTTCGGGCGATCCGGAAACGGTTCATGCTGCCGGCATTTCGGTGCGCGGCCGCACCGTCGCCGAGGACGACGTCGATATCGAAGACTACGAAGATTATCTCGTCACCTGGCCATTGGAAGTGGGGCAGGAAAGCGTGGAATAAGAGGGGATTGGCCGGCGTTCGGGATCGATTTGCGCCGGTGCCGCACGAGCCGGAAATGCACTCCTCTGGAGTCAGCCCAAAGCATATCGCGCAAAAGGGCGCAGCGGTTTTGCGATAACGATATGCGAAATATCAATAGACTTGAAGCGCGAGGAGCGAATCTGAAAGATCGCGACGCGCTTTAGTGGCTGCCGCCGTTCTTCTTGACGAGGGTTTTCGGCGCGACGTTGCGCCAGGCCGTTTCCATCGACTGACGGACGAGGCCTTCGTCCGCTTCGACGAAGTAGAATGAGGTCCAGCCACGATCTCCCCAGCCGCCGGGCACAGCGGCGCAGACCCCAGGCTCCATTTCCAGGAGCATGCGTTGCTGGTCGGGCGTGAGTTTGAAGACCGCGCGACCTGCTTCCGGCAAGGTCATGAAAATGCGCTTGCCCACGCGGAAATCCCGTGTGCCGAAATGCGCGTTCTCCTCCGTTCCCGGCAAGCTTAGCGCGAGTTTTTCAATCTCTTCGGTCAGCATACGGAAAGAGTAACATGGTT
Organism: Ensifer sp. B1-9; assembly: GCF_050474445.1. Lineage (NCBI taxonomy): Bacteria > Pseudomonadati > Pseudomonadota > Alphaproteobacteria > Hyphomicrobiales > Rhizobiaceae > Ensifer > Ensifer sp. B1-9. The sequence goes on from NZ_JBCHVG010000002.1 coordinate 174,856, forward strand.
TTTCCGAATGGCCAAAAGGCTGAAAATCGCCACAAATATTCAAGGGCCGCAGCTTCTGCCACGGCCCTGTCCGTTTGTGCAACGACACGACACAAGGGTTGCAGGAAGCGGTCCAGCCTGACACCCAAGGTTCAACTTCGTGTTGCGTCTAGCATAACTCGGGATGGTGGTGGCGAGATCCGGCTCGTCACCGACGGGCTTACTCGGCCGGTTGGATCGGCTTCGGGGCGCTTTCGCCGGCGGCGCGCATGGCGCGCCATTCGTTTTCGAAACGGTCGAGCAGCGATTGCGGTACTTTGGACTGCTGAGATGCGGGCTGGTTGTTCGCTAGCGTCTGCATCCGATCCTCCGGGCCTATGACGGTTTCATGACGTTTGACGGGGCGGACAATTTCATATCGTAAAGGCTTTGTAAATCAGTGGCTTAAATCATTTAAACGATTAAAGAATATTTAAATCGATTAATTTTTGGTTGATCCACAGCCGTCCGTCGGTGCGCATGCACACAGGTGCCGATACGTCAAAATTAGGCGTTCTTTTGAAGTAAATTTGCGGACATCTCTTCTTCCGCGCGCACGCCAATTTCGGCGCAGTTCAGCAGCCAATGCGGCTGCTGAGCGCGAGGGACGCTCACGCCCTCGGTGGGGAAGCCGTGGCGACGAAATCGAAGCGTGTCAGTGGTTTAGTCCGGCTGCCGGAATCGAAACGCGATCATCTTGAATCAACCTTGCAGGATGGTGACTCAACCTTTGAACGGTCTCCCCCAAGGGATTCAAAGGAATCGCGAATCGCTTCCTGCTTGATGTGATCTTTCAGCGTCCAGGATATGGCGGATACCTTGCGCGCCGCGACGCCAGAGCCTTGCCGACCTCTCAATCCTAGCGGAACATGCTTAACAAAAGGCTGATTTCCGCCTGCTGCGGGCAATGCCGGGGACCATGAGGCCATTCCTCGCGGCGCCGCTCAAGGCGAAACTGCCGCATGAAGGGGCAATTGCGGCCTTGAGCGGGTTCCGTCGGGAACGGAATCGCTGCAATCTAGGGTCGGATTTCCAGTGAGGTCTATGGCTTCCGCGATGGGCGCCCAGCGGGTCGGAAATCCGACATTCATTTGCCATTCAGCCTCATTCGGTTATTGCTTCTGCCATGATGCTTCCCAAGTTGAAAGTGCGTTCATGTCTTCACCAGTGATCATAGCCGCGCTTGCTGCAGGCCTCGCGGGCTTCAGCCTGCCTGCGATCAACGTGCCGTCGGATAATGTCGTCCGCGTGTCCGGCGATTGCAGTGCGGCCGCTGCACAGGTGGTTGCCGACACCGGCGGCGAGTTGCTGTCGGCGCAGCCGACGTCCGATGGCCAGTGTGTGATCACGGTGCTCGTCCCCGGTAATGGCGGGCGGCCGAAAAAGGTGACCGTCAAGGTGCCGATGTAAGCCATCCCTGTGGCGCCGTGCGTCTTGTCAGGCGCAAAAGGTCGCTGTGGCGCTTTGAAAGCCCGCATGTTTCTATCGTTAAATCGGCTAGGATTGAACCGAAGCATGCAGCGGGATGGCCGCGAGAGGAAGTAGAGACGAATGCGCATTCTGATTGTCGAGGACGACGCCAACCTGAACCGGCAGCTCGCCGAGGTGCTGAAGGAGGCCGGCTACGTCGTCGACCAGGCCTATGACGGCGAAGAGGGGCATTATCTCGGCGATGCCGAGCCCTACGATGCCGTGATCCTCGATATCGGCCTGCCGGAGATGGATGGTATCACGGTGCTGGAGAAGTGGCGCGGCGACGGCAAGACCATGCCGGTCCTGATCCTGACGGCGCGCGATCGCTGGAGCGATAAGGTCGCGGGCATCGATGCCGGCGCCGACGACTATGTCGCGAAGCCCTTCCATGTCGAAGAGGTTCTCGCCCGCATCCGCGCCCTGATCCGCCGTGCTGCCGGGCATGCAAGCTCGGAGATCGTCTGCGGCCCGGTGCGCCTCGATACCAAGGGTTCCAAGGCAACCGTGGATGGCGTGGCGCTCAAGCTGACGTCGCACGAGTTCCGGCTGCTCTCCTATCTCATGCACCACATGGGTCAGGTCGTTTCGCGCACGGAACTGGTCGAACATATGTACGATCAGGACTTCGACCGCGATTCCAATACGATCGAAGTGTTCATCGGCCGGTTGCGCAAGAAGATCGGCAACGATCTGATCGAAACGGTGCGCGGTCTCGGATACCGAATGCAAGCTCCGGGCAATGGCAATTAGATCGCTCACAGCCCGCGTATTGGCGGTTTCCACCGTCTGGGCGGTCGTCGCTCTGGTCGTGATCGGTGTGGTCATTTCCGAACTCTACCGCCAGGGCTCCGAGCGCGGCTTCAAGGACCTGCTGCGCGCGCAGCTTTTCAACGTCGTCAACTCGATTTCCGTCAACGAGAAGACCGTGCTTTCAGGCAGTCCGCAGCTTGGCGATCTCCGCTTTTCGCAGCCGCAGACCGGCTGGTACTGGATCGTCGATCCGATCGGCGAATTCGACACGCCACCCCTGATCTCGACGTCTCTCGGCAACGGCAAGCTGCCGATCGCCAGCGTCGATGAGGTCCCGTTCGACACCGGCTACGTCCGTTTCTATACAACCAAGGATCCGTTCGGTAACGAGGTCGAGGTCTCCGAGACCGAGGTCGTGCTCGACATCCAGGGCCACACCGCGCGCTTTCGCGTTGCCGGCAACCGTGATGTGCTCGAGGCTGACATCGATCGCTTCACCCGTAACCTGACCATCGCGCTATCCATCTTCGGTCTCGGCGGACTTGGCGTGAATGCGCTCACCATTCTCTTCGGCCTGCGCCCACTCGATCAGGTCCGTCGCTCGTTGGAGAAGATCCGCACCGGTGAGAGCGAGAGGCTTGACGGGGCCTTTCCGCGCGAGGTCCAGCCGCTGGCCAACGAAGTGAACGCACTCATCGACAGCAACCGCCGCATTGTCGAACGCGCCCGCATGCAGGTCGGCAACCTTGCGCATTCGCTGAAGACGCCGATCGCCGTCCTGCTCAACGAAGCCCGCGTGCTCGATGCGCCGCATGGTGAACTGGTGCGCAACCAGGTGGATGCGATGCAGACGCAGGTACAATCCTATCTCAGCCGCGCGCGGATCGCGGCGCAGCGGGAGTCCGTGCTGGCGCGGACCGAGGCACAGCCGGCGCTCGAACGTCTCGTTCGGGTGATGCGCAAGCTCAACCCGGAAAAGCAGGTTCACCTGTCGATCAATCCGCCGGCATTGGTGCTCGCGATGGAATTGCAGGATGTCGAGGAAACCGTCGGCAACCTGCTTGAAAACGCTGCCCGCCACGCTCGTGGCGAAGTGTGGCTCAACGTGCGGCCGGCGCCGAGCGAGCTTCATGCGAAGGAGCCCGGGAGACAGTGGATCGTGCTCGACATCGATGACGATGGTCCGGGGCTCAATCCCGACCAGATCGCGCTGGCGATGAAGCGCGGCAAGCGGCTTGACGAAAGCAAGCCTGGAACCGGGCTCGGGCTCTCGATCGTCAGCGAGATCGTGCGGGAATACCAGGGCAGTATCACGCTGTCGCGGCGGGACGAAGGGGGACTGCGTGCCCAGCTCCTGTTGCCGGCCGCGGCTTAGGGCGGGATGAAAAGTGTGCGGGCTTTCGTGATCAAGGTGTCACACCCGTGCTCGAAAATGTCACACCGGCAGGGCGCGCCGTTGCCTCGGCAAGCGGGGAATGCCAAAAGAAAATCAAGGACAAGTCGTCATTTCACCCGAATGCACGGGGTTCACGAATACGGCTTCGGATAGGAATGGTTGAGTGTCGCGGATCATGAGGAACCAGGCAGAAATGACACGGACTTTTGTCGTTGGCGGTAGGATCGCAGTGATCGCGTCGGCCGTGGCTCTTGCCGGTTGCGGCACGACCGCGGGCGGCAAGGGTGCTGTCGCCGGCCTTGGCTCGACCGCCACTCGGATGTCCTCGACAACCTACATCGCCGCGCTTCAGGGCGGCGTGATCGGTCGCCTTGCCGATCTCGATATCGGTTCGTCCGACCGCCAGCGCGCGCTCGAGGCGGAGTATCGCGCGCTCGAGGCAGCGCCGGGCGGCCAGCCGGTGACCTGGGACGGACGCGGCGTCAGCGGCTCCGTCGTTGCGGCCGCTCCCTATCAGGTCGGATCGCAGAACTGCCGCCAGTACAGCCATACCGTGACGATCAAGAGCCAGACGAAGACGGCACGCGGCGCTGCCTGCCGCAATCCCGACGGCAGCTGGACGCCGCTCACCTGAGCGTGGGTCTTCTCAGGCGTCCGAGCGTTACCAGGCGGCTTGATCGGCCGTTGCGGCGAAACGCCTCAAATCTCCGTCATGGCGGGTTTTCGAGTTGGAATGGCATGGGCCTCATAGTATTGAGCGTGCATGTTGTTCTGGATCCTCGTCGCCATTTTGACGGCGGCCGTTGCCGTCGTGCTGATCCTGCCGCTGATGCGGGCAGGGGAAGCGCCTTCGTCTCCCCACAGCCATGACATCGAGGTCTATCGCGATCAGCTCGACGAATTGAAGCGCGATCAGGACAGCGGCCTGATCGCAAGCGATGACGCCGAGCTTGCGCGGGCCGAGATAGCGCGCCGATTGCTGGCAGCCGGCGAGAGCGACCGAGTTGTGACGCCGGCCGTTTCGCCGCGACGCGGGGCCAATCGGCTGGCCCAGGCCTTCGTGCTGCTCTGTCTTCCCGCAGTTGGCCTCTGTCTTTACTTGCTCACGGGTAGCCCCGGCGTGCCGGCGCAGCCGCTTGCCGCTCGTCTTGCCGATCCCAATGGCGACATCAATGTCCTGATCGCCAAGGCTGAAAACCACCTGGCGGTGAACCCGAACGACGGCGCCGGCTGGGACCTGCTCGCGCCGATCTACATGCGCAACGGCCGTATCGAGGAAGCGGTTGACGCCTATGACCGGGCGATCCGCTTGCTCGGGCCGACGCCGGCGCGCCTCGGCGGATACGCGGAGGCACTCGTCGTGCAGTCCGATGGTCTCGTGACAACGAAGGCCCAGGAGGCACTCCAGCAGGCGCTGGCACTCGATCCCAATGACCCGCGCTCGGAATTCTACCTTGCCCTCGGCCTCAAGCAGGAAGGCAAGAAAGACGAGGCGCTGACCGCCTTCAATAGGCTGGTCGCGACATCGCCTGCCGATGCGCCCTGGCTGCCGCTGGTCAAGCAACATGTGGCCGAGTTGACGGGCGCCGCCACCGCCAGCGCTGCAGCACCCGGCAATCCCAGCGCCGAGGATGTCGCAGCCGCGGAAAACATGAGCAGCGGTGATCGGCAGGAAATGATCCGCGGCATGGTCGAAAGCCTCGAAAGCCGCCTCAAGCAAAACCCTGACAACCTCGAAGGCTGGGCGCGGCTGATCCGCTCCCACGTTGTCCTTGATCAACGAGACAAGGCGGCGGCAGCGCTAAAGGAGGGCCTGAAGACCTTCCCGGCCGATGGCGACGGGGGCAAGCAGCTCCTGGCGCTTGCTCGTGAACTCGGTATTGCGACCGATGGAGTGACGCAATGACGCGCAAACAAAAAAGACTAGCGATCATCGGCGGCGGTGTCGGCTTCCTGGTTCTCGCAGCCTTTCTGGTGATGTTCGCCTTCAGCCAGGCGATCGCCTATTTCTACGTGCCGAGCGATCTCGCCAAGGCAAACTTGTCGCCGGGTACACGCATCCGCCTCGGCGGCGTGGTCGAAGGGGGATCGGTAAAGCGCGGCGACGGCAAGACCGTCACCTTCACCGTCACCGACACGCTTGCCGGCGTGCCGGTAACCTACACGGGCATCCTGCCCGACCTGTTCCGCGAGGGGCAGGGCGTGGTAACGGAGGGAGCCTTCGTTCAAGGGAGCTCCGTTTTCGTGGCGGATACGGTGCTCGCCAAGCATGACGAGACCTATATGCCCAAGGATGTCGCCGACCGCTTGAAAGCCCAGGGCGTTGAGCTCAGCGGGAAGGAAACCATTAAATGATCATCGAGCTCGGACATTACGCGCTGGTCCTGGCTTTGGCGACGGCGGTCATCCAGGCCGCTTTGCCGATCCTCGGTGCGCGGCTGAATGATCGCGGCTTGATGGAGCTTGCGTCGAGCGCGGCGGTCGCCTGCTTTCTGCTGGTCGCCTTCGCGTTCACGGTGCTCACCTTCGCCTATGTGACCTCGGACTTTTCGGTCCGCAACGTCTGGGAGAACTCCCATTCGCTAAAGCCGCTGATCTACAAGATCTCGGGTGTCTGGGGGAACCACGAAGGCTCGATGCTGCTGTGGCTGCTGATCCTGACGTTCTTCTCGGCGCTGGTGGCGGCCTTCGGGCGCAACCTGCCGGAAACGCTGAAGGCGAACGTGCTCGCCGTGCAGGCCTGGATCGCCATGGCCTTTGCCCTCTTCATTCTCTTGACATCCAACCCGTTCGCGCGGCTGGTCCCGGCGCCGGGTGAGGGCAAGGACCTGAACCCGATCCTGCAGGATGTCGGTCTCGCCATTCATCCGCCGTTGCTCTACCTCGGTTATGTCGGCTTCTCCGTCTGCTTCTCCTTTGCGATCGCCGCGCTGATCGAGGGCCGGATCGATGCCGCCTGGGCGCGTTGGGTCCGCCCGTGGACGCTTGCCGCCTGGACCTTCCTTACGGCCGGCATTTCCATGGGATCCTACTGGGCCTATTACGAGCTCGGCTGGGGCGGCTGGTGGTTCTGGGATCCGGTGGAAAATGCCTCCTTCATGCCCTGGCTCGCGGGCACCGCCCTTCTGCATTCGGCTCTGGTCATGGAGAAGCGCGAGGCGCTGAAGATCTGGACCGTGTTGCTCGCGATCATGACCTTCTCGCTGTCGCTGCTCGGCACCTTCCTCGTCCGTTCGGGCGTGCTGACCTCGGTTCATGCCTTTGCCACGGACCCGACCCGCGGCATCTTCATTCTCGCGATCCTCGTCTTCTTCATCGGTGGCGCCTTCGCGCTCTTCGCCTTGCGTGCCTCGCACCTGAAAGCCGGCGGCATATTCGCGCCGATTTCACGCGAGGGGTCGTTGGTCTTCAACAACCTCATCCTGACGACGGCAGCGGCGACAGTCCTGACCGGCACGCTCTATCCGCTGGTGCTGGAGGCGCTCACCGGCGACAAGATCTCCGTCGGTCCGCCGTTCTTCAACATGACCTTCGGTCTCCTGATGCTGCCTCTGCTCTTCGCGGTGCCGTTCGGTCCATTGCTTGCCTGGAAGCGCGGTGACATCGTCGGCGTCTCCCAGCGGCTCTTCGCTGCGGTCGCGATCGGTCTCGTCTTCGGCACAGGCTACTATTACGCGATGAATGGCGGCCCGGTGCTGGCGCTCTTTGGCATTGCTCTCGGGGTCTACCTGATCATCGGTTCCGTGACGGATATCGCGTTGCGCTCCGGCCTTGGCAAGGTCGCAGGTAATGTCGCCTGGCGGCGCTTCACCGGCCTGCCGCGCTCGGCCTTCGGCACGGCGCTCGCCCATATCGGTCTCGGCGTCACCCTGATCGGCATCGTCGCCGTTACGGCCTTCGAAACCGAGACCGTCGTCGAGATGAAGCCAGGCATGACGGTCGAAGCCGGTGGCTACACCCTGCGCTTCGACGGCATGCGCAACGGCAGCGGCCCGAACTACACGGAAGAATCCGGCCACTTCACCATCAGTCGCGGCGGCGTTGCCGTCTCCGAGGTCTGGTCGTCGAAGCGCCTCTACCAGGTGCGCCGCATGCCGACGACGGAAGCCGGCATCCGCACCTTTGGCCTCAGCCAGCTCTATGTTTCACTCGGCGACCAGATCGGCGAAGGCGGCATCGTCGTGCGCATCTGGTGGAAGCCGATGATCCTCTGCATCTGGGGCGGAACCCTGTTCATGATGGCGGGCGGTTTCGTGTCCTTGAGCGATCGCCGCCTGCGGGTCGGCGCGCCGGCTCGGGCCAAGCGGCCGAGGGCGGTGCCGGTGGGAGCTGCCGAATGATGCGTCTGCTGCTGGCACTCCTGCTGTTCGTCCTGCCGATCGGCTCGGCGTTCGCGGTCAATCCGGATGAGGTGTTGGCAGATCCCGCACTGGAAGCGCGAGCGCGGGCGATCTCGGCTGAGCTCCGCTGCATGGTCTGCCAGAACCAGTCGATCGATGATTCCAATGCCGAACTTGCCAAGGACCTCAGGGTTCTGGTGCGTGAGCGCCTGGCCAATGGCGACAGCGACGAGGCGGTGATCGACTATGTCGTGTCCCGTTACGGCGAATTCGTGCTGCTGAAGCCACGCTTCGAAACGAAGACGCTGATCCTATGGGGCATGCCTGCAACCCTGCTTCTCGTCGGGGCGATCACCCTCGTCGTCGCGGCCCGCCGTCGCGGCGCCCAGGCAAAGGGAACGCCGCTCTCCGAGGACGAAAAGGAAAAGCTGAAGAAGCTGCTTCACCCCTGACGCTCGCTCCGGCCGGGTCGATGACAATTGCCGCCCTGGCCCCATAATATTTTGAAATCGCTGAAGATTGTCCGCGACGGGGACCAAAGGTGACGGCGCGTGTTGTCGCCCGTCGGTCGGCAATCCATGCCCTTATCATCGCTTCCCGCAACATTACCAAAAATTCATCTTCCGGACAGAACTCAGTAAGGTCCCATCCGTTACATCTTTCGTCATCGGCTGTTCCTCCAGGGCATCCTGCTTTCGGGTGGTTCACGGAAAGCGGACAAGATGCTCTGGCATCAGGACGCTGCAGCGACCTTACGCGGCAAAGACGACGCGTGGCGCTGCAGTCAGCCAAACGGGATCTGCCCCTCCTCGGGGCGGGCATCGCAACCAGGTTTCGGTGCCGTCTTTGACGGCATCAAGGAAGAGAAAAGGCAAAACGGATGAATACGACCAAATCCCTGCGTCCCTCCCTCAAGACCGTTCTGAAGGCCTCGACGGTTGCCGGCCTTGCTGCCGTCATGTTGACCTCCGGTCTGCCGGCGCGCGTTTCCCAGTCCTTTGCGGAAGCGGTCAAGGTGGAAGCGCCGTCGGTGCCGAGCTTCGCCAATGTCGTCGACGCGGTCTCGCCCGCCGTCGTTTCGGTTCGCGTCCAGTCGCGCGTCAATCCGGTTACCGAAGATGGCAGCGACTTCACCTTTGGCTTCGGCGGCCGTGGCTTCGACGATCTGCCGGACGATCACCCGCTGAAGCGCTTCTTCAAGGAATTCGGCCCGCGCGGCGATGACCATAGCGAGCGCGGCGGCCCGGGTCGCCGTGGCCCGCATGGCGAAGGTCGCCTGCGTCCGACATCCCAGGGCTCGGGCTTCTTCATCTCCGAAGACGGCTACCTCGTCACCAACAACCACGTCGTTTCCGACGGCGCGGCCTTCACCGTCATCCTCAACGACGGCACCGAACTCGATGCCAAGCTGATCGGCAAGGACAGCCGCACCGATCTCGCCGTGCTCAAGGTCGATGACAAGCGCAAGTTCACCTATGTCGGCTGGGCCGACGACAGCAAGGTCCGCGTCGGTGACTGGGTGGTTGCTGTCGGCAACCCGTTCGGTCTCGGCGGAACCGTGACCTCGGGCATCATTTCCGCCCGTGGCCGCGATATCGGCTCCGGCCCCTATGACGATTATCTGCAGGTCGACGCTGCCGTGAACCGCGGCAACTCGGGTGGTCCGACCTTCAATCTCTCCGGCGAAGTGGTCGGCATCAACACCGCGATCTTCTCGCCGTCGGGTGGCAACGTCGGCATCGCCTTTGCGATCCCCGCGGCCGTTGCCAAGGATGTGGTTACCGACCTGATCAAGGACGGTTCGGTTTCCCGCGGCTGGCTGGGCGTGCAGATCCAGCCCGTCACCAAGGACATCGCTGAATCGCTCGGCCTTGCAGAAGCAAGCGGCGCGCTGGTGGTCGAACCGCAGGCGGGTTCGCCGGGTGAAAAGGCCGGCATCAAGAAGGGCGACGTGGTGACTGCGCTGAACGGCGACACCATCAAGGATCCGCGCGACCTCGCTCGCAAGGTTGCTGCCATCCGCCCGGGCACGACCGTTGATCTGAGCCTCTGGCGCAACGGCAAGTCCGAAAGCGTCAAGCTGGAGATCGGCACGCTGCCGAAGGATGACAAGGAGGCCGCCAAGAGCCAGGACAGCCAGTCCGAAGAAACGCAGCCTTCGAGCGAGCAGGCCCTGGCTAACCTTGGCGTCACCGTCGTCCCGTCCGACGACGGCAAGGGCGTCACCATCGCTTCGGTCGATGAGGACTCCGATGCCAGCGACCGTGGTCTGAAGACGGGCGAGAAGATTGTCTCCGTCAACAATCAGGAAGTGAAGTCCGCGGACGATATCCTGAAGGTCATCAATGCTGCCAAGAAGGACGGCCGTAGCAAGGCGCTCTTCCAGATCGAGGCCGAAAACGGCAGCCGCTTCGTGGCCCTCCCGATCGATCAGGGCTGATCGCGGCAGTCAAATGAATGACCGGAGCGCCGCGATTTCCAAGTGATTTCGCGGCGCTCGCCGTTTCGAGCGGGAGGTACAAATGTGTGTGCGGTGTTCCGCTCGCATCCCGCTTTCACCGACGAGAATCGATCACCATGAGTTTGGGTCGATCCGGCCAATATCATCGTGATCGAGGGCACTCGCCAATCCGGTTGTCGGAAAGCCGAAACCGGTTGAGACAGACAGGGGTCCGGGACTATGGTCGCGCGTATGAAGATTCTTATCATTGAAGACGATCTCGAGGCGGCAGCCTATCTGGCGAAGGCCTTCCGTGAGGCGGGTATCGTTTCCGACCACGCCAGCGATGGCGAGAGCGGTCTCTTCATGGCCAGCGAGAACAGCTACGACGTTCTGGTGGTCGATCGCATGCTGCCGCGCCGCGACGGCCTGTCCGTCATCACCGAGCTCAGGCGCAAGGACATCCACACGCCGGTCTTGATCCTCTCCGCGCTCGGGCAGGTCGACGACCGTGTCACTGGCCTTCGTGCCGGCGGCGACGACTATCTGCCGAAACCCTATGCCTTCAACGAACTGCTGGCGCGTGTCGAGGTGCTCGGCCGCCGCAAGGGCACGCCGGAACAGGATATGGTCTACCGCGTCGGCGATCTCGAACTCGACCGCCTGTCGCATTCGGTGCGCCGACAGGGCAAGGAGATCCCGCTGCAGCCGCGCGAGTTCCGCTTGCTCGAATATCTCATGAAGAATGCCGGCCAGGTCGTCACCCGTACCATGCTGCTCGAAAATGTCTGGGACTATCACTTCGACCCGCAGACCAACGTCATCGACGTGCATGTGTCCCGGCTGCGTTCGAAGATCGAGAAGGACTTTGACGTGCCGCTGCTGCGCACCGTGCGCGGCGCCGGCTACATGATCAAGGATGACCGGGCCTCCGCATGAGCAAGCTTCGCGTTCTCTTCAGAACGACCGCGGTTCGGCTTTCCGCCCTTTATCTCATTCTCTTTTCGCTCTGTGCGGCCTTTCTGGTCTTCTATGTCACCGGCATGTCGGAGCGGTTGCTGCAGCAGCAGACCCGTGACGCCATCACCGCGGAGGTGACGCAGATCGAGCAGGTCTACACGCGGGCCGGCATGAACGGCCTGTTGCGCTCGCTCGAACGGCGCGCGCGTCAGCCGGGCGCCAATCTCTATGTGATCGCCGGGCCGAGCGGCGAGATTCTCGCGGGCAACGTCGCGAGCCTCGAGCCCGGGCTGCTCGACAGCGAGGGCTGGACAGAACGCCCCTTTGCCTATCAGCGCTATACGGACGAAACGAAGAAGGACAGCCACGTGGCGCTCGCCCATGTGCTGGTGCTCGACAATGGCCTGCGCATTCTCGTCGGCCGTGACCTTCAGGAGCCGCAGAAGTTTCGCGCCCTGGTGCGTCAGGCACTCATGGTGGCGCTCGGCGTCATGGGGCTTGGCGCGCTCGTCATCTGGTTCGGTATTGGCCGCAACGCGCTCAAACGCATCGACCGCATGTCGGAGGCGAGCACCAAGATCATGGCCGGCGATCTCTCGCAGCGCTTGCCGATGAGCGGTTCCGGCGATGAGTTCGACCGGCTGTCGGAATCGCTGAACGCGATGCTGGGCCGTATCGAGAAGCTGAACGAAGGTCTGCGCCAGGTCTCCGACAACATCGCCCACGATCTGAAGACGCCGCTGACGCGGCTGCGCAACAAGGCCGAAGCAGCACTCGCCCGCAAGGGAACGAGCCAGCGTGGCGCGCTCGAGGAGATCATCGGTGAGTCCGACCAGTTGATCCGGACCTTCAATGCGCTCCTGATGATCTCGCGAGTCGAGGCCGGCTCGTCCGCCGCCGAGATGAGCGAGATCGACCTTTCCGAGATCGTTTCCGATTGCGTCGAGCTCTACGAGCCCGTGGCGGAGGATGTCGGCTTGAAGCTCGAAGCCGAGGTCATCAAGAACATCGCAATCTCCGGCAACCGGGAACTGGTCAGCCAGGCTCTCGGCAACCTTATCGACAACGCGATCAAATATGCCGATGGAGCCGACAATCCGCTTATCAGGGTCTCGCTGGTAAAGCGCGAAGGGCATGTGCTCTTGTCCGTCGCCGATCACGGCCCCGGCATACCTACTGCAATGCATGACGAGGTGGTGAAGCGCTTCGTTCGCCTGGACGAGAGCCGGTCCAAGCCGGGCACGGGTCTCGGACTGTCTTTGGTCGAGGCGGTCATGGAGATGCATCACGGCTCGCTGCGTCTCGCCGATACCGATCCGGCGGCGGGGGATGGTGGCAAGGGCCTGACGGTGCAGATGGTTTTCCCCGCGGCGGCAAACTGATAGACCGGTTCCTTGAGAACAGGAGACGAGCACGGCTTGCCGCTGCGTGGGATGTGCAGGCTGTAGGCAAGGGGAGAGGGCATGCAGGAACAGGTGCAGCAGTGCTGGGAGATCGAGACAGCGCCGATCCGTCCGGCAAGCCAGGCCGATGCCAAGGCGGCGCTCTCGGTGCTGAAGGACATGGCGAAGGGGCATGACAGGATCGCAAGGCTGCTTGCTTCCGACGGCCCGTTCAAGACCTTCGTGGTCGCAGCCTTCGCGCTGTCGCCCTTCCTGCGCGACACGGGCGACAGCCGCCCGGCCATTCTCGAAGAACTCCTTTCCACCGATCTGACGGCCTTCCTGACCGAACGGGTGCGCCGCGCCCGCGATGCCTGGAGGCCCAACGAAGGCGGCGCGGCCCTGCCGGACACGGAGATCATGGCGCGGCTGAGGCGGGCCAAGCGCGAGCTCGCCTTCGCCGTGGCGCTCGCCGATCTCTCCCGGCATTTCGACGGCCGCGAAACCACGCGCTGGCTTAGCGATTTTGCTGGCGCTGCCGTCTCCGCAACGATCGATCACCTGCTGCTGAGTGCGCACGAGGGCGGCAAGCTCGTCGTCAAGGACGTCGCCAACCCCAGCATAGGTTCCGGCGTCGTCGTGCTTGGCATGGGCAAGCTCGGCGCCTTCGAGCTCAACTATTCCTCCGATATCGATCTCGTCGTCTTTTACGATCCTCAATCCGGCATCATCGTCGACCGCGACGATGCCTCGGAGACCTTCGGCCGGCTGCTGCGTCGCCTGATCCGCATCCTGCAGGAGCGTAGCGGCGATGGCTACGTCTTCCGCACCGACCTGCGGCTACGCCCCGACCCGGGCTCGACGCCGCTCGCGATTCCGGTCGAGGCGGCGATGCTCTATTACGAGGGCAGGGGGCAGAACTGGGAACGGGCCGCCTTCATCAAGGCGCGGCCGGTCGCCGGCGATATCGAGGCCGGCGAGCGGTTCCTCCGGGAATTGGTGCCCTTCGTCTTCCGCAAATATCTCGACTATGCGGCGATCGCCGACATTCATTCGATCAAGCGTCAGATCCACGCGCACAAGGGGCATGGCGAAATCGCGGTCAAGGGACACAACATCAAGCTCGGCCGCGGCGGCATTCGCGAGATCGAATTCTTCGTGCAGACGCAGCAGTTGATCGCCGGCGGCCGCATGCCGGAGTTGCGCCAGCGCGCAACGGAGCCGATGCTGCGCGCACTGGTCAAGGCCGGTTGGATCGACGAGGAGACGGCCGATGAACTCGTCGAGGCCTATTGGTTCCTGCGCGATGTCGAGCACCGGATCCAGATGGTACGCGACGAACAGACCCATCTCCTGCCCGAGACCGAAGCGGAGCTGAAGCGCATCGCCTATATGCTTGGCTTCGAAGATACGGCCGCCTTCTCGAAGGCGCTGTCGCGCGTGTTGAAGACGGTCGAGCGCCGCTATGCCCAGCTCTTCGAGCAGGAGGCGAAGCTCTCGACCGAGGCCGGCAATCTCGTCTTCACCGGCCAGCGCGACGACCCGGATACGCTGGAGACGCTGAGGAAGCTCGGCTTCCAGCGGCCGTCGGACATTTCCCATACGATCCGCACCTGGCACTACGGCCGTTACCGTGCGACGCAATCAGTCGAAGCGCGCGAGCGCCTGACAGAGCTGACGCCGGAGCTTCTGCGCGTCTTCGGCGAAAGCCGCCGGGCGGACGAAGCGTTGTTGCGCTTCGACAATTTCATTTCCGGCCTGCCGGCGGGCATCCAGCTCTTTTCGCTGCTCGGCAACAATCCGGGTCTGCTGTCGCTGATCGTCAACGTCATGTCGTCGGCGCCGCGGCTGGCCGAAATCATTGCCGCGCGCCCGCATGTCTTTGACGGTATGCTCGATCCGGGCCTGCTCGCCGAACTGCCGACCAGGGACTACCTCGCGCCGCGCATTGCCAATTTCGTCGGCGGTGCGCGACACTATGAGGAAGTGCTCGATCGTCTGCGCATCATCGCTGCCGAACAGCGCTTCCTGATCGGGATCCGGCTCCTGACCGGCGCCATCTCCGGCGCCCAGGCCGGCCGCGCCTTTACCGATCTCGCCGATTTGATCATCGCCGCGGCGGTAAAGGCGGTCCAGGACGAAGTTCGCTCGGTGCACGGCGATTTCCCCGGCGGCCGCATAGCTGTTGTTGGCATGGGCAAGCTCGGAAGTCACGAGTTGACGGCGGGCTCGGACGTCGACCTGATCCTGCTCTATGATTACGACGAGGCGGCAACCGAATCCGACGGCACCAAGCCGCTTGATCCGACCCGTTATTTCACGCGGGTAACGCAGCGCCTGATCGCGGCACTTTCCGCGCCGACGGCCGAAGGCATTCTCTACGAAGTCGACATGCGGCTTCGTCCGTCCGGCAACAAGGGGCCGGTCGCGACGAGGATCAACGCCTTCGCCAAGTATCAGCGCGAAGAGGCCTGGACCTGGGAGCATCTGGCCCTGACCCGGGCGCGCTGCATCTGTGGCGACGAGAAGCTGATCGCCGAGGCCAATGCGATCTTCGCCGAAATTCTCGGCCGCAAGCGAGACGTCGCCAAGGTCAGCGCCGACGTGATCTCCATGCGCGAGATGATCGACAGCGAGAAGCCGCCGAGCGACATCTGGGATTTCAAGCTGATCCCGGGCGGTCTCGTCGATATCGAGTTCATCAGCCAGTACCTGGCGCTCGTCGCGCCCGCGAAGGGCATTCAGCCGCTGACATCAGGCACGAATACGGCCGATGCGCTGAAGCTGCTCGGCGACTCCTTGATGAACCCCAACGATCTCGATGTTGCCCTGGAGGCGCTACACCTCTTTACCGAGTTGTCGCAGATCGTGCGGCTGTGCATCGAGGGGGAGTTCGACCCGAAGGAAGCGCCGGCCGGGCTGATCGATCTCGTCTGCCGGGCAGGGGACTATCCCGACCTGAAGACACTGGAGGGAGATATCCGCCGGCTGTCGAAGTCCGCGCGGCGCGTCTTCCAATCGGTCGTTTCGGCGTGATGGAGTGCCTCAGGCCCGGTCAGGGATTCTGACCGAGATGATCGTACCGACGTTTTCCGTCGAGTGAATCTTCATGCTGCCGCCGTGCAAGCGGGTGAGCGAGCGCGAAATCGCCAGCCCGAGGCCCGAGCCGCCCTTGCTCTTGGCATATTGGCTCTGCACTTGCTCAAAGGGCTGGCCGATCTTCTGAAGCGCGTCGCGCGGTATGCCGATGCCGGAATCGGCGATCGTCAGCGTCACGGCGCCGGTCACCTTGCGGGCACGAAGCGAAATGCGCCCGCCTTCATTGGTGAACTTCACCGCGTTCGAAAGCAGGTTGAGCAATATCTGCTTCATGGCGCGGCGGTCGGCAATCATGGTGAGACCCGAAGAGATCTGCTGCACCACATGGATGTTCTTCTGTTCGGCCGGCATGGTGGTGAAGCGCAGCGTCTCTTCGATCAGCGGCGCCAGATCGATCGTCTCGCGGCTGATGCGCATGTGCCCGGCCTCGATCTTCGACATGTCGAGAATGTCGTTGATGACGTTGAGGAGATGCTTGCCGCTCTCGTGAATGTCGCGCGAGTATTCGTTGTATTTCTCCGAGCCGAGCGGCCCGAACATCTGGTTCTGCAGGATTTCCGAGAAGCCGAGGATGGCGTTGAGCGGTGTGCGCAGTTCGTGCGACATGTTCGCCAGGAATTCCGACTTGGCTCGGTTGGCCGCCTCGGCGCGTTCCTTTTCCGCCTGGTAGTTGGCGTTGGCGATCGACAGTTCGGTCTTCTGCCGCTCCAGCGTCATGCGCGACGCCGAAAGATCGCCGATCGTCGCCATCAGCCGCCGCTCGGATTCGCGCAGGCGCACCTGATGCCGCTTCAGGAGGGTGATATCGGTGCCGACCGAGACGAGGCCTCCGTCGCGCGTGCGTCGCTCGTTGATCTGCAGCCAGCGCTCGTCGGCAAGCTGGACCTCGCTCGTCTGCGACTGGTTGCTGCGATCGGGGTCGGCGATGCGCCGTTCGACCACCGGCCGCGCCGCGGCCATCTGGACGGCGACGCGCTCGGTGCCCGGAACGAGCACGTGGTCGGGAAGCTTGTAGGCCTCCTGGAAGTGGGTGTTGCACATGACGAGGCGGTCATGCTTGTCCCAGAGGACGAAGGCTTCCGACGTACATTCGATCGCGTCGGCGAGCCGTTGGTCTGCCTCCGCGTAGCGTTGGGCAAGCCGGTGCTGCTCGGTCACGTCCATGGCGATGCCGATCAGATGCGCCCGCCCGGAAACGGTACGGATGATTTCCGCGCGGGCGCGCAACCACACATAGTGGCCGTCCGCATGTCGCATGCGGAAAACCTGGTCGATTTGGCGCGCGTCGCCACGCGCTATGGTCCGCGCCACGCCATAGATGCCGCGATCATCAGGATGCATCAGCCGCGCGGCATCACCGAAGGAGAGCACGCTGTTTTCTCCGGGCATGCCGAGCATTTCATACATCGAGCGCGACCAGAACAGCCGACGGTTGGCGAGGTCGAAATCCCAGAGGCCGCAACGGCCGCGCGACAGCGCCGTCTCGACGCGCAGGTTGGATTCGGCAAAGACCGAGTCTGCGTCGCGAGCCCGCTTGGCCTGGATGTAATAGGCATAGAGCACCATCAGCAGGATGGCGGAGATGCCGGCAAAGAGCGTCACGTTGAGCGAGACTTCATCGCGCCAGGTGGTTTCGAGTTGCGTCACCGGCGTCGCAGCCAGAACCACTCCGGCCGCGTCAGGCAGTTGCGCCAGTGCCACGATATGATCGACGCCGACGATTGCCGTCTTCATGACACTGGAGTGCTCGCCGAAATACTGCAGTGTCGCGATGTCGGGCGCGACGGCCGCGAGCGTCCGACCGATGAGCGGCTCGCCCTCCTGGGTGCCGGCGAAGATCCGGCCGTCCTTGCGGACCGCAAGGATGAACGTGCCGGGATCGAGCATGCCGGTGGGCAGATAATGGCTGAAGCGTTGCTCCACGTCCGAGCGGCGGCTCTCGTCAAAAAGGACAGCGCCGTCCGTCTGGAAGGCCGCAACGGCGGTTGCCGCCGCAAGCCCGACAGTCTGGCGCGAACTTTCTTCCATGCGGGCATGCTCGTCCATGATGCTGGACATGCGCGAGACCGCCACGATGATCAGGAATGCGATGATGAGGATCGGGATGGAACGCTTGAGAATCGGCTCTGCGCTTGCCAGTCGCCGCGAGGTCGGTCCGGCAAAGATCTTCGCATGCGAGATAAACTCTTGCTCCAGGCGGCCGGCAAGCCCCGGAAACTTGAGTCGCAACCGCCCGTCGGCTGCGCTCGCCTGTCGCGCGTCCGCCATCTTTCCCAATTCTCAAAACCCTCTGATGATTCGGCGCGCCGCTCGCCCGAATCTGACTCAATGAATCACAGGGCGATTCGCCTTGTCCAGAGGCGCTGGTAAAGATTTCTTAACCATTTCTTATCGTTGGGAAATAATAGGCCGGGCCGCTTGCGCGGCCCGGCCCTGAAGAAAATCAATGGGTTCTACAGCACCGCGCGTCTTATGAGACGCGCAAAGGTTGCTGTAGCACTTTGGAAGTACTGCATTTTTTGTCCTTCAATCGGCGACGATTTAAGGAAACATGCAGTAGGCTTCAGGCCTTGAGCATGCGCTCCACGATATCGCCGACGTCGGCCGAAAGTTTCGGCGCTCCGGCAATCTCCTTCAGCGCCTTGCGGGCATGACCAGCGCGCTTGTCCTCGAGCGAGCGCCAGGAGCGCATCGAGGTCAGGATACGCGCCGCAAGCTGCGGGTTGCGCGGGTCGATGTCGAGGATCTGGTGCGCGAGAAAGCGGTAGCCCTCGCCGTCGGCGCGGTTGAAGCCGGTCGGGTTGGCGAAGGCATAGGTGCCCACCAGCGAGCGCACGCGGTTCGGGTTGTTGCCATTGAACAGCGGCTCGGCCATCAGCGCCTTGACGCGATCGAGTGTTCCGGCACCGGGGATCGTCGCCTGAACGGCGAACCACTTGTCGATGACCAGCGCGTTATCGGCAAAACGCTCGCGGAAGGTCGCAAGCGCTTCCGCGGTCTCGGCGGCATCCGGAAAGCGGTGCGCAAGCAGCGCCAGCGCATGGCTGAGATCGGTCATGTTGTTGGCGGTGGCAAAGGCCTTGGCGGCGCGCTCCGGCCCTTCGTCGCCCTGGACGAGGTAGGTGAGGGCGCTGTTGCGCAGCGCCCGGCGACCGGCGCTTGCGGCGTCCGGACTGAAAGCGGCCGTGGAGACGAGGTCGTCGGCGAGCTTGAGGAACGTGTCGCGCCCGGCAGCGGCAACGGCCGTCAGGATTTGCTGACGTGCGGCGTGGATTGCGTCCGGATCGTTGTTGGTGCCGATCTCGCGCGCGATGTCGGATTCGCTTGGCAGTGCCAGGGCCTGGGAGCGGAAAGCGGGCTCCAGCGTTTCATCCGCGGCAGCGCGGATCAGGCCGTCGATGAGCGCCTTGTCGCAGGTGACCGGCTTTCCGGCGCGAACATTCGCCGTCGCCTCGACTAGATTGCTGAGCGCGATGGCGTTGAGCGCCTGCCAGCGGGCGAAGAGGTCGCTCTCGTGATGCGCGATCAGCGCAAGGTCCTCGGCGCTCTGCTCGATGTGCAGGTTGATCGGCGCAGAAAAACCGCGGTTGAACGACGGCACCGGGCGCGACGGAATGCCGGAGAAGACGACCGTCTGCTTGCGCTCCGTGAGATGCAGGACGTCGCCGGTCATGTCGGCGCCGGAGACCGCGGAAAGGTCGGCTTCGCTGCCGCCTTCGAGCAGCAGGCCCATCTTGAGCGGAATGTGCATCGCTTCCTTGGCGCCCTGTCCGGGTGTCGCCGGAACGATCTGCTCGAGCGACAGGGTGAAAGTCTGCTTGGCGGCGTCATAGGCGCCCGAAGCGGTGACCAGCGGTGTTCCCGCCTGATGGTACCAGAGCGCGAACTGGCGAAGGTCGCGACCGCTTGCCGCTTCGAAGCAGGCGACGAAATCCTCGATCGTCACGGCCTGGCCGTCATGCCGGTCGAAATAGAGGTCCATGCCCTTCTTGAAAAGATCGCGGCCGAGGATCGTCGCGATCATGCGGGTGACCTCCGATCCCTTTTCGTAGACGGTCGTCGTATAGAAGTTGTTGATTTCGCGGTATTTCGTCGGTCGCACCGGATGGGCGAGGGGGCCGGCATCCTCAGGGAACTGCTCCGACTTCAGGTGCCGCACTTCTGCAATTCTCTTGACCGCGCGCGAGCGCATGTCGGCAGAGAATTCGTGGTCGCGGTAGACCGTCAGACCTTCTTTCAGGCAGAGCTGGAACCAGTCACGGCAGGTGATGCGATTGCCGGTCCAGTTGTGGAAGTATTCGTGCGCGATGATCGCCTCGATATTGGCATAGTCCGCATCGGTCGCCGTTTCCGGGTCGGCGAGCACGTATTTGTCGTTGAAGATGTTGAGACCCTTGTTCTCCATCGCCCCCATGTTGAAGTCGGAGACGGCGACGATCATGAAGATGTCGAGGTCATATTCACGGCCGAAGGCGTCTTCATCCCACTTCATCGAGCGCTTGAGCGCGTCCATGGCGTAGGAGGCGCGCGGTTCCTTGCCGTGTTCGACGTAGATCTTCAGCGCGACTTCGCGGCCGGACATCGTCGTGAACGTGTCTTCGACGACGCCGAGATCACCGGCGACGAGAGCGAAGAGGTAGCTCGGCTTCGGATGCGGATCGAACCAGGCGGCGAAATGACGGCCGTCGCCCATGTCGGCGCCGCCGAGATAATTGCCATTCGACAGCAGGAGGGGAGCGGACGCCTTGTCGGCGATGATGTTGACCGTGTAGACGGCAAGCACGTCGGGACGATCGGGAAAATAGGTGATGCGGCGGAAGCCTTCGGCCTCGCACTGGGTGCTGTAGACGCCGTTGGTGCGGTAAAGCCCCATCAGTTGCGTGTTCGTCTCAGGCGAAAGCAGCGTGGTGATGGTGATTTCGAAGGGGGCGGTTTCCGGCAGGCCGCGGATGGTCAGCGTATCGTCGGTAACGTCGTAGAGGGAGGTCGCGAGCTCTTCCTGGTCCAGCAGCAGGCCGGTCATCTTCAGTTCGTCGCCATCGAGCAGCAGAGGCGCCGACGCGTCGACGCCTTCGCGACGATGGAAGATCAATCGGGCTTCGACCTTGGTTTCCTTCGGGTCGAGCTCGAAGGTCAGATCCACTCTCTCCAGAACGAAGTCGGTCGGCCGATAGTCTTCCAGATGAATGATCTGGCCAGTATTTGTCCGCATGGTCAGTCCCGCTTGCGCCGTTCTACTGGAGAATTTGTAGTGGGCGCCTGTGATGGTGAAAAGGCCAGGGGGCGAAAAGTCGGATAATGCCACACGATTGTGATGCCGGCGACCGCACTTTCGACAGAAAAGGCATGGTTTCCGATGGTCTTCCCGCTCCCTTATCGGATTGACGTGTATCGAAGTGGGACTAACAAGACATGAATTGGAAAGGTTTTTTTCGCCGCGGCTAAAAAAGGTCTGACGTCGTTTTGCCAAACGTCAATCGATCAAGAAAAAACGCCATTCATCACGAAGTTTGATCCGACTTTCTTGCCGAGCGTCGCTAAGGTGCAGGAGTCCTGCGGCGGGGTTCTCCGCTGAAAAATCTCCAAACCAGCCCTCGTGTCTGCTCTGGCCGGCGGAGGCTGTTCGAAAAGTGCCCTCAATGGATGCGGAAGCCGAAAGCCCGATGAAGGGGATCCTGTTGAAGGTCCTTTCCGTCGTCATTTTCGTTTGCATGTCGACGCTGATCAAGGCGGCCGGAAGCGAGATCGCCACCGGCCAGATCACCTTCTACCGCTCGGCCTTCGCCATGGTGCCGATCCTCGGTTATCTCGCCTTCCGCGGACAGTTGCGCGATGCCTTCAAGACTGCGGATTTCACCGGCCATATCGCGCGCGGCTTCGTCGGCATTCTCGCGATGAGCTTCGGCTTCTATGGACTCGTGCACCTGCCGTTGCCCGAAGCCATCGCCATCGGCTACGCCATGCCGCTGATCGCCGTTGCCTTCGCTGCGCTTTTTCTCGGTGAGACCGTGCGACTTTATCGCTGGTCGGCGGTGGTCATCGGGCTGGTCGGCGTGATGATCATCACCTGGCCGCGGCTGACCCTATTCCGCGAAGGCGGCTTCGGTTCGCTGGAGGCGCTGGGTGCCGCATCGGTGTTGATTTCGGCAGCCCTCGGCGCGGTGGCGATGGTGCTGGTGCGCAAACTCGTCAAGAACGAGCGCACCCATACGATCGTGCTCTATTTTTCGCTGTCGGCCTCGGTCTTCTCACTGGCGACGCTGCCCTTCGGCTGGCCATCGATCTCGCGCGAAGCCTTTCTGTTCTTGATGGTCGCCGGCTTCTGTGGCGGTGTGGCGCAGATCCTTCTGACCGAGAGCTATCGCCATGCCGACATGTCGACGATCGCGCCGTTCGAATATACCTCGATCGTGCTCGGCCTGATCATCGGCTATTTCCTGTTCGACGATGTTCCGACGGCCACCATGCTGATCGGCACCGCCATCGTCGTCGGGGCCGGCATCTTCATCATCTTCCGCGAACATCGGCTCGGCCTCGAGCGCCGGGGCGCACGCAAGCACATGACGCCGCAAGGCTGAGGACGAAGCGCGCGTTCATGTCGGTGGCCCTTACGAGCGCGGCTTCTCCCAGGCGG
Organism: Ensifer sp. B1-9; assembly: GCF_050474445.1. Lineage (NCBI taxonomy): Bacteria > Pseudomonadati > Pseudomonadota > Alphaproteobacteria > Hyphomicrobiales > Rhizobiaceae > Ensifer > Ensifer sp. B1-9. Next base: position 197,348 of record NZ_JBCHVG010000002.1, read on the forward strand.
GAACCGTGTCGTCGTCGATCAGCGGTTCCTGCGCCATCTGCTGGGCGACAGGGCTCGTCACGTCGGGTCCGGGTGTGGGCATCACGCTCGTTGCCTGGAAATCGGTCTTGGCAACGAGGCCCTGGTGCTGTTCGCGCTGGAGGATACGCCAGGCGGCATAGCCACCATAAAGGGTGAAATAGACGGCGAGAACGAGGAACAGCGCCGCCGGGCCAAAGCGGTCCATGACCGGGCCGACCATCAGCGGGCCGGAGATCGTGCCGAGGCCGTAGGTGATCATCAGGCCGGAAGACGTCTCGACATATTCGTTCGGCTTGGCGAGGTCGTTCGCATGCGCGACATTCAGCGCGTAGATCGGAAACAGCACCGAGCCGACGAGCGCGGCGATGACGTAGAGGACCGCCGGCTGGCTGCCGATCGCAGCCGACATCAGCAGACAGGACGCGACGCCGACCACGCCGCAGCCGACCATGACGATACGCCGGTCGATCTTGTCGGAGAGGCGGCCGATCGGGATCTGCGAGATCGCGCTGCCGGTCAGAAGCGAGGCGAGCAGCGTCGCACCCTCGGCGGTGGAAAGACCGATCTTCTGCGTGAAGACGCCGCCGAGATTGAGCCACGCGCCGGATAGTGCGCCGGCAAGAAAGCCGCCGACGACAGCGACCGGAGAACGGCGGAAAAGCGCAGGGATATCGAACTTCGCCTGCGCCGGTGGTGCCGGCATGGGCGAGGAGGAGAGTGCCGTCGGCAGCAGCGCCAGGGAGAACAGCACGCTGCAGAGCATGAAGAGCGACGTATTGGTCGGGTCGCCGAGTGGCACCATGTATTGGCCGCCAATGGTGCCGACCATCGTGGTGATCAGGTAGAGCGAAAACAGCAGACCGCGGTTTTCGTTGGTGACGCGTTCATTGAGCCAGCTCTCGATCACGAGATAGCTGCCGGAGATGGCGAAGCCGGCGATCGCCCGAAACACGATCCACGCGTGCCAGTCGACGATGAGGCCGCAGAGCAGGATTGCGATCGACAGCAGCGTGATCAGCGCGGTGAAAACGCGCACGTGACCGACCCGCAGCACGAATTTCGGGGTGACGACGCAGGAGAGCGTAAAGCCGACCGTATAGCCGGTGGCGATCACCGACACCGTCAGCGTCGACCAGTTCTCGGCGACGGAGCGTACCGGGATGACATAGCTCTGCAGGCCGAAGGCGACCATCATGAGCATGGTCGATATCATCAGGCTGAAGACGGAAGCGAGGCTGGCCAGCATCGGCGCTCCTGAAAATGTGGCACTTCGCCATCGAAACCGATGACGAGCAAAGCGCAGGTGGAGCGAGGAACGGTCTGGCCGGGGCCGGATGAGCCTGACACTCCTACAGCGCCGCGCGTCTTATCAAACGCGCAAAGGTCGCTGTAGCACTTTGATTTGCTGCATGCTCGTCCTTAAATCGAGGTGGGGTTAAGGACGAACATGCGGTAAGTCGGGACGAGTGTGGCTCTATCCAGTTTTTCAAGCGCTGTCGATTGCGACAGGCGATGGCAAAAAGGCGGTACGCCTCTTTGCCGGCAGCAACGAGAGCACACTGCTTTTCATGTGGAATCGCTTGAAGCGGAAATCCAGAAACAAAGTGCTAGAGCGACGTTAGTGCGTTCGTCTGAACGCACGGCGCTCTAGTTCGGCAGCAACGGGCTTACGGCCACGCGATGGGCGCGGCGTGCATCCTTCTTGGTGCTGAGAAGGGTGTATTCGCGCGAGGCGCGCACGGCAGTGCCAATGTCGGAGATCGAATCGAACAGGACCTTGAGGCTCGCGATGGGCTTGGTCATGGTTTCGTTCCTTTCATCGTCGCCGGCCAGTTATGCCGACTTGTGCACGCGATACGCGGTCAAGCGTATCGCGTGGGAATCAGCGCTGGATGAAATCGGCGAAAATCTGCGCCGGACGAGTGGTCCGGGCAAGGCCGATCGCGGTCATCTGCTCGTTGGCTGCCGTGCCGAAACGGTTAAACGGCGTCCGTTGAGCGGCACCGGTGTGACGGAGCGTCTCAAAGCTGCTGTGGATCGGACGAAAGCGGGCAGTCATGGTTCAATTCCTTAATTCCATTCCTCCCGTGTCATCATATTGCATCGCAACATCGTGTTTTGCAATGCGTCATAACGCGCCGCTGATATGCGCAAACCGCATGGCTTTCTTCATTCTTTGTTCATAAAGCCGGCCAGCGGCTTGGCGCCGTATGCGGCAAGGGTGTTTCGGTGCGGATCAGCCGTGAATCCGGGCCTTGAAGGCAAGCAGATCCTGCCAGGCGAAGCGTTTGTTGACCGGCGCGGTCACCAGATCCTGCGGGTGCAGGGTCGCAAGGGTCGGCACCGTGATGCCGCTGATCGGAAGCTCTCGCCATTCGCCGCGAAGCTGATGGATCGTATCGTTGCCGCCGAAGAAGAAGCGGGCGGTGAAATTGCCGAGCAGGAGCAGATGCCTGGGCTCGGCAAGGGCGATCTGCCGCTCGATGAAGGGGCGGCAGATATCGGCTTCGCGCGCCGTCGGCACGCGGTTGCCCGGCGGGCGCCAGGGCACGACATTGCTCAGCAGCACGCTTTCGCGAGCAAGGCCGATGCCGGCGAGCATGCGGGCCAGCATCTCGCCGAGGCGCCCGGCGAAAGGCTGGCCGTCGCGATCGTCGTCGGCATAGGGCATCGGACCGACGACCATGATGCCGCTTGCCGGGTCGCCCTCGGCAAAGACGAGATTGCGGGCGCTGTTCCTGAGATTGCAGCCGGCAAAGCCTTCCATCGCAACCTTGAGCTCGGCGAGCGATCGCGCCGATTCGGCGGCAAAGCGCGCCTCTTCGATCGCCTGTGCATCGGGAATGGCAACGGTAGGGGCGCTGGCGGATGGAGCCGGTGCGCGGTTTTCCCGGGATTGTGCGGGGGCCGCCGCGGCTGTCTGGCGCGCTGCCGGCTGCGCCGCAGGCGCCTCCGCACGGCTGCTGGCTGCCGGGGCCCGCGCGTTGCCGCGCGCCGCCTTCATGGCCTCGAACTCGGCGAAGCGGTCGACCGGCTTCTCTTCCAGCAGCCATTCGACGCCCGCATCCGCATGGAAGCCGAGGAGGGCGGCAAGCTCAGCCGAAGAGAGGTCGTGGGCGGAAATCATGGCCGCCAGCCTAACCCATAAGCCGCCGGACCGGAACCGCTTTTCCGGCTCTCGCCATCCCTATCCAAGGTCATCGATGACGTCCGGCTCAGGCCGCATTCGCCGTCCAGTGGGCGATGTCCTCGTGCTCGCCGATCAGCGCAAGGCCGTGGGCGATCGACAGCAGTTCGCCACCGCTTTCGATGCGATCGGCGTCGAAACGCCGCTCGAAGATGCCGCGCACGGCCGGAACGAAAGACGTGCCGCCGGTCAAAAACACCTTGTCGATCGACCCGGGCTCCGTCGCGGTCGACTGCAGGACGTCGTCGAGCGCGCCTTCGATGCGGGCGAGTTCCGGCGCGATCCAGCCTTCGAAATCGCTGCGGCGAACCGTTCGGCGCGACATTTCGCCGAGCGGGGCGAAATAGAACTCGGTCTCGTCTTCCTGCGACAGCCGCATCTTTGTCGCCGAGATCGCCTGATAGAGCGGGTAGCCTTCGTCATGGTCGATCAGGTCGACGAAGGCTTCGAGCTTTTCCGGCTCCAGGCTCTGGCGCACGAGCTGCTTCAGATCGGTGAAATCTTTCAATGTCTTGAAGATCGAAAGCTGATTCCAGCGACCGAAATTCGCGTAATAATTCGACGGCACTTCAAGCAGCTTGTCGAAGCTCTTGAAGAGACTCCCCTTTCCGATGAGCGGCGAGACGACGTTGTCGATGATGCGGAAGTCGAAATGGTCTCCGGCGACGCCCACGCCCGAATGACCGATCGGCGTCGCCGTCAGGCGGCCGGCCTTGGTCTCGAATCGGATCAGCGAATAGTCGGTCGTACCGCCGCCGAAATCGGCGACGAGGACCGTGGCATCCTGCTTCAGATTCTGGGCGAAGTAGAAAGCGGCCGCCACCGGTTCGTAGACATAGTGCACCTCCGGAAACCCGAAGGCGGAAAGTGCTGCGCCGTAACGTTCCAGGGCGAGTGCCGGATCGGGGCTGGAGCCGGCGAAGTGCACCGGGCGGCCGACGACGATGCGGCTATACCGATCCGTCCAGCCGTCGCCGGCATAGTCGCGCAGCTTGGTCAGGAACACCCGCATCAGGTCCTCGAAGCTGTGGCGCTTGGCAAAGACCTGCGTGCCCTGGAAGAGGGGGCTTGCGGCAAAGGTCTTGATCGACTGCAGGAAACGACAGTCGCCCGGATTGTCGATGAAGGCGCGGATCGCCGCCTGGCCGGCCTCGACCTTCAGTGCCTGGGCGCCAAGATTGGTATCCTTCATGAAGGAAAGTGCGGTGCGCATGGCGTCGGTCGTGCCGGCAAGGCTGTCGAACCGCATCGAGTGGGTGGTGTCGCCGGCGGCAACCGCAAGCACGGAATTGGTGGTGCCGAAGTCGAAGCCCAGTGCCTTGGCCATATGGTGGTCTCCTTGCGTCTGGCGTCGCTGCGCCGCCCGGAGCAAGCCGGTGGCGCGCAACGCAACATGAAATTTTGTCGGGCCATTTCCGCATGTCAGGCGGCCGGCACCGAAGGCAACAAAAGGCACGCCGTCCGGGCGCCAGCGGGGCGCCTTCTCGAGTGCCGTTTGCGAATGGGATAAGCCGGCGCGAACCGCCGGAGGGATGTGGCGGCCTCGTGGCATGGCTCTTCGGCAAAAGCAAGGCCGAATGGCTCATAGCGCCGGCGCGCGACAAAATGATGTATTTACGTTTACGTGCACGTCATATAGACATTTGCCCTAAACTCATGACCTCATGCGCAAAAGCGGGCATCGTCTGTCGCATCTCGGCTCGACAAGCCAAACTGCATTTGCCATGACGGCATGATATATCCTGGGAACTGAACCGGCAGAAGACCGGTGAGACTGGAGAGACTGTATGACCGAGCAAGATCTGCCCGAGCGCGAGAGCATGGAGTTCGACGTCGTGATCGTCGGCGCGGGGCCGGCCGGTCTTGCGGCGGCGATCCGGCTGAAGCAGGTCAATCCGGAGCTTTCGGTCGTCGTGCTCGAGAAGGGCGCCGAGGTCGGCGCGCACATCCTGTCGGGTGCGGTCGTCGATCCGATCGGCATCGACCGGCTGCTGCCGGATTGGCGCGAGGACGCCGACCATCCGTTCAAGACCGAAGTCAAGGACGACCACTTCCTGTTCCTGGGCCCGGCGGGCTCGATCCGCCTGCCGAATTTCCTGATGCCGCCGCTGATGAACAATCACGGCAACTACATCGTCTCGCTCGGCAACGTCTGTCGCTGGCTGGCTACCAAGGCGGAGGAACTCGGCGTCGAGATTTATCCGGGCTTTGCCGCGACCGAAGTCCTCTACAACGACGAGGGCGCGGTCATCGGTGTCGCCACCGGCGACATGGGCATCGAGCGCAACGGCGAACCGGGACCGAACTTCGCCCGTGGCATGGCGCTCTTGGGCAAGTACACGCTGATCGGCGAGGGCGTGCGCGGTTCGCTCGCCAAGCAGCTGATCGCCAAGTTCAAGCTCGACGAAGGTCGCGACGTCCAAAAATTCGGCATCGGGCTGAAGGAACTCTGGCAGGTCAAGCCCGAGAACCACCGGCCCGGCCTGGTGCAGCACTCCTTCGGCTGGCCGCTTGGCATGAAGACCGGCGGCGGTTCGTTCCTCTACCATCTCGAAGACAATCTGGTGGCCGTCGGCTTCGTCGTGCACTTGAACTACAAGAACCCCTATCTCTTCCCGTTCGAGGAGTTCCAGCGCTTCAAGACCCATCCGGCGATCCGCGGCACCTTCGAGGGCGGCAAGCGGCTCTCCTACGGCGCCCGTGCGATCACCGAGGGTGGCTACCAGTCGGTGCCGAAGCTGTCCTTCCCGGGCGGCGCGCTGATCGGCTGTTCGGCCGGCTTCGTCAACGTGCCGCGCATCAAGGGCAGCCACAACGCCGTCCTGTCGGGCATCCTCGCAGCCGAAAAGCTGGCGACGGCGATCGCCAACGGTCGTGCCAATGACGAGCCGATCGAGATCGAACGCGGCTGGCGCGACAGCGCCATCGGCCAGGACCTGAAGCGGGTTCGCAACGTCAAGCCGCTGTGGTCGAAGTTCGGCACGGCCGTGGGCGTGGCACTCGGCGGCTTGGACATGTGGACCAACCAGCTCTTCGGCCTTTCCCTGTTCGGCACGCTGAAACACGGCAAGACCGATGCGCAGTCGCTCGAGCCGGCGTCGCAGCACCAGAAGATCGACTATCCGAAGCCCGATGGGGTTCTGACCTTCGACCGGCTGTCCTCGGTGTTCCTGTCGAACACCAACCACGAGGAGGACCAGCCGATCCACCTGCAGGTCAAGGACATGGAGCTGCAGAAGCGCTCCGAGTACGACATCTATGCCGGTCCGTCGACGCGCTACTGTCCGGCCGGGGTCTACGAATGGGTGGAGAAGGACGGCAAGCCGACCTTCGTCATCAACGCGCAGAACTGCGTGCACTGCAAGACCTGCGACATCAAGGACCCGAACCAGAACATCAACTGGGTGCCGCCGCAGGGTGGTGAGGGCCCGGTCTATCCGAACATGTAATGTTCGAGAGAAGGTCGCAATTTGCGACCGAGCCGACGTTCGGAAAAGGCGCCGATGGCAATGGCCACGGCGCTTTTTCATTTCATGCCTTCGTCCAGCGCAGCTAATCGTCCTGACTCGCGCCTCAGAGTTGTTCAAGGATTGGGAAAGGCACTCGTTGACGCAAATGGAAAAGTCCTTGCCGGAAAACCCCGTTAGCTTTCATGGTGTCATCGGCTCGACGCCGACGAATCTGCAGGCTTTCGGTCCCTGTTGTTTCGAGTTGGACCGAGCCTTGTGACGCTGTCGATCCCCGCGGTGAGATCGGCAGTGCGACGGGATGCACCGCCAAAACAAGGGAACGGAAATGAAGAAGCTTCTAGCAACGACCTGCCTGGCTGCGGGCCTCCTTGGCCTCGCTGGTACGGCCTCTGCCGCCGAGTGCGGCGACGTGACGATCGCCAACATGAACTGGCAGAGCGCCGAGGTTCTGGCGAACGTCGACAAGATCATCCTGTCGGAAGGCTACGGCTGCAACGCCGACCTGGTTGTTGGCGACACGGTGCCGACGATTACCTCGATGATCGAAAAAGGTGAGCCCGACGTCGCGCCTGAAGGCTGGGTCGACCTGCTGCCGGATGTCGTCAATCGCGGCCTCAAGGAAGGCAAGCTCGTTGGTGCCGCCGTCGCGCTTTCCGATGGCGCCGTTCAGGGCTGGTGGGTCCCGAAATACATTGTTGACGCCAACCCCGATATCAAGACGATCGACGACGTGCTGAAGCACAAGGACCTGTTCCCGGATCCGGAAGACGCCAGCAAGGGCGCTATCTTCAACGGTCCGCAGGGCTGGGGCGGAACGGTGGTGACGACGCAGCTCTATAAGGCCTATGGCGCTGAAGCCGCAGGCTTCACGCTTGTCGACACCGGATCGGCCGCCGGCCTCGATGGCTCGATCGCCAAGGCCTATGAGCGCAAGCAGGGCTGGGTCGGCTACTATTGGGCGCCGACGGCACTTCTCGGCAAATACGAGATGGTGAAGCTCGAGCATGGCGTTCCGGGCGATGCGGCCGAATGGAAGCGTTGCAACACCGTTGCCGACTGCCCGGATCCGAAGAAGAACGACTGGCCGAAGGACAAGGTCCAGACGCTGGTGACCAAGGCCTTCGCCGATCGCGCCGGCCCGGCCATGGACTACCTCAACAAGCGCGCCTGGACCAATGATACGGTCAACAAGCTGATGGCCTGGATGACCGACAATCAGGCCAGCGGCGAAGAAGGCGCCAAGCACTTCCTCCAGGAAAGCCCGGACATCTGGACCCAGTGGGTCTCGCCGGAGGTTGCCGAAAAGATCAAGGCCTCGCTCTGATTTAAGCGATTAACCCATAGGCGGCGCGATCCTTGCGCCGCCTCTTTGTTTGACCCCCGGCAACAGCAAAACAACAACCGCGGCCGGCGAGACGTGAAGGGGAATTGGAATGGACTGGTTTACCCAGTTTCCGCATATGGACGACGAAAGCCTGCGGGCGTTGAAGAAGGCTATCGACGAGGGATTCCGGACGTTCACGCGCACCTATGGTGATGCCATCGAAGGCTTCTTTGAGCCGCTGCAGTTCTTTCTCATCCAGTCGGAGCGCTTCATGACGAAGACGCCCTGGCCGATCATCCTGGTGCTGATCGCGCTGATCGCCTGGGTGGCGAGCCGCAATTGGAAGATCGTCGCCGGCTGCGCCGGTACGCTCCTGCTGATCGGTTACTTCGACATGTGGGACGATACGATGAAGACGGTCTCGATGATCTTCGTCTGTACCGTGCTGTCGATCGCGATCGGCATTCCGATCGGCATTGTCATGTCCCGTTCGGACCGGTTCCAGAACATCGTCAATCCGATCCTCGACGTGATGCAGACCATGCCGAGTTTCGTTTATCTGATTCCCGTCGTCATGCTGCTCGGCATCGGCAAGGTTCCGGGACTGATTGCGGTGGTGATCTATGCCATCCCGCCGATGATCCGCCTGACGAATCTCGGCATCCGCTTGGTCGACAAGGACGTGCTGGAGGCAGCCGATGCCTTCGGTTCCTCCGGTTGGCAGAAGCTCAAGAACGTGCAGATGCCGCTGGCCTTGCCGACGATCATGGCGGGCATCAACCAGACGATCATGATGGCGCTCGCCATGGTGGTCATTGCCTCGATGATTGGCGTTCAGGGGCTTGGCCAGCCGGTGCTGAAGGCGATTGCCAACCAGTATTTCACGCTCGGCATCTTCAACGGCCTCGCCATCGTCGGCATCGCCATCATCTTCGATCGTGTCAGCCAGGCCTATGGCCATCGCCTGCAGAAGCATCGGGAGATCATCCACGGCTGAGCCCGAGCGATATCAACCAAAGAGAAGGCCTCGGCGCGGAAAAGCGCCGAGGCCTTTGTTGTACAGGGAGGCTTTCGGGCTCAACTGCGGGCCGAAAGAATGCCGGTTGAAAGCGCCACGCCGGCAGCCGTAGCGATCGCAGCCAGAATCTCGAACGGACCGATCTGTTCGCCGAGCAGGACGGCGCCGCCGATCATCGCGAGCACCGGGGTCAGCGCGGTAAAGGCGGCAGCCTGCGTGCCGCCGAGGCTCTTCACCGCAAAACCATAGGCGACCATGGCGACGAGGCCGGACAGAATGCCCTGGCTGGTGATCTGCAAGGCGATCTCCTTGACCGGAACGTCGGCAAGCGTGCTTCCGAAACAGGCGGCAAGCCCCAGGTGGATCAGGAAGGACCAGACGGCGATCAAGGCGCTTCCCTGCAGTGGGCTGAGCCCCGAACGTCGGAAGGCGTGGGTGTAAATCGCCCAGAGCGTCGCCGCCGCCGGAAGCAGGGCGTAGCCGATCCAGCTTGTGGGGGCCGAGACGGCAAGGCTGCGCGTCAACAGGATGGCGACGCCGGCGACGATCGCGGCGAAGCCGACCATCCGCATCCGGTCCGGCCGCTCACCGAAGATCGTGATGCCGATCAGGGCGGTGGCAAGCGGCATCGAGCCGCCGAGAAGAATGCCGACTGAGGAGGCGGGAACCGAATGGATCGCGAAGGCGCAGGCCTGGAAGAAGACGGCGCCGGAGCCCGCGACCATCATTGCCAGAAGCAGGATCGGCAGCTTGCGCGGCAAGAGTCCGGTCTTCAGCCAGACCGGTGCGAGGAGAAGTGCGGGGATGCCGTAGCGGATCAGGCCGAGGTCGATCGTGCCAAGCGCCTCCCGGCCGAATGGCGTGTCGCCAGAATCCAGCTCGCCCAGATGAGGACGGTTACCAGGGCACCGGCATAGCCGGCGGCGACAGGCGTCGTATTGCCGCGATCGAGTGCGAGCGCAACCATTTGAATTTCCTTCCCGATTTGGATACCTGAGGGGCTTTTGGATCTGGAAGGAAGATTACGCCCTGGAGGCAGGGCATGTCCTTGCGATTTATGCCTGAAATAGATTACTGTCGGCAACAATGTGCCAATAATAATCTCAGAAGTTTTCGATCATGCCAAATCTTGATAAGTTCGATCTCGCCATCCTCAAGATCCTTCAGGAGGATGCGCGTGCGACGAACGTCGAGATCGCCGACAAGGTCAATCTTTCGCCATCGCCTTGCCTGCGGCGCATCCGCAATCTGGAAAAATCCGGCATTCTGCGTGGCTATCGGGCCGATATTGACCGCAAGGAGGCCGGCCTCGGGCTCACGGTCTTCGTGGAGATCAAGGTCGGGCGCCACAGCCGCGAAAACGCTCAATTGCAGCAGGAGGCGCTGCTTGCCATTCCCGAGGTGGTTTCCTGCTTCCTGATCTCGGGCAATGCCGACTTCCTCGCCGAGGTCGTCGTCGAGGATCTCCCGGCTTACGAGAAGCTCCTGACCGAGACTTTGCTGGCCTTGCCGGGCGTGACCGACATACGCTCGAACTTCGCGATCCGGTCGATCAAGACGGGCGGACCGCTCAAGTTACCTGAGCCCCGTTGAACGGCGATCCGTTGCGGATCTCGGGGGCGGATCGGCACGCGCTCGATTCCCGTTAAGTTTCGGCAAGGTTCTGGAATTGGCCGCGAACGCGATTATCTGATCGCGATGAGCAGCATTGCCGCGGCAACGGAGCCAGTGACCCATTCATGAAAATCAAGGCGATCTTCAATCGTGATGGCGGAACCTTCCGCACGACGGATATGGCCGCCTATGGCCGGAAGGTCGAGGAAGTTTTTCACGATGCGGGGCATCAGGTCGAGATCGCAGCGGTTTCCGGAAGCGAGATGCGCGAGACCCTGGAGCGCACGTGCCGCCGCGACGATCTCGATGCGATCCTCGCCGGTGGTGGCGACGGCACGATTTCCGCGGCCGCCGGGGTCGCCTGGAAGAACAGCATGCCGCTTGGTGTCGTTCCCGCCGGGACGATGAACCTTTTTGCCCGTACGCTGAAACTGCCGCTCGACATCTGGAAGGTGCCGGAGGTGCTGGCAAACGGCGTGATCATCGACGGCGACATCGGCAGTGCGAATGGTCGGGCCTTCGTGCACCAGTTTTCCATGGGCCTCCATGCCCGCATGGTGCGCTATCGCGAGTCCTTCAGCTTTCGTTCGAGGGCAGGCAAGATTGCCGCAAGCACCCGCGCGGCGTTCGGCGTTATTCTCAATCCCCCTGATTTCGAGATCGAGTTCGATGTCGACGGCCACAAGGAGAGCCGTCATGTTTCGGCGGTCTCAGTCTCGAACAATCCTTTTGGCCGCGATACGCTGATGTATGCCGACGACATCACAGCCGGCCACCTCGGCTTCTATACGGCGCCGCCCCTGAGCCCGCCGGGCGTGGCCAAGCTCGCCTTCGATGTCATGCGCGGCAAATTTCGCGACAGCCCGCTGATCACCGCCATGAGCGGTCATGCCCTCGACCTGCATTTTCCGAGGGTGGAGCGCAAGATCAACTGCGTCATCGACGGGGAACTCCTGCCGATGGGCCGTGACGTCGCGCTTCGCATTCATCCCGGTGAACTCAAGCTGCTCGTTGGCGCCGACCGCGACGGATCGGCGATCCAGAAGTAGCCGAAGCCGTAGCGATCCGGCAGATTGCCATTGAGATAGGGCAGCGCGAGTTGCTGCGGCTTCATCGCCGCCTCCGGCACGCCGAACGACCTCAGGAAATCGAGGAGTCCTTGAGGTGGTGGAGCATCGAGCTTGCCGTTATCGCTCCAGACCACGAGAAGCGGCCCGGCCAGATGCTCGATCGGAGGGCTGCTGGTGTTGCCGGGGACGAAAACCTTGGCGCCATGCAGCCGCGTGCGCACATTGCCGCCAAGCAGCTTGTCGGCGGCGATTACCATCGCCGGCTCGTCTCCCTCCTGCCGGGCCACGGTTTCGACAAGGGTACTGTAGGGAATGCTCAACCTCGACAATTTGCCGAACCAGGGGCGAACAACCGCGCGCGCCGAGACGACCACCAATGTCGTGACAATGATGAAGGCGACGAGCGCCAGGAACGGGCGGACGCTGCGTGCGGTGTCGACGCCGGAAGCCTCCACCTTGAGAGCAAGGTAAAGCGGCAGCAGGACAAGAAAGAGAACCAGCCACTTCTCGCGCATGTGGGTGGCGCCGACGGCCAGCATGATCAACAGCACCGTGCCGAGACAGAGAAGTAACATGCGCCCGGTGACACGTGTCCACAGGCTCTCGGCTCGCCAGATGGCCGGCAGGTCCTTGCGGAACACCAGAGCGAAGACCACCAAGGGAATGGCGGCGCCGCGAAGCGTTGCGGCAACCAGCGCAACAATCCCCTTGAGCGCCTTGCTCAGGTGGCTCGTTTGCTGGGCCGTTCCCATCTCGTTGAGGGTATTTCGCGAGGCGGCGCCGAGATTCTCCAGGATCCAGTAGCCGTGCGGCAACGCAATCAGCGCGCAGACGGCGACCGCAACCAGGATGCGCCAGTCGAAGAGCCGGGCGCGAAGCTTTGGCTCCGGCAGGATCGCAAGAACCGCCGCGGCCGGGACGAGCGCGAAGTTGTACTTCGAGATGACGCCGATGCCGACAGCAGCGCCGGTCAGGACGTAGGCGAAGAGGCTTGGCCGCGTCATCGTCCGGAGGAAACCGTAGAGGAACAGCGATACGGCAAACAGCGCTGCGACCGTATGCGAAAGGTCGCGCTGTGCGAGCAGGAAAATCGGCGGAAAGGTCAGGACGCCGACCGTGGCGATGGCGGTCAGGCGCCGCTCGTTGAGGACCTCGCGCGCCGCAAGGCCGTAGAAGAGACAGCAGAGAAACAGGAGCCCGTTCTTGAGCACCGTCATCGTCGCAAGCGATGGCCCGAAAACCGAGGTGAGCCCGTATTGCAGCCAATTGTAGAAGGGGGGCTGCGAACCATAGCCGAGCATTAGGAACTGTGAGACGAAGGCTTGTTCCGACTCGTCGATTTCGAGAGATGTGGATATGGCGAGGCGCAAACCGATACAGAACAGGAAATAGCCGGCGATCAGCGCAACGACGAAGTTTGGCCGACGGTTGACGACGTCAAGCATCGGCCGGATCCCGGACAAAAACCTGCCGCACGATGTAGTTGGTGGTGCCGTCGTCGCGGAAATAGGTTCGCGCCATCATTTCAGCGAGAATGCCTGTGGTGATGAGCTGAACGGACGAGAGGAACAGCATGACGCCGACGATCAGCATCGGTCGCGTTCCGATATCGTTGCCAAGGATGAACTTGTCGAAACCGAGATAGACCAGGATCAGCGCGCTGAGCGCCCCTGTGGCCAGCCCGATCGAGCCGAAGAAGTGCCCCGGGCGCGCCTTGTATCGCATGAAGAAGAGCACCGACAGCAGATCGAGAATCACCCGGAAGGTTCTGGAAAGCCCATACTTCGACTGGCCATGCTGCCGTGCGTGGTGGGTTACAGGCATCTCGCCGATACGGCTGCTCGGAACCACGCCGGCGACCCAGGCGGGAATGAAGCGGTGCATTTCCCCCATCAGCTTCACCTGCTTGATGACGGAGGTCCGGTATACCTTCAGGCTGCAGCCATAATCATGCAGCCTGACGCCGGTGATCTTGCCGATCAGGCGGTTGGCGCACCAGGAGGGAATCTTCCGGAGCAAGAGGCCATCCTGCCGATTCTTTCGCCAACCGACGAGCAGGTCGAGCTCGCGCTCCTCGATTGCCTTGACCATCTCGGGGATATCGGCCGGATCGTTTTGCAGGTCGCCGTCGAGCGTGGCGATCAACCGTCCGGCAGCAGAATCGATCCCGGCCTGCATAGCCGCCGTCTGCCCGAAGTTCTTCTGCAATTCGACGATCTTGAGATCGAGGTCAGGATCGGAAAGGGCCTTTCTTGCATTTGCAAGCGTTCGGTCGGTGCTGCCATCGTCAACGAGGATCAGTTCCCAAGGAGACGGAAACGTCGCCAGCGCATCGCGGACCCGTGTAATCAGCGGCTGGATGCTGTCCTCCTCGTTGAACACGGGAATGACGACGGATAGTTCGATGGAGTACATAGGAACAGCTCGTGCATGCGGCGCTTGTAAATGCCGCAAGATTGGGATTGCGCTTACATAATCGTTTTCTTGCACAGTTATCAGTGATAACCAACGTTCATTCTTGCGTTTCAACACGGGAAATCGAGATCTGATGACTTCGGATTGCCAGTCCGACGGGCGATCCTGGCTCGCCCGCAACCGGATGACATTGCTGTCGGCAGGTGCCATAGCGGCCTACGCGGCCTTCGTCGAATGGTTCTGGGGATGGGGCGTGCTGCTGAGGCAATGGTCCGAGATCGGTTTCGGCTCGGCAATCTCGGCTTTGGTGTTGCTCGTCGCGACCTACTTTATTCGCTGCTATCGCATCTACGATTACTTCCCGAACGAAACGGCGGGGCGCTTCCTGCCGCTGTTTCGCGTCACCCAGGTTCACAACCTCCTGAACATCATGCTGCCGTTTCGCGCCGGCGAGACGAGCTTTCCGCTCCTGATGCGCTCGGAGTTTTCCGTGCCACTTGCACGCGGCACGTCGGCGCTCCTGGTGATGCGCCTGCTCGACCTGCACGCCCTTCTCGTCGTTGCCGCCGTTGGCCTCGTCATCGACCGTGGGTCAGCCGTCCTATGGATCTTGTGGCTCGCCGCGTTCGTCTCGCCGCTTCTCTTCTTTCTTCTGAAGGATCAAGTGATTGCGCTGGCGCGCCGGTTGCTGCCGACAAAGCTCGAAGCCGTCGTCGACGAATTGGAGGCGGGTGTTCCCGCCAACATCGTCGCGTTTCTGCGCGCCTGGGGCATGACCATTCTCAACTGGGCGGTCAAGGTTATCGTTCTTGCCTGGGTGCTGGCCTTTATGGGCGTCGCGCCGCTGGCCGCCTGTTTCGGCGGTGCCCTCGGCGGCGAGCTCTCCTCGGTGCTGCCGATGCATGCGCCCGCGGGCGTCGGGACCTATCCGGCGGCGATCGCGGCCGGCGCGGTATCCTTCGGTGCTGGCGCCGATCGCGGCGGGCTGGAGCAGCTGGCGGCCGCCGGCGTCAACGCGCATCTTTTGATCATCGTGTCCGCGGTGGCGGGCACGATGCTGTCGATGGCGTTGGGGAGAAAACGCTGAGCAATCCCGTGACAGTGTGAATTGGGCCCCCGGCGTGGCTGCGGGAGTCCCAATGATTACTGGAACGAGGTTTCGTAGAAGCTTCTGAGCTTGCGGGAATGCAGTTTCTCCGGCGGCATGGACGCAAGCTTCTGTAGAGCGAGGATGCCGATCTTCAGGTGCTGGCTGACCTGCGTCTTGTAGAAGGCGGTCGCCATGCCCGGCAGCTTCAATTCGCCATGCAGCGGCTTGTCCGACACGCAAAGCAGCGTTCCATAGGGCACGCGGAAGCGGAAGCCGTTGGCGGCGATCGTCGCCGATTCCATGTCGAGCGCAATGGCGCGTGCCTGCGACAGACGCTTGACCGGGCCGCGCTGGTCGCGAAGTTCCCAGTTGCGGTTGTCGATGGTCGCGACCGTTCCGGTGCGCATGATCTGTTTGAGATCGTAGTCGCGGTAGCCGGTGACCTCGGCAACGGCATCCTGCAGCGCCACCTGCACTTCGGCGAGTGCCGGCAGGGGGATCCAGACCGGCAGGTCGTCGTCGAGCACGTGGTCCTCGCGCATATAGGCGTGCGCAAGCACATAGTCGCCAAGACGCTGGCTGTTGCGAAGGCCGGCGCAATGGCCGAGCATCAGCCAGACATGCGGCCGCAGCACCGCGATGTGGTCGGTGATCGTCTTGGCATTGGACGGGCCGACGCCGATATTGACCATGGTGATGCCGCCGTGCCCCTTCTTCTTCAGGTGATAGGCAGGCATCTGCGGCAGCCGGGCGAGCGGGTAATCGGTCTCCGGCCTGTCGGAGCCGGCCGGCGTGATGATGTTGCCGGGTTCGACGAAGGCCGTGTAGCCGTTGCCGCCTTCGGCCATCTGCTGGCGGGCCCAGGCGCAGAACTCGTCGACATAGAACTGGTAGTTCGTGAAGAGAACGAAGTTCTGGAAGTGCGTGGCGCTTGTCGCGGTGTAATGGCTAAGGCGCGCCAGCGAATAGTCGATGCGCTGGGCGGTGAAGGGCGCGAGCGGCGAGGGTTCTCCAGGACCCGGCTCATAGGAACCGTTGGCGATCTCGTCGTCGGTGGTCGTCAGGTCAGGTGCGTCGAACAGATCGCGCAGCGGAATGTCGATGGTGTTCGCGGCCGATGCCTCCACATAGGCGCCCTCGCCAAAGGCGAAGTGCAGCGGGATCGGGGTCGCCGATTCCGAAACGGTGATGCCGAGGCCGTGGTTGCGGATCAGGTGACCGAGCTGCTCCTTCAGATAGTGCCGGAAGAGCTTTGGCCGGGTGATCGTGGTCGTGTAGACGCCGGGGGCGCTGACATAACCAAAGGACAGACGGGAATCGACGTGGCCGAAGCTGCTCGTCTCGATGCTGACCTGAGGGTAGCAGGCGCGATAGCGCGTCAGGGGCTTATCGGTTTTCCCCAGACCCTCGAAAGCTTCGCAGAGGAACCGGGTATTACGCTCGTAAAGCGCCTCGAGGCAATCGACGGCAGCGGCGGGATCGTCGAAGTACTGCGGCTCGAAAGGCTGAGGCGTTGCGACGGAAAGGACGGAGTGTGAAGAGATTCGCTTGTTCATGTCGCATTATAGGCTGCGGCTTCTGACAAGCAAACGACAAGATATTGGCGCACACAACCGTATCGCGATTGGCATATCGATGGGCTCAACGCGGGCTGGCAAGGATGATGGCGCTGCCGAGGAGCGCGACCGTCATGCCCGTCAGATCCCAGCGGTCCGGTTTGACGCCCTCCGCCAGCCACAGCCAGAGCAGCGAGGCGGCGATATAGACGCCGCCATAGGCGGCATAGGCCCGCCCGGCCGCCGGACTGTCGATCAGGGTGAGAAGCCACGCAAAAAGCGCCAGGGACGTCATGCCGGGAATGAGCCAGAGGATGGACTTGTCGAGCTTCAGCCACGCCCAGAAGGCGAAGCAGCCGGCGATTTCGGCAAGGGCGGCAAGCGTATAGACGAGATAGGCGGGCATCAGGCTGACAAGGGCTTGTTGTGGTGAATCCCGCTGCCTGTTTCCTTCAGTCCTATCCGATCAAAGGAAACACGCAGCTACTCAATGTGCTACGGCGACTGTGGCGCGCAAGATACGCGGCGCAGTCGGAGCGAGAGGACAGGAAAGAGACGCCAAACGCAAGCCGGAAAGAATAAAGGGGCGCGAGGCCCCCTTTTCATGCGGTTCCGTTCCGGGGTACCCCGCCTCAGCTCATGGACTGGCGCTGCAGGGTCACGAAGAGGACGAGGCCGGCGCCCTGCTTACCGATGCCGGCACCGTTGGCCTTGGAGTAGGCAAGCGCCCCGACCGGTGCCATCAGCAGGCCGGCCAGCGCAAGCACGCGCAGCGAGAGAAACGCGGATGTCGAAAGAGCGGCCAGCATGTTCGTCACTCCATCAGATCACGAGGTGATCGGTTTCACTTGGCGACGGAGCCGGGCGCAGCCCGTCTCGTCCGGGTTAGAGTTTGGCCTGGCAGTATTGCGCCGTGTGTGCGGTGCAATCCGTCAGCGAACCGAGGTAGGTGTTGCTGCGGCGGCGTTCGGTGTCCGCGCTGACGGCAGCGGCGAGAGTTACAGCGAAAACGACCATCAGAAGGCTGATGATGGTGAGGCGCCGAGCAAGGATATCCATGGTTCTGTCCGTTGTTTGGAGGCAGGTTCAAATCGATTGAGTGTGTTTTCGCACACCCAAACTGAATTGATGCTGAGATGTCCGTTCATCTGGCGTTCATCTTCGGTTGCATTTGGGCCGCCGTCGCGCGAGCCGGGAAATGCCCAGCCTGGCGGAACAGAGCGGCCAAGCCGATGGAAAGCATATGCAAAAAGGGCGGCCGGTGGCCGCCCTTTCAATTCTTCGATGGTCGTGGGTCGCGCAACGAAGTTGCTTAGAGGCGCGTCCAGATCTGTGACTTGCAGAGCACCTTCAGGACGCAGCCCTTCATCTTCAGCGAATTGCCGTCGACGGAGCCCGAACCGCTATAGGTCTTGTCGGTATCCGGATCGGTGATTTCGCCGGAATAGCTGCCGTCGGTGCCGGAGAGGTTGCCGATGCGCTTGCCGGCATGCTTGCCGGTCTTCAGTGTCACGCAGAATGCGCCGCCGCAGGGGGCGATCTCCGCAGTTGCTCCGCTCGCGGTCTTCCAGTTGCCGACGATCGGTTCTGCTGCCGCAGCCGTCCCGGTAATGCCAAGCGCGAGCGTCGCGGTCATGAGCAAGGTTCGTAACATTCCAGTCCTCCAGATCGAGGCTGCCGGCGTGGTCCGCTCCGCCGACAGCTCTTGAGATGTCCTCGTGTGCAAAGGCAGGCTCCTCACCGCCACGCGCACGATAGCTTACGCGCACGTAAAGGTAAACAAGCCCAGCGACGGCTTTCGGTGCTTTTTCTTGGCCATTTCAAGCAGGTCGAAACGAGGAATTCCTGTCGGCTCCGCCACCGTCGATCATTTCGTGGTTAGCGTTTGGTTGAAATCGGCAGTTGAATTTTTCGTAAATTTTGAGGCGAATGCGCGGGATTCCCGGCCTTCCGATGTTTAACAAAAACTCAAGTTTACCAAGCGTTTGAACTTTGTTTGTCGCAAATTAAGCATGCATTTTAAGCGCGCATTGAAAGCCCTGCTGCATATTGGAGCCATAAGACGAGCGGACAAAAACGCTCCGACAAACCACCGAAGACGACGCCGCAAAAAGACGGTGCGCTCCGGAAAGGCCCAATAAGAGGCAAGGTCGAACAGGGACCAAAACAAGTGCTGATCTGGAGCATGGCCCGCTCCAAACGGGCGGGCCGCTTCGGAAAAACCAACCAGGCAAAACAGGGACAAGACAATGGCACGCTTTGATATGCAGGTTGCTTCGGATGCCGCGATGGGTGGTGACAACCAGGCGGAAATCTTCTGTGAAATGGGGCTGGCCTATGCGACCGGCCACGGACGCCCGGTCGATCTCGTCGCCGCCCACAAGTGGCTGAACATCGCGGCGATCAAGGGCTGCGACCGCGCCGTCGACCTGCGCGCCGACCTGGCGATGACGATGAGCAAGGTAGATCTCGCCGCAGCCCTTCGCGCCGCTCGCGAATGGATGACGGTTCATTGAACCGACAAGGCGGCACTCAGCGTGAGCGCCGCCCAACAGCAGGAATCTGAATGCCGGATCAGGCCAGCTTTTTCAGAACCTCGGGCAGGGCGGCCGCAAACAGGGCCATCTCCGCTTCCGGTCCGGTGCTGACACGGATGCAGCGGTTGAGGGGGGCCACGCCCGGCATCCGGATGAAGATGCCATGGTCGTTCATCAGTGTATCGACGATCGCGCGGGCATGGACGGCATCCCGGCCGCAGTCGACCGCCACGAAATTGGTGGCGGAGGCAAGCGGCGTGAGGCCGTTGTCGGCGGCAATGGCCGCAATGCGCTGGCGTGACGCTGCGATCTTCGCGATTACTTCCTTTAGATAGTTCTGGTCCGCAAGCGCGGCAATTGCTGCCGCGACACCGATGCGGTTCATGCCGAAGTGGTTGCGGATCTTGTCGAAGGCCTGCGCCGTGCCCGGCGTACTGATGACATAGCCGACGCGCGACCCTGCGAGCCCATAGGCTTTCGAGAAGGTGCGCGTGCGCACGACGTTCGGGCAATCGATCAAGGCATCGATGGCCGGTAGGGATTCGGCCGGTGCCGTCTCGCAATAGGCTTCATCCAAAATAAGGAGCGTCGTTTCCGGCAAAGCCCGGGCGAATTCGACGATGCGCTCGGCCGGCCACCAGCTTCCCATCGGATTGTCGGGATTGGCGAAATAGACGAGCGGCGCATTTTCCCGCTTCACCGCTGCAAGCAAAGCTTCGAGGTCTTCTCGGTCTTCGGCATAGGGTACCGTAACCAGCCGACCGCCATGGCCGGCGACGTGAAAGTTGAAGGTGGGATAGGCGCCGAGCGATGTGACGACGGGCATGCCCGGTTCGATCACCATGCGGACGATCTGCCCGAGCAATCCGTCGATGCCTTCACCGATGGCGATATTGGCCGGTGTGGTGCCGAGATGCGCAGAGATCGCCTGTTTCAGGTCGTGGTTTTCCGGGTCGGCATACTTCCACGTTCCGCCGGCCGCTTCATTGATTGCCGCCAGGACACTTGGGGCCGGACCGAACCCACTTTCGTTGGCGCCGATGCGCGCTGCGATGGCTCTCCCACGTTGCCGTTCGATTGCCTCCGGGCCGACGAACGGAATTGTAGACGGAAGGGATTGGATGAGCGGCGTGAAGCGAGAGAAAGCGGACATGCTGGAGAATGGGCCCCGTTCGAAGAAAGTCCGGGGAACTTAGCGCAAGCTGCCGCAATTCGGAATCGCCTTGACGAGAAAAGCTGCCGGAATTCCGCTGTTCATCGCGGTACGCCGTCGCAGCCGGGCAATCAGCGCGATTTGGCCGCCTTGCCGTTCTGTCCGGTAAAGAAATCCTGCCGGATGATCTCGCGCAGCAAGGTTTGTTCGATCGGCTTAATGAATTGGACACCGATACGCTCGCCGTTGCGATAGACCTCGGCGCAGCCGATCCTGAGCGGCGTGCCGATAATGTGCAGATAATAATGTTGAGACAGCCCGATGGTGGTATCGACCGCAAAGCTGGCTCCGCCACGCGATATGTCGATCATTCGGCATGGCCTGACCGAGACGCCGCCGAGTCCCGGCCGGACCGACGTCACCGTACCCGCGTGGGCGACGGAGAAACGTTCGTAGCGTCGCTCGTAGAATGGCGAAGGGACGCAGGAATACATTGTCTGGTGCGACATGCGCTATTCTCCGCCAGAGCCGGATTGCGCATGCGATCGTTTCCCGAACGCATTCGGCAACCCAGGACAATTCATTTGCCCCACATCGCAGTGGCCCAACTCCGCCAATGATAGAATCACTTTCGCAGGAGAAACTTGCAATCCCCTGAAATCGATCACTAAAAATCTAATGTCGCGCGTTTGCGCTTGAGAATCAGAGCGCGCCGCTGGAGAATTGGATTCGAATGAGGCGTCTCAGGAAATCCGGTGACAGCAGCATGTTGAAGCGCACGCCGAGTTCGGTGCCTTCTCGATGAACCTGCGAGCAACCGATTTCCTCCTTGAAACCTTCGATCTCCAGAAAGAAGTGCTTCGGCAGCGGGATCGCAGCATTGAAGTCGAGCATCGCGCCGGCAATCGAGATATGGCGCAGCAGGCACTGATATTTGGTCTTCGCTTTCAGGTGTTGGCCAATGACGAGGATACGGCAGGGCCGCTCGATGAAATAGTGCTGATGCGTCGTTGCAAGCTGGCCGGGCTTTCCTTCCGCGACATGCATCTTCATGGACATGACAAGCTCCGAGACCGACCGCCCTT
Source organism: Ensifer sp. B1-9 (assembly GCF_050474445.1). NCBI lineage: Bacteria > Pseudomonadati > Pseudomonadota > Alphaproteobacteria > Hyphomicrobiales > Rhizobiaceae > Ensifer > Ensifer sp. B1-9. Next base: position 218,888 of record NZ_JBCHVG010000002.1, read on the forward strand.
CGTAACCCTCGCAGCTTCGCCGTCTGTGGAATCGACGGCTGTGCCGCTTTCGTGTCTCAGCTAAGCACATCGGCTTGCTTCGACCTTGCGCCGTGCGCACGCGCCTCACCGAGCAAATTATGACGCTTGCGTACATTGAAAGCCCCCATCTCATACGTAATACTTCCGTCAGGCATGACCGGAGCGCCCGCTGTGGTGATTCCGCGGGCAGATGGGCGAGGGCATCGTCGGTCGTTCAAGCCGGGCAAGGCGAAGGACGATGGTCGGTGCCGGAGGGAATGGCATGTTCACGGGGCATTCGCGGCACTGGCTGCCGCTTTCTATTCTTTGTATCGCGTTGTTTGTGCCGATTGCGGATGCATGGGCTGCCAAGCGCGTCGCGCTGTTGATCGGCAACGAGAAATATGAAGCGACGTCGCCGCTCAACAACCCCGCCAATGACGTGGAACTGATGAAGGCCTCCTTCGAGGACGCCGGCTTCGATTCGGTCACGACGGTGCACGACGTCGGCCGCCAGGACATGGTCAAGGCGCTGCGCGACTTCGAGGATCTCGCGACCGGCGCCGAAGTGGCGATCGTCTATTATTCCGGTCACGGAATGGAGATGAACGGCGAGAATTTTCTGCTTCCCGTCGACGTGCAACTGAAAACGGACAAGGACGTCGAAGACGAGGCGATCGGGCTCGACCGGGTTCAGCGTTCGCTCGAAGGTGCCACCAAGCTCAAGCTTGTCATCCTCGACGCGTGCCGCAACAATCCCTTTGAACAAAGCATGACGCGCTCGATCTCGACCAGAGCGGTTTCCAGGGGGCTTGCGCGTGTCGAACCGGAATCGGCCGACCTGCTTGTCGCCTTTGCCTCCAAGGCCGGCACGGTCGCCCTCGATGGGGAGGGAAAGAACAGCCCCTTCGCCACGGCACTCGCCAAATACCTGACCGAGCCGGGCGTCGACGTTCGCATTGCGCTTGGCAAGGTGCGGGACGAGGTGGTGTCGGTGACCAATCGCGGCCAGGAGCCGTTCGTCTACGGGTCGCTTGGCGGGGCGCAGATCTTCCTCAATATCAAAGAGGTGAACATCAATATCACCAACAATGGCGGCCAACTCTCGCCAAACAGCCAATCGGAGGCCGCTGCCGACTGGCAGAACATTCGCGACCTCGCCGACAAGGATCTGATCGCGGCGTTCCTGGCGAAGCATGGGTCGGATCCCGTCTACAGGATGCTCGCCGAAAAGAAGCTGAAACGTCTGACTGAGGCCGAGCAGACGTCGAGTGTGGCACCCGACGAGATTGCCTGGGAGGCGTTGAAGCAGTCGACCGATGCTGCCGCATTGACGCGCTTTATCGAGCGCTATCCGGATAGCAGGCACAAGGCCGAGGCCGAACAGCAGATCGCGGCGCTGGAACCGCAAAAGGGTCTCAACGTCTCGCCGACCGGCAAGGACACGCAGGCCTCGCGCGACTGCTATCTGCTCGCAGGTGAGCCGCAATCGATGCCGGGCTTCCTCGGGGTCAATTTCCTGAAGCTCGATTCCGAGCGGGCTTTGACCGCCTGCGCCCAGGCCGTCAACGAGAATCCGGACGATATGATGCTCGTCAACATGCTGGGTCGGGCGCAGGATGCCGGCCGCAACTATGTCGACGCGCGGCGCAACTACCGGAAGGCCGCCGACGGCGGCAACCTGTATGCGCTGACGAATCTCGCTTGGTTTTCAGTCTATGGGACCGATGGTCCGGTGGATGTCGACCAGGGCAAGCGCATGTTCGAGCAGGCGGCCAGGGGTGGCAACGCCTACGGCCAGGCGTCCCTCGGCTGGCTCTACCGTGAGGGCTATGGCGGCATCACGCAGGACTATGCCGCAGCAGCCAGATGGTATGAACTGGCGGCCAACCAGGGTTATGCCAACGCCATGGCGACGATGGGGTGGTTCTACCGCGAAGGGCTTGGCCTCCCGAAGGACCTGGCGCAATCGCTCTCCTGGTACAAAAAGGCGGCCGAAAGCGGCGACACCAATGCGATGTCCTCGCTCGGCTGGGCCTATCAGAACGGGTTGGGAACCGAGCAGAACTACAGCGAAGCCAAGGTCTGGTATGAGAAGGCCGCCAATATGGGCGATTCCTATTCCATGGCATTGCTCGGCTGGTTCTACGATATCGGCAACGGTGTCTCGCAGGACTATGTGCAGGCACGCACCTGGTATGAGATGGCAGCGAATGCCGGCAGCGCCTACGCCATGGGCAATCTGAGCCGGCTTTATGATTACGGCCTCGGCACCAAAGCGGATGCCAAGGAGGCGGTTCGCTGGGCGGCGGCGAGCATCGAGGGCGGCGATCCGGCCAAGCTCGAAGAATTGCGGACGCAGCCCAACAATTTCACGCCGGACTTCCGCAAGGAAATGCAGGTGCTGCTTCGGGATCGCGGTTATTACGGCGGACCGATTGACGGCGACTTCGGTGCCGCCACGCAACAGGCGATCGAGCGCCTCGCAAGCAAGTCTTGAGACATAAGAGATAAAGGCGCGGCTCTTCGAGCTCATCGCGAGCGAGAATCAGACGCCGGCAGGCGCCGAAACGTTCCGGCGCTTCCTGCTTGGCTTGAGAGGTGGCCTGTCGCTAAACCCATGCGCTCGCTTCTTACAGGGCAGGCCCGCGCGGAAAATGAGGGGAATTGCCGGAAAACGACAAAAAAATCTTGCATTGGCCGCTGAGTGACACTAGTCAGGCGCTAACGGAGAGGTGGCCGAGTGGTCGAAGGCGCTCCCCTGCTAAGGGAGTATACCGGAAACGGTATCGAGGGTTCGAATCCCTTCTTCTCCGCCATCCCTTTCCCGCGATCCAGAAACATGAATGCCGCCTGAGCTTAGCGCTTGCGTGACAGCTTCGCGCAAACGGGGTGTCGGCGGATCGTTTCGCGCAAAGATATGGGACTTCCGGCAGACATCGCTCTTGCTTTCGCCCGTCGCCCGCAAGTCGGTCGTTGATCATCGACCCGCTCTCTCTCTCTCTCTCTCTCTCTCTCTCTCTCTCTCTCTCTCTCTCTCTCTCGCGCGCGCATCAACTGCCGTCGAGATCTCTGTGGGTTTGTTCGTCGGTTGACGTCTTCTTCGTGCCGGTGGCGGCCGCGATTCACGCTGGATCAGAATCAAGGATGCGTTTCGTTGGCGAATCTCCGCATTGATTCTGATGATTCTTTCGGTCTCGAACCGTCCATCCTGTTCTCGTTTCCTGGAGAGAATGCTGTTTTAGCTGTTTGCCGCCGAGGTGGAGTCGGCGTTTGTGGCCGCGCTTTCCCCTATTTTGGGCAGCTTTCTGCCTCTTTCTGAAACAGGCCGTACATGTTCCCCGCATGCTAAACCCCTGCCAGCAAAGGGTTTTCTTAATGCTTTGTTAATTTTCTTAAGGGGTCTGCGGCGATTTTGTGTCGTTTCAGCAACAGCGTTTGGCGAAGGGCGATGCAAAGCACGTGATCTCGCTAGTTGGACGTTGCGCCGATGATCCGGTCTTGTATTTTCAACTCCGGAAGCAAGGGCGGTTGATCGTCCGACTTCTTGAACGTTGGGGATGGGGCAGGGAAAGCTGTCCTTCAGCAAAATACCCAGACCCGTTTGAAACTTTTGACTGGAGGTCAGAAATGAACATCAAGAGCCTTCTTCTCGGCTCCGCTGCTGCTCTCGCAGCAGTCTCCGGCGCCCAGGCAGCCGACGCAATCGTCGCAGCCGAGCCGGAGCCCATGGAATACGTTCGCGTTTGCGACGCTTTCGGCACCGGCTACTTCTACATCCCGGGCACCGAAACCTGCCTCAAAATCGGCGGCTTCATCCGTTTCCAGACCTCGTTTGGTCGTGACGCTGCTGACAGCCGCTACAACCAGGAAGACTTCGGTGGTCAGTCCACGTCCGACTGGGATGCCTTCTCGCGCGCTTACATCTCGTTCGACGCCAAGAGCGACACCGAGTACGGCACGCTCACCGGCTTCTTCGCTGCTGAATTCAACGCCGACAACGACACCGACTCTGGCGATAGCGACTTCATCGACGTTGATGAAGCCTACATCCAGCTCGGTGGCCTCAAGGCTGGTTTCTTCTACAACTGGTGGGATAAGGGCCTGAACGGCGAAACCGACTCGCTCGGCAACTTCACCGAATTCAACTCGATCGCCTACCTCTATGACGGCGGTTCGTTCCAGGCTGGTCTCTCGGTCGACGAACTCGAAGGCACCTCCACGAAGTCCAACGGCGTCGGCATCTCCGGTATCGTTTCGGCTTCGGTCGGCGGCGTTTCCTTCGACCTGCTCGGCGGTTACGACACCGAATTCGAAGAAGGCGCGATCCGCGGCTTGCTCTCGGCTGACCTCGGTCCGGGCGTCTTCCAGCTTGCTGGTATCTGGGCTTCCGACCCGAACGCTTACTGGAACGCTTCCGAGTGGACCGTTGCAACTTCGTACCGTTGGAACGCTACCGACAAGCTCGCCATCACCCCGGGCTTCCAGTACTGGGGTAGCCTGCAGGACTCGCTCACGAGCTTCGGCAACGACGACATGTGGCGCGCTGGCGTAACGCTCGACTACAAGATCACCGAAGGCCTCGCGACCCGCGTTTCGGTTCAGTATGAAGATCAGGACAACGCTGACGACCAGGTTCTCGGCTTCGTCCGTCTGCAGCGCGACTTCTAAGATCGTCTGACCTCGGTCAGAAGAGAGAAGCCCGGCTCTCGAGCCGGGCTTTTTCGTTTATGATGCCTAGCCAGAAGCCGACCACGCGACCCGGTTGAACCGGGTTCATGCGATTGCTGAGGTCAATGCTCGAGGTCGATCTCTGAGTGCAGCCGATCGGTGCCAACGTCGCGCCGGCGCGTGATGGCGCAGACAAAAGCACTTACTGCCTGGCGAGGGCCGTCAAGGTGCAATAGCGGTGCATGGCCTTGGCCAAGTGCGGTGAGCGCTACTGCTCTGGAATGCCGCTTGCACATCTCTCTCATCGTCCCTTCGGAGAGCAGCCGGGAGTGCTCGCCTCTGATGACCAAAAGCGGCATTCGGGAGAAAGCATCGTATTGCGGCCAGAGATCGGGCAATGATGTCTCAACGGTCAGGCCAAGCAATTGCCGCGCAATGGCCACATCAAAATCTGGCACCGGGGCGCCGTCCTCGTCGCGGTAGATCGCCTTTGCCATCTGTTGCCAATCGCGTTCGCCAAGATTCGGAAACTCGGCTCCGTGGATATCTTTCAGATATCCGGGCACCGCGGCCCAGCTTATTGGCCCGGCTGCCGCTTTGTTGAGATAATTCCGGATGGTCAGCAGACCCTCGATTTCGATGACAGGCCCGATGTCATTAAGCACCGTGCCTGCAATCAGGTCGGGTGCCAGGCCGACGAGATGGTGCAGGATCAGTCCGCCGCGCGAGGTGCCGATGAAGACCGCGCGTTCAATCCCCAGATGGGTGCAGGCCGTCATGATGTCGGTTGTTTCGATTGCTATTGAGTAGTGGCTCTTGTCGTCGTCACGCTGCGAATTGCCTCGGCCGCGATAATCGAGCGAGAAGACGGTGTGTTCGCCCCCGCCTGGCGACGCGAGAAATGTTGCGAGTTCGTGAAAGTCGCGGCTGTTACGGGTGAGGCCCGGCAAGCAGATGATCGGAACGGCCGGCGCGGCGAAAACAGGGCCATAGCTCCGTGCGTAGAGCTGCAAGCCATCAGTTGCCGGGAAGCGATGTTCCCGAAACCCGCCTTCATTCATCGTCTGTCTGCCTCCAACCGGTAACGGTTAGATCGTAGCGGCTCGAAGTGAAAGGGCAAGGCATGCGGTTGACACGGGTGTCAACCAAAACGTTCGCCTGCGAGTAAACTCACTAGCGAACATGCGTGGCTCCTAAGCAGCGAAATTGAGTTTTGCCGTGCAATGGCCAACTGCCTCATCAGTAGGGCGAATAGCACTGACGCCTTGGGCCGCCATAGGGCTGATACGTATTGTCCCAGGCACGATAGGACCGATAGCGTGCGTAGCACCAGCGCGTGTGGGGGCTGCCACCGTTATAATATCTCGGCTGACTCAACAAACCGCCGACGATCGCACCCGCGGCGAGACCACCGAAAAACGCGCCGACACCATGATCGTGGTGATGATAGTATCGGTGATAATGGTCGTGATAATAGCCATCCCGATAGTATCCGTGCCGATCCCAATCACGATAGTAGCCGTGCCGGCTGCCGCGTCCGCAATAGGGGAACGAGCAGCTGGGGCGGTTCTTGCGTTCTTCACCGCGCTCGTATGGGAACTGCGCCTTCTGGACGTTCGTCGTTCGCGACACCTGAGGAGCGATCGGGAACGCACTGGCAGGGGGAACACCGCCCATGGCTGTCGCCAGAGATAGGACGATAATGGACAAGGTTTTCATTGTGTTCACCATTTCCTTCAGGAAACTTTACAAGGGAAATGGCTTAGACCGCATTTTGTGCCACCCATCACGATTGTTTGAACGGCGAATGGCTCATACGGCTATTGCCGCCCCATTCTCAGATCTTCGACGATGTCGGCCGTCTGGCCGAGCCTCGACTTGTAAACCTGATAGTTTTCCATGACCCGCTGGACATAGTTCCGCGTCTCCTGGAAGGGGATGCGCTCGATCCAGTCGACGACTTCGTCGATCGGCTTGCCGCGCGGATCGCCGTAGCGGCCAAGCCATTCCGGAACCCGGCGCGGACCGGCATTATAGGCAATGAAGGTCAGGATATAGGACCCGCCGAAGCTGCTGATCTGTTCGCCGAGATAGTGGGCGCCAAGCGTGGCGTTGTAGCCGGCGTCGCTGGTCAGCTTGTCCTGCGAATAGGCAAGGCCATAGCGGCTGGCGACGCCCTTGGCGGTACCCGGCATCAGTTGCAGCAGGCCGCGGGCATTGGCGGTGGAGATGGCTGCAGGATTGAAGGCGCTTTCCTGTCGCGCGATGGCATAGGCCAGCGCCTTGCCGGAGCCGTCGATATTGGCGGTCGAAGGGATCACCCCGACCGGGAAGGCGAGGGCGGCGACGTCGATGCCACGCCCGAATGCAATCTTGCCGATCTGGAGCGAAAGCTGATGGTTGCGGGCCTTCTCTGCCCGCGCCGAAAGCAGCGCGAGTTCGCCGGGGCTGGTCAGCTCCTCCGCAAGCGCACGGTAGATACTGTCGGCGCGCCAGGCGTGGCCGGCGCTTTCAAGCCGGGTGATCGCACGCACCGCTTCGCGGTTCTCGAATCTTGTCCGGTCATCTGCCGTCGGGGCAGGGTAGGCGACGTTCAGCGTCTTGCGGCCAAGTCGGGCGGCGGCCAGTTGCCCGTAGAAGGTTCCGGGGTAGCGTGCCGCATTGGCGAAGCACTCGCTGGCATTGCCGGGTCCGCCAGCCTCGGCAGATCGGCCCAGCCAGTACCAGGCGCGCGAGGCGGAAAGCGGGCGGTTGGAGACCTCGAGGATACGGCGGAAATGGCGAGCGGCGATCGCCGGATCTTCCATGCCGCGAAGCGCATACCAGCCCGCGTGGAATTCGGCATCGACGATATCGGTCGCATCCGTTGCCGCATGACTGGCCGCGATCCGGTAGGCGCCCTCGAAGTCGCCCGCGTCAAGCAGGCCTCGGCTGACCACGCGTTGTTCGACCCACCATTCGCCGGGGTTGATGAGTGCCCCTTTGTCCTTTGGCATACGGGCAAGCAACTTGGCTGCTTCCTCGTATTTCTTCTGTTTGCGCAGGAACTCGATCTGAATGAAAAGATAGGCGGGATCCCTGCGCCAGGAAGGGTCGACCGCCGCGATCAGTGCATCTGCCTTGTCGTTGCCGCGGCTGACCGCTGCCCAGGCACGATAGAGTGACTGCGCCTTGCCGAGATCGCCAAAACGTTCGGCCTGTTCGACACGGTTGCGGTAGAGGAGCATAGCCATGCGCCGCTGGTGATCGGCGGGCGTCAGCAGGCTGGAAAACTCCGCCAGGATCCGGGTCTCCATGTCCTTGCCGAGTGCATCCCGTTGCCAAATTTCGCGCAACCGTTTCGCAGCCGCATCCGCTTGTCCCTGGGCGAGGAGCGCGCGAGCAAGGATGAGGGTTCCCTCGGTTGTCTCGGGTTGCGTGTCGCCGAAGGCGGCGAGGACGTCGGGTGCCGGCGGGTTTTCGCGATAGAGCGCCCGTTCCGAATTGGCGCGCAGGGATTTCAAGCCGGGCCAACCCTGTAGTTCGCGCTGGGCATCGGCAATCTCATAGGAGGGAATGCCGCGCTGGCCGGAAACTGCAATCGCCCATGTCAGGATGTGACGGTCCAGCGCGTCGCGGCTCATGGTGTTGCGCACGGCAATCGCGGCCAGGGGCTGCCGGTTGGAGAGGGCGTCGAGTCCCGCTTTCAGATCGCTGTCGATCGGCGCGACGATTGTCGGAATTGCGTTGGTGGTCTCGTCGGCAGCAACTGGCGCAGCCTTGCCGGATTTGTCGGGTCTGTGCGTCGGGACCGGTATTCGTTCCGGCGTTTCGGAACCAAGCGCTGGCGATGTGAGCAGCGCAGCGCCGATGATGGCGGCGACGGGCAGGAAAATTGATCCGCGCATCAAGAGGCTGTGTTCCCCGTGTCTCACATCAGTTGCCGCCGGATTGTCTGAGGCAGACTAGCGGCCAATATTGATCATGGCAATCGTACCTTGCCGCGCAAGCCTGTGGCTGAGCGGGACCATCATGCGGGCCGAACGTCAAGCTTTTGCACGAAAACCGGCGTGAAATGCCGTGTCACGACGCTTGCCGCAGCCCCCTCACATGATTATGGTGCGGCAGTTTTTTAACCGTCGATTACGGCCAAAGCATGAGTGCATTTCGTGTCCTTGTGCCGTCAGGAGTTGTGCATGTTCAAGGGTTCCATTCCCGCTCTCGTAACACCGTTCACCGCGACCGGCGCGGTGGACGCGGATGGTTTCGTCGCGCATGTGGAATGGCAGATAAAAGAAGGCAGCCATGGTCTCGTGCCGGTCGGCACCACCGGCGAGTCTCCGACCCTTTCCCATGACGAGCACAAGAAAGTCGTCGAACTCTGCGTCGAGGCGGCCGCCAAGCGGGTGCCTGTGATTGCCGGCGCCGGCTCCAACAACACGACGGAAGCGATCGAGCTCGCCCAGCACGCCGAAAAGGCCGGTGCCGACGCGATCCTCGTTGTCACGCCCTATTACAACAAGCCGACGCAGAAGGGCCTCTTCGCGCATTATGCGGCGATCGCCGAGAGCGTGAAGCTGCCGATCGTGATCTACAACATTCCCGGCCGTTCGGTCGTGGATATGAGTGTCGAGACGATGGCGGCGCTCAGCAAGGCCTATGCCAATATCATCGGCGTCAAGGATGCGACCGGCAAGATCGAGCGCGTATCCGAGCAGCGCATGGCCTGCGGCCCGAATTTCGTGCAGCTTTCCGGTGAGGACGCGACCGCGCTCGGCTTCAACGCCCATGGTGGTGTCGGCTGCATTTCCGTTACGGCCAACGTGGCACCACGCCTTTGCGCCGAGTTCCAGGAGGCAACGCTTGCCGGCGAATTCGCCAAGGCGCTCGCCTACCAGGATAAGCTGATGCCGCTGCACAAGGCGATCTTCATGGAGCCCGGTCTCTGCGGTGCGAAATATGCTCTGAACCGCCTTGGCCGGATGAGCCGCGCCGTACGCTCGCCGCTGTTGTCGACCCTGGAGCCGGCAACCGAGGGAGCGATCGACGCGGCACTGAGGCATGCAGGATTGATGAACTAATGGCACCCAAAGGAAGCCAGCGCACGGTCAACAAGGTCGTGGCGGAAAACCGAAAGGCCCGCTTCAACTACGAGATCGTCGACACCTACGAGGCCGGTCTGGTTCTGACCGGCACCGAGGTCAAGTCGTTGCGCGAGGGCAAGGCCAACATCGCTGAATCCTATGCGACGGACGAAGGCGGCGAGATCTGGCTGATCAACTCCTATCTGCCGGAGTATCTGCAGGCGAACCGCTTCAACCATGAAACGCGGCGGCGGCGGAAGCTGCTTCTGTCGAAGCGCGAGGTCAATCGTCTGCAGGGCGCGGTCAATCGCGAAGGCATGTCGCTGATTCCGCTGCGCATCTACTTCAACGAGCGCGGCCGGGCCAAGCTCGAGTTGGCGCTCGGCAAGGGCAAGAAGCTTCACGACAAGCGCGAGAGCTCGAAAGAGCGCGATTGGAACCGGCAGAAAAGCCGCCTGCTGAAGGACCGCGGCTAAACGATCGCAAGTCTGCCAGATCGTCGCCACCGGTCAATGCTAATGAAAACGATCAGGCCGAAGGTCCTTGATCCATGGAGGTCGAGGCTCGCGCGACACGGCGCCGCCACCCGCCTGCCCAAAAAGCGTTGATCCGCCCTTCGAGCTCCAGCTTAAAAGCGCTTCGCTGATTGTGCCGCTTTAGATTTCGACGGGGTCCGCCACCGGTTCGGCCGTATGCCGCGGTGTACGTTCGGAAGGCTCGCGGCCGATCTCTGCCCGCAGCGTCGCGAGGTCGATGAAATGATCGGCCTGGCGACGCAGGTCGTCGGCGATCATCGGCGGCTGGGTCGACATCGTCGAGACGACCGAGACCTTGCGGCCCTTGCGCTGCAGCGCTTCGACGAGCGTGGTGAAGTCGCCGTCACCGGAGAAGATGACGAGGTGATCGACGGTCTCGGACTGCTCCATCGCGTCGATAGCGAGCTCGATGTCCATGTTGCCTTTGATCTTGCGGCGACCGAGCGAGTCGGTGAATTCCTTGGCCGGCTTCGTCACGACCTTGTAACCGTTGTAGTCTAGCCAATCGATCAGCGGGCGAATCGAAGAATATTCCTGATCTTCAATGAGCGCGGTGTAATAGTAGGCGCGCAGCAGATAGCCGCGTTTTTGAAAGGCTTTCAGCAGCTTGCGATAGTCGATGTCAAAGCCGAGGCTTTTCGATGCCGCGTAGAGATTTGCGCCGTCGATAAAAAGTGCGATCTTTTCGCGGGGATCAAACATCGTCTTTCCTTTTCAATGCCGGCGCATCAAAGGCCCGCTGCCGGCCGATACGCAAAATAAGTCGTTTACATTAATAATTGCTGATATTGCAAATAATGTAGGCTAGGCATTGCATTATTCCAGCAGGGCGCTCGCGAATATAGCTAGTTTTAGCAGTTGCTATAGATAGTCCACATCCCTGGAATGCCTTTTCTACCAGGCGTTTTGGCGTTGTGGCCTACAATGCAACCAGGTGTTTGCGAGTAAGGTTTTCCAGCCCATTTGGATCGCATTTTATCACGAAGTGTGACGTTACGTGAGCGTCACTTGAAGGAAAAACTTGAACTTGCCTTGTTTTGATTGTATCCGGGCGGCTAATTCCAGAAATCGGAGCCGACGAGGCCGTCGCTAGACGGCTGTTTCCGGTTTCGTGTCGTCAATCCGTGCAGCGGCCATGCCGCCGCGCTTCGAGCCCAAAAGGACAGGCAATGGCCCGCGTCACCGTCGAAGATTGCATCGACAAGGTCGATAACCGTTTCGAACTCGTTCTGCTTGCCAGCCACCGCGCGCGCCTGATCTCTCAGGGTGCCGCCATTACCATCGACCGCGACAACGACAAGAACCCGGTCGTTGCGCTGCGCGAGATCGCCGATGAAACGCTTTCTCCCGACGACCTCAAGGAAGATCTGATCCACTCGCTGCAGAAGCATGTTGAAGTGGACGAGCCCGAGCCCGATCCGGCTTCGCTGCTTCAGTCGGAATCGGAGACCACGTTCGCCGAGGTTGCCGAAGACGAGGATCAGCCGGAAGCGATCACGTTCGACCGCATGTCGGAAGAGGAACTGTTGGCCGGCATCGAAGGTCTGGTGCCGCCGGAAAAGAGCGACGACTACTGAGATCCTTCGCGGAACGCCCGTTCCCGCGTGTTTTCAAAGCAGTGCGCCACTCGTATGATTGGCGCACTTTTTTATTGATTTCTTCCAGAGCGGGACGAGGAAAAGCGCTTTGCGGTTTTCCGCCCGCATCCCGCTCTAACTTATGAGAAACGATCACGTTTATGATTTTAGGCCGTGCCGGCCTGAAATCATCCCGCTCTAGAGGATCGCCAGCGAATGATGCGCCAATACGAGCTCGTAGAGCGCGTGCAAAAATACAAGCCCGACGCCAATGAAGCCTTGCTGAACAAGGCCTACGTCTATGCAATGCAGAAGCATGGCCAGCAGAAGCGGGCAAGCGGCGATCCCTATATCTCTCATCCCTTGGAAGTGGCCGCCATCCTGACGGAAATGCGGCTCGACGAGTCGACGATTGCGGTCGCGCTGCTCCACGACACCATCGAAGACACGACGGCGACCCGCCAGGAGATCGACGATCTCTTCGGCGAGGACATCGGTGCGCTCGTCGAGGGGCTGACGAAGATCAAGAAGCTCGATCTCGTCACCAAGAAGGCCAAGCAGGCCGAGAACCTGCGCAAGCTGCTGCTGGCCATTTCGGATGACGTGCGCGTTTTGTTGGTGAAGCTTGCCGATCGGCTGCACAATATGCGCACGCTCGACCACATGTCGGCGGAAAAGCGGGCCCGCATCTCCGAAGAAACCATGGATATCTATGCGCCGCTCGCCGGCCGCATGGGTATGCAGGACATGCGCGAGGAACTCGAAAATCTCTCGTTCCGCCACATCAATCCTGAGGCGTTCGAGACGGTTACCCGGCGACTGGAGGAGCTTTCCCAGCGCAACGAAGGTCTGATCAAGAAGATCGAGGACGAATTGCGGGAACTCCTTCAGGCCGAAGGCCTGAAGGCTGCACAGGTCAAGGGGCGCCAGAAGAAGCCCTATTCGGTCTTCCGCAAGATGCAGTCGAAGTCTCTGTCCTTCGAACAGCTTTCCGACGTCTGGGGTTTCCGCATCATCGTCGATGACATCCCGTCCTGCTACCGGGCGCTCGGCATCGTCCACACTCGCTGGCGTGTCGTTCCCGGTCGGTTCAAGGATTATATCTCGACGCCCAAGCAGAACGACTACCAGTCGATCCACACGACGATCGTCGGTCCGTCACGCCAGCGCATCGAGCTGCAGATCCGCACGCGGCGGATGAACGACATCGCCGAATACGGTATCGCGGCCCATTCGCTCTACAAGGACGGGGAGGGGAACTCGAACGATACCGGCCTGTCGCCGACCTCGAACGCCTATTCCTGGCTGCGGCGCACGATCGAATCCCTCGCGGAGGGTGACAATCCCGAAGAATTCCTCGAGCATACCAAGCTCGAATTGTTCCAGGATCAGGTGTTCTGCTTCACGCCCAAGGGGCAGCTCATCGCGCTGCCGCGTGGCGCGACGCCGATCGACTTCGCCTACGCCGTGCATACCAACATTGGCGACACCTGCGTCGGTGCCAAGATCAACGGCCGCATCATGCCGCTGGTCACCCGCCTCAACAATGGCGACGAGGTGGAGATCATCCGCTCGGGCATCCAGGTGCCGCCGCCGGCCTGGGAAGAGATCGTCGTGACCGGCAAGGCGCGTTCGGCGATCCGCCGCGCGACGCGAGCCGCCATTCGCAAACAATATGCCGGGCTCGGCTATCGCATTCTGGAGCGCACCTTCGAGCGCGCCAACAAGACGTTTTCGCGCGAAGCGCTGAAGCCGGCCCTGCATCGTCTCGGTCAGAAGGAAGTCGAAGACGCGATCGCCGCCGTCGGTCGCGGCGAGCTTTCTTCTCTCGATGTCTTGCGCGCCGTCTTCCCGGACCATCAGGACGAGCGCGTGACGGTGAAGCCCAGCGCCGACGATGGCTGGTTCAACATGCGCAGCGCCGCCGGCATGGTGTTCAAGCTGCCGGGCCGCGGCAAGGATGCGAACGGCGCAGCCCAGGCCGAAGGGCCGGAAGCGCTTCCAATTCGCGGCCTCTCCGGCAATGCCGAAGTGCATTTCAGCCCCGCAGGCGCCATTCCCGGCGATCGCATCGTCGGTATCATGGAGAAGGACAAGGGCATCACCATCTACCCGATCCAGTCGCCGATCCTGCAGAAATTCGACGACGAGCCGGAACGCTGGATCGATGTGCGTTGGGATCTGGATGAGGCCAATAGCAGCCGCTTCATGGCGCGGATTGCAATCAGCGCCCTGAACGAGCCCGGAACGCTGGCTGAGGTGGCCCAGGCGATCGCGACCAGCGACGTCAACATCCGCTCACTGTCGATGGGCCGCGTGGCGGCGGACTTCAGCGAGCTGCAGTTCGATCTCGAGGTCTGGGACCTGCGTCAGCTCAACCACCTGATCGCGCAGCTCAAGGAATTGCCGAGCGTGTCGATGGTGAAACGCCTCTTCGAGTGAGTCGATCGGCGCGGCTGCCAGCAGCGCCGCCGTGCCCGCTGCCGGGCCATTCTGCACATGGATGCCTCAAAAACAGGCATGGAATGCATGGCAAAGCGGCAAGGTATGCTGTATGCGCATGGCTGCCGCCTTTTCCTGGAACTGGTGGGAAAGGGATCTCTAAACTATCTTCTGTCTCGGGAGGTAAACAAAGAGGTTTGCCATGTTCAATCAGTTGAAGAAGATCACCCGCGCACTGCGCGTCCCCACTCAGGAAGAGCGCGAGCTCGCCTATCTCAACAATTCGGTCGATCGCATCGATCTCGAATACCGTCAGCGTCAGATCGACCGCGGCCTGTTCCGCAACTACTAATTCGATCGCGTCCCGTCGCATGGCGGGATGCTGAAGCTATGCGTTCGATGAATGGCTCGCCTGCGACATGTGCGCGGCGCGCCGGCGGGTTGCAAGCAACGGGCATGACGCCTATCTTGCGGCCAGCAAACAGGCGGACGCGCCGTCTTGTGCCGGGCCACGGCATCCAAGATGCGGTCATGACGGCAGAATGTTATTCAGACGTAGAAAACCGGTCACGATTTCCGAAAGGCTCCGAGCGTTCCTTTGGCCACGCAAGGGCTTTCGGCGTGGCCCGCGTTATATCGCCTTGCGTGTCCTGCGCCTCGCTTCGACGCCGCATTCGATTGCTGTCGGCGTGGCTGCTGGCGTGGCATCGTCGTTCACGCCGTTCTTCGGCCTGCACATCGTCATAGCCGTCGCCCTGGCCTTTGTCTTTTCGGGCAACCTGGTTGCCGCCGCGATCACCACCGCGCTTGCCAACCCGGTGACGATCCCCATGATTCTGACGGCGTCCTATGAGCTCGGCATCGCCCTTTTGGGCCTCGAAAGCGCCCATGCCGCCAGCAGTGCCGACGTCATGCGTATGGTCGAGCACCTCGACCTTTCCGCCCTTTGGGGACCGGTGTTTAAGCCGATGCTCATCGGCTCCCTGCCGCTTGCCGCTGTTGGCGCGCTGATTTCCTATATCGCGGCTTACCATGCGGCTCGCATCTTTCAGAAGCGACGCCCGGCGCGCGCCAAAGACTTCGGACCATCCCCATGATCATAGGCATAGGCAGCGACCTGATCGATATCAGGCGGATCGAAAATTCGCTTTCCCGCTTCGGCGAGCGTTTCGTGCAGCGCTGTTTCACCGATGTCGAGATCGTCAAGTCCGAAGGCCGGAAGAACAGGGCTGCGTCCTACGCCAAGCGGTTCGCGGCCAAGGAAGCCTGTTCGAAGGCGCTGGGCACGGGGCTGGCGCAGGGTGTCTTCTGGAAGGACATGGGCGTCATCAATTTGCCCGGCGGCAAGCCGACTATGAACCTCACCGGCGGTGCGGCGGAGCGTTTGGCGCAGATGCTGCCGCCCCATCACCGGGCGGCCATTCACCTGACGATTACCGACGATTTTCCTCTGGCGCAGGCCTTCGTGATTATCGAAGCGCTGCCCGTTGCCCCGGTTGAGGGAACGGTTTAGAGCATTCCGCTGGAAAACCCGGTCCCGGGCGATTGAAGGGCAGGCAGTCTGCAGCATATGAGACCGCATTGTACGCAGTTTGAAGGTGGGATCAAAACTGCGGAAGAAAGTTGAGAGCAAGCCCCGGCGAGGGCGTTGCCATGATAAAGGAAGACAAAAGCGTGGCAGAAAAGACAGAAGCGAAGCAGAGCGGCCTCTGGGAAAACGTGAAGGTCGTTATCCAGGCGCTGCTCCTGGCCGTCGTCATCCGTACGGTGCTCTTTCAGCCCTTCACCATTCCCTCGGGCTCGATGATGCCGACGCTGCTCGTCGGCGACTACATCTTCGTCAACAAGTTCGCCTACGGCTTCTCTAAGTACTCCCTGCCGCTCTCGCCCGATCTGTTTTCCGGCCGCATCTTCGCAAGCGAGCCGAAGCGCGGCGATATCGTCGTCTTCCGCTTCCCGCCGAATCCCGACATCGACTATATCAAGCGCCTCGTCGGTCTTCCGGGTGATCGCGTCCAGGTGCGCAATAGCATCCTCTACATCAACGACAAGCCGGTCGACCGCGTGTCGGACGGTGCGTTCCGCGCCGATGACCAGTACGACACGGGCGGAGACGTCCCGGTCTATCGCGAAACCATGGACAACGGCGTTTCCTACGACACGCTCGACCAGTTCCCGGATTCGCGCGGCGACAATACCCGCGAATTCATCGTGCCCGAAGGCCACTATTTCATGATGGGCGACAACCGCGACAATTCGGCCGACAGCCGCTTTGACGTTGGCTTCGTGCCGGCCGAGAACCTGGTTGGCCGCGCCAGCATGATCTTCTTCTCGCTCGGCAACGACACCTCGTTCCGCGAAATCTGGAAGTGGCCGGCGAACCTGCGTTACGATCGTCTGTTCAAGGCGGTCGAATAATGAAGTCGCGGTCGCTGAGCACGGAGGATCGGGCCAAGCTCGAGACCGTGATTGGCTATCAGTTTGCCGAGAAGGAGCGCCTGGACCGGGCGCTCACCCATTCCAGCGCGCGCAGCGCCAAGGGCTCCAACTATCAGCGCCTGGAGTTCCTGGGAGACCGGGTGCTGGGGCTCTGCGTTGCCGAGCTTCTGTTCCAGACTTTTCGCGATGCAAATGAAGGCGAGCTCTCGGTGCGGCTGAACCAGCTCGTCAGCGCCGAAAGCTGCGCCAAGGTCGCCGACGATCTGGAACTGCACCAGTTCATTCGCACCGGCTCGGACGTCAAGAAGATTACCGGCAAGGCGATGATGAATGTGCGGGCCGATGTGGTAGAGTCGCTCATCGCCGCCATCTATCTCGATGGGGGCCTTGAAGCCGCCCGCGGTTTCGTGCTGCGCCACTGGAAAGACAGGGCAGTACGCGCCGACGGTGCCCGCCGCGATGCGAAGACCGAATTGCAGGAATGGGCGCATGCCAAGTTCGGCATCGCGCCGACTTACAGGACGGACGATCGTTCCGGCCCGGACCATGATCCCCGCTTCACGGTAACCGTGGAGATTTCGGGGATCGCGCCGGAGACCGGGATCGATAGGTCCAAGCGTGGCGCCGAGCAGGTCGCCGCGATGAAATTGCTGGAACGCGAAGGCGTGTGGCGGAAAAACTCCGCCGGAAATTGACGGAAAAAATGACGGATATGGAAAAAGATATGGCCGCCGAGGGCGCGCCGACCCGTTCGGGTTTCGTGGCGCTGATCGGCGCGACCAACGCGGGCAAGTCGACCCTGGTCAACCGCCTTGTTGGCGCCAAGGTGTCGATCGTCAGCCACAAGGTCCAGACGACGCGTGCGATCGTGCGCGGCATCGCCATCCACGACAACGCCCAGATCGTCTTCATGGACACGCCCGGCATTTTCAAGCCGCGACGCCGGCTCGACCGTGCCATGGTGACCACCGCCTGGGGCGGCGCCAAGGATGCGGACGTGATCATGTTCCTGATCGATAGCGAACGCGGCTTGAAGGGCGATGCGGAAGCGATCCTCGAGGGGCTCAAGGAAGTGCACCAGCCGAAGATCCTCGTGCTGAACAAGATCGACCAGGTGCGCCCAGAGGACCTCTTGAAGCTTGCGGCTGCCGCTAACGAGACGATCAAGTTCGACCGCACCTTCATGATCTCGGCGCTCAACGGTTCCGGCTGCGAAGACATGATGGACTATCTCGCGGCCGCTCTGCCCGAAGGGCCCTGGTATTATCCGGAAGATCAGATTTCCGATCTGCCGATGCGCCAGCTTGCAGCCGAAATCACCCGAGAAAAGCTGTTCCTGCGGCTGCACCAGGAACTTCCCTATTCCTCGCATGTCGAAACCGAGAAGTGGGAAGAGCGCAAGGATGGCTCGGTGCGCATCGAACAGGTGATCTACGTCGAGCGCGAAAGCCAGAAGAAGATCGCGCTCGGCAAGGGCGGCGACGCGATCAAGGCGATTTCTACCGCATCGCGCAAGGAGATCTCCGAGATCCTCGAGCAGCCTGTGCATCTCTTCCTGTTCGTCAAGGTGCGCGAGAACTGGGGCGACGACCCCGAGCGCTTCCGCGAAATGGGTCTCGAGTTTCCACGATAAGCCTGGCTGCACTGGCCCGCTGCAACAGGACTTGGCGCCCGCACAGGACGGGCGTCGCATTGCGGCGGCACGCGCCCGCCGAGATGCGCGCAGGTTGCCGCAACACTTTCAGATCTGCCGCATAAGTCCTTAAATCGATTCCGAAGCAAGGCCCCGTGCAGTGGCCGCCGAAAGCGAGATCAGACGTCTGAAATGCGCTTTCCCTCTGCGTCGAGAACCGGCTCGCCGTCCTCCTTCGAGAACGGACCCTTGTGCGTGTCGGGCAGGATGTCGAGCACCAGTTCGGACGGGCGGCAAAGCCGCGTGCCGATCGGCGTCACCACGAAGGGACGGTTGATGAGGATCGGATGCTCCATCATCGCGTCGAGCAGGCGATCGTCGCTGAGTGCGGGGTCGGCGAGCCCGAGGTCCTCATAGGGCGTGCCTTTCTGGCGGATCACGTCACGAACCGTCAGGCCGGCGTCGGCGATCATTTTTTCGAGTTCCCGCCGCGATGGAGGCGCCTGCAGATACTCGACCACAGTCGGTTCTATGCCGGCGTTGCGGATCATCGCCAGCGTATTGCGCGAGGTGCCACAGGCGGGGTTATGGTAGATCGTGACGTCCATGAGCTTGCCTCCTGCGAAGTCGAGACGGGCCGGCCGCTGCTGACGGGTCCCGACGATTGTTCTCGAAGTCATAGGATCGATGCCGGCAAGCGGCAAGCGGGGGTGCTGGATGGTGCCACAGTTCTTTCAGCGGTCGGCGATCCGGCGCTTTCCCAGTGCCGGTCCGATCACCTCGATCCGGTTGGTCCAGATGTAGCCGGAAAACCCCGGCGGCACCAATTCCAGATCCTGCATCGTATCGATCCCGGTGGTGAAGTCGCCGCCGTGATAGGGGCCGAGCAGGATGATTTCGCTTCCGGCCGCTTTCATGCGTTCGGCGAAACGGTCGGGCCAGCCCCACAGAAAGTGCGCATAGTTGCCGGGGACCACGACGAAGGTGTTCTTGCAGGCCTCCGGCATGAGACCCATCCAGCCGTAACCGAGATACCGGGTAAGGCACGCCATCGTCGATGTCCGGTCATAGCCGCGCATGCCGTCCAGGCGCTTCATCGTCTCGCGGGTCGGTTCTTCGCCGCCATAGACCCCGAACACAGCCTCTCGCCATTGCGGCTGCGCTTCGACCAGCTTTGCTAACGCCGTGCCTTCCTCGGCACGCCGGCTCTTGAAGTTGATCAGGAACTTGCGGTCGGGCAGGGAGGCCAGCACCTCGTCCAGCGTCGGCATCTGGCCGACACCCTTGCCGCGGAAGGGGAACGTCTTGCCGCCATCGGCCGTATAGCCGTAGCCGATATCGAGGCCCTTCAGCATCGCCATCGGCGTCTCTTCCGTCACGCCCTTACCCTCGGTCCGGCAATGGAGCGTCCAGTCGTGGAAGACGGCGAATTGCTTGTCCGGCGTCAGGTGCACGTCGAGTTCGACGACATCGGCGCCAGCATCGAAGGCGGCCTGCATCGAGGCGATCGTATTTTCGAGATAGGGATGCCGCGGGGTGTCGATGATCGTTGCCGTACAGGTGTCGTTGCCGACATTCGTTTTCGGATAGGTCTGGTGGACGCCTCGGTGTGCGAGCAGTTTCGCCGAGCCTGGCGGCGGCGTGACAAACAGCGACGTGTTCATCAGCCAGACCATGGCGGCAAACAGCGCAAAAGCGGCAAGGGCCTTCTTCATTCCGATTCTCCTCTTGAAATCGGGATTGCCCGACAATGTGGCGCGACGATGGTCACGCACGTATCGCGTGCGTGTCGCGGATTGCGAACAATGTGTCACCCGCGCGCGCGATTGACCCTCGGCCGAGCCCTGTGAGACGTAGCTACCGCTGATATTGCGATCCGGAGAAAAGAAATGCCGCAGCTTGTCGATGGGAAATGGGTCAAGGGCGACGTTGCGGCGAGCGAGATGAAGGGCGGCGCATTCCACCGGGAACCGACACGCTTTCACCGCTGGATCACGCCAGACGGAAGCCCGGGCCCGAATGGCCAGCCGGCTCTGCCGGCCGAGGCTGGGCGCTACCGCCTGTTCGTTTCCTATCTCTGCCCCTGGGCCTCGCGCACGATCGCTTTCAGAAATCTCAAGGGATTGCAGCAGATCATCGGGCTCACGGTGTCCAACCCGGTGCTCGGCGAGGATGGCTGGACCTATGACGAGCCCGTCGATGCCGGCGAGCGCGTCGGCAAGATCCGCTTCCATCATGAACTCTATGTGGCGAGCGACCCGACCTATACCGGCAAGGTCTCGGTTCCGGTTCTCTGGGATATGCAGGAGGGGCGGATCGTCAACAACGAGTCCGCAGACATCATCCGCATCCTGAACTCAGCCTTTGATCACCTGACCGGCAACCGGCTCGATTTCTATCCGGAGGCGCTGCGCAGCGACATCGATCGCTGGAACGGCCCGATCTACGAACGGGTCAACAACGGCGTCTACCGATGCGGCTTTGCGAAGACGCAGGAAGCCTATGATGAGGCGGTGGCGAGCCTGTTCGGCATGCTCGACGGGCTTGACGCGCACCTTGCGGCCAACCGGTATCTCGCCGGCGCTTACCTGACCGAGGCTGACATCCGCCTGTTCGTCACCCTGGTTCGCTTCGATGCGGCCTATCACGGCGCCTTCAAATGCAACATCCGCCGGATCGAAGACTACCCGGCGTTGTCGAGCTATTTGCGCGAAATCTATCAATGGCCGGGCATCCGCGAGAGCGTGCGCCTCGGTCACATCAAGCGCGGCTACTACGGCATTGCCCACATCAATCCGACCCGTATTGTTGCCGCTGGCCCAACCCTGGATTTCGATCGCCCGCATGATCGCGCTCGCCTGCCGGGCCGCGGGGTCGTTGGTGCTTAGGCCTGTTCCACAGCAATTGCTAAGGAAACAAATCTATGAGGGGCCACAAAGAGCCCATTGCCAATCGATTGAAGCTTCCTAGATTAATGGAAGTTCTGATGGATAGGAGCCCGATGGCGGCTGGCCTGACGAATATCCGGCGACGCAAGCACGAGGAGCCCGACGCGCCCGCTGGATGCCCGTGAGGCCACGCCCGAGCCGGTTCTCGCCGCTTCGGGACGCGCCGCGTCTGTTCCCAATGCGCGCTGGCGCACCTCCCGCAAGCCCCGAACGAGCCGACCCGTCGCATCTCTCATGCACCAGGACACGTCTGTAGGTCTGGTAGGGGTGGGATATGAATGCAGCATTGTTGACTTTGCTTCGTCGCCTGGTGCGCAACGGCAACCTGACGGTGACATTTTCTTCCGGCGAACAGGTCATCTTGGGTGACGGCACCGGAAAACCGGCATCGATCCGCATCGTCGATGCAGAAGCGGAGAAAGCGATCGTCCGGGACCCGGGCCTTCGCTTCGGTGAGATGTACATGGACGGGCGCGTCGTCATCGAAAGAGGCGACATCTTCGACGTGCTTTCGATCGTCAAGGACAATGGGCTGGAGAATGCGGCAACCTTTGCCAACACGCTGACGGCCCTGCAGCATGTCCTGCGCCAACAAGTGCGGAGCCGCATGCCCGTCAACCGCAACCGGCACAATGTTGCGCATCACTACGATCTCGATCGCAAGCTCTTCAACCTGTTCCTCGATGAGGACTGGCAATATTCCTGCGCCTATTTCCAGCCGCGGGGCATCTCGCTCGATGCGGCCCAGCTTGCCAAGAAACGGCACATCGCCGCGAAGCTTCTGCTGGAGCCGGGGCAGAAGGTGCTGGAAGTCGGGTCCGGCTGGGGCGGAATGGCCATGTATCTGGCCGAATCCTCCGGGGTGGAGGTCACCGGCATCACGCTCAGCGAGGAACAGCTCAAGGTGTCCCGTGATCGCGCCGCCAGGCGCGGGCTTTCCGATCGTGTCCGCTTCGAACTGCAGGACTACCGCACCATGCAGGGGCGGCAGTTCGATCGCATCGTCTCCGTCGGTATGTTCGAGCATGTCGGCATCGGAAACTACGGAATTTTCTTCAACAAGATGAAGGAGTTGCTGAAGCCTGAAGGCGTCATGCTGCTGCATTCGATCGGCCAGGTCTACAAGCCCTGGGCAACCAATCCATGGATCGAAAAATATATCTTCCCCGGCGGTTACATTCCCGCTCTTTCCGAGGTTCTGCCGTCGGTCGAGCGCATGCGGCTCCTGGTGAAGGATATCGAGATCCTGCCAATGCACTATGCCTGGACCTTGCGTGCATGGCGGGAGCGGTTTGTCGCTCGCCGCGAAGAGGCGGTGCGGCTCTACGACGAACGCTTCTTCCGCATGTGGGAATTCTATCTGGCGGCTTCCGAAACGGCCTTCCTCTACGACAAGCACTTCATCTTCCAGCTCCAGCTTTCACCTTCTCTCGATGCCGTTCCGGTCTCGCGCGGTTACATCGAGGAGCGGGAGCGGCAATTGATCGAGTTCGAAAAACGCCGGCCGCCGCTCGAACCGGTCAACAATTGGGATGAGGCGCCGCCGGAAGAACATATCGAGCCGGCTGCCATCGCAGTCTGATCCAAGGCCATCTCCTTGGCTCCCAGGGGGCCGGGGATGGCCACCTCCCATCTTCTGTGGAGTTCCGGATTTCCTCCGAAAGCCTTCACTTGGCCTGGAAGCTCTGCGCCTCTATGGTCGCCAGCCAAACGAACTGCCTGTTTCCCTGGATCGTCTGCGATCCAGGGACAAAACGTGCAGTGCTTCGAAGCGCTGCAGGAAAGACGGAATTGCCCATGGTCAGCCCCGCAAAATCGATCTCCGCCATCATCGCCAGTGAAATCAAGGCAACAGCTTCTCAGGTTACTGCCGCTGTCGAACTGCTGGACGAGGGGGCAACGGTGCCGTTCATCGCGCGCTACCGCAAGGAAGTGACTGGCGGGCTGGACGATACGCAACTGCGTGTGCTGTCGGAGCGGCTGACCTACTTGCGCGAACTCGAGGCACGTCGGGCGTCGATCCTCGAGTCGATCCGCGGGCAGGGCAAGCTGACCGACGAACTCGAAACCAAGATCGCCGCCGTCGAAACCAAAGCCGAGCTCGAAGACATCTATCTGCCCTATAAGCCGAAGCGCCGCACCAAGGCCGAGATCGCCCGCGAGCGCGGCCTCGGGCCACTGGCCGAAGCGATCCTTGCCGATCGCTCCATGGCGCCGGCCGATCGTGCAACCGCCTTCCTGTCTGCCGAGGTCGTCGATGTGAAGGCGGCGCTCGAAGGCGCCCGCGACATCATCGCCGAAGGCATGACCGAAAACGCCGACTTGCTCGGCCGCCTGCGCAACCACATGAAGGGCGCCGCCTTCCTGCGCGCGAAGGTGGTCGAAGGCAAACAGGAAGCCGGCGCCAAGTTTTCAGACTACTTCGACCACTCAGAGCGTTGGGCGACGACGCCCAGCCACCGGGCGCTGGCGATGCTGCGCGGTTGGAACGAAGAGGTGCTTTCCGTCGACATCGTCGTCGACCAGGACGATACCTCGCCGGTCAAGCCTGTCGAGCGCATGATCGCCGCCGACTACAATGTCGGCGCCCATCTGCCGGGTGACAAATGGCTGGCCGAGATGATCGGCTGGACCTGGCGCGTGAAGCTCTCCATGTCGCTGTCGCTCGACCTGATGCGCGAACTGCGCGAGCGCGCCGAAGAGGAGGCGATCCACGTTTTTGCCCGCAACCTCAAGGACCTGTTGCTTGCCGCACCCGCGGGATCGCGGCCGACGATGGGTCTGGATCCGGGCATCCGCACCGGCGTCAAGGTCGCCGTGGTCGATGGCACCGGCAAACTCCTCGAAACGACGACTGTCTATCCGTTCCCGCCGAAAAACGACATTCGCGGAACGCAGGCCGAGCTCGCCTCGCTGGTCCGCAAGCACAAGGTGGAACTGATCGCGATCGGCAACGGTACGGGTAGCCGCGAGACCGAAAAGCTCGTCGCCGACATGCTGCAGCAACTGCCTGCGCCAAAGCCGACCAAGGTCATCGTCTCCGAGGCCGGAGCATCGGTTTACTCGGCCTCCGAAACCGCCGCCCTGGAGTTCCCCGGCCTCGACGTTTCTCTGCGCGGTGCCGTTTCAATT
Source organism: Ensifer sp. B1-9 (assembly GCF_050474445.1). Classification (NCBI taxonomy): domain Bacteria; kingdom Pseudomonadati; phylum Pseudomonadota; class Alphaproteobacteria; order Hyphomicrobiales; family Rhizobiaceae; genus Ensifer; species Ensifer sp. B1-9. Next base: position 243,329 of record NZ_JBCHVG010000002.1, read on the forward strand.
GCCCGTCGCCTGCAGGATCCGCTGGCCGAACTCGTGAAGATCGAGCCGAAATCGATCGGCGTCGGCCAGTACCAGCACGACGTCGACCAGTCGAAGCTCAGCCGCTCGCTCGATGCGGTGGTGGAAGATGCGGTGAATGCCGTCGGCGTCGACGTCAACACGGCGTCGGCTCCGCTGCTCGCCCGTGTTTCCGGTCTCGGCAAATCCTCGGCGGAGGCGATCGTGGCGCATCGCGATGCGACCGGGCCGTTTGAAAGCCGCAAGGAGCTGTTGAAGGTGCCGCGGCTTGGCGCGCGTACCTTCGAACAGTGCGCAGGCTTCCTGCGTATCCCGAACGGCAAGGAGCCACTCGACGCCTCTTCCGTGCATCCGGAAGCCTATGGCGTTGCCAAGAAGATCGTTGCCGCCTGCGGCCGCGACGTGCGCGCGCTGATGGGCGACAGCGCTGCATTGAAGAAGCTCGATCCGAGGACCTTCGTGGACGAAAGGTTCGGCTTGCCGACCGTCAAGGACATCCTGGCCGAACTTGAAAAGCCGGGCCGTGACCCGCGCCCGAGCTTCAAGACGGCGACCTTCGCCGAGGGTGTCGACGACATCAAGGACCTGAAGGTCGGCATGCAGCTCGAGGGCACCGTTACCAATGTTGCGGCCTTCGGTGCCTTCATCGACATCGGCGTGCACCAGGACGGGCTTGTACACGTGTCGCAACTGGCGGACCGCTTCATCAAGGATCCGCACGAAGTGGTGAAAGCCGGAGACGTCGTGACCGTCCGCGTCACCGAGGTGGACGTCGCCCGCAAGCGCATCGGTCTGACCATGCGGAAGGACGGTGGCGTCGAGTCTGGCCGAGAGGCGCGTGGGGGTGCACCGAATGGTGGCAACCGCGGTGCGCCCGTGCGCCAGCAGAAGCCGCAAGCGCCGTCGCAAGGCGCCTTCGGCGCGGCCTTGATGGAAGCGATGAAACGCAAATAGCTGTGCCTCCATTGGGGCGCTCCGGCGCCCCGAGGGATAGTCTATAATTTAGATAATTGTAATAATCTTGGCTTTCCGCCATACTCTCCTCATCGTGGCACGTGCAGCTTTGTGAGCAATGTGCCGATCGAGCGGCCGGATAGACGGCGGAAAAGGTCAGCGGAAACTCCTCCTCCGCCGGGCATCCGGTGAAAGGAGTTGCGTGATGGTACGCAAGGTGATCCGCGGCTGCGCGCTGGCCGCCCTTCTGGCGGCAGGCGTGATGGCGCGCCCGGTTCCGGCAGTTTCCCAAGCCCCCATAAATTGCGCGAACCGATCCGAGGTGATCGAGTTTCTGGCGCGACAATATCGGGAAAAACCAGCCGCGACCGCGCTCATCAATCCTCAGGCGATCATGGAAGTCTACGCGGCCGACAACGGCAGCTGGACACTGATCGTCACCGACGTCAACGGCCGCAGCTGCGTCATCCTTGCGGGCAAGAGTTGGGAAGCTCTGCCGCCACTGCCGGTTCCAAAAGCATAGCCGGCCGCGCCATACCGTGCGCGGCCTCTCGCCGGCTGGGACCTCTCAGAGGGGGCGGCCGATGCTGGAATAGGCAAAGCCGTGCTTGGCGACCTCGTCCTGGCGGTAGATGTTCCGGAGATCGACGAGAACCGGCGTCTTCATCGCCGCTTTCAGGCGGCGGAAATCCAGCGCCCGGAACTCGTTCCATTCCGTCACGATCACCAGCGCGTCCGCCTCGTTGGCCGCCTCGTAGGGATCGCCGGCGTAATCGATGCCGTCGATGATCTTCCTGGCGTTCTCCATGCCTTCCGGGTCATAGCCGACAATGTGGGCGCCGGCATCCTGCAGCGTCTGCACGATGGCGATCGCCGGGCTGTCGCGCATGTCGTCGGTGTTCGGCTTGAAGGTGAGGCCGAGGATCGCGATCTTGTGGCCGCGCACGTCGCCGCCGGCGGCCGCGATCACCTTGCGTCCCATCGCCCGCTTGCGGTTATCGTTGATCGCAACCGTGGTCTCGACGAGGCGCACCGGCGCATCGTGATCCTGGGCGGTCTTGACCAGGGCCAGCGTGTCCTTCGGGAAGCACGAGCCGCCGTAGCCGGGGCCGGCATGCAGGAACTTCGAGCCGATGCGGCCGTCGAGGCCGATGCCGCGGGCGACGTCCTGGACATTGGCGCCGACCTTTTCGCAGAGATCGGCCATCTCGTTGATGAAGGTGATCTTCATCGCCAGGAAGGCATTGCCGGCATACTTGATCAGCTCGGAGGTGCGGCGCGAGGTGAAGACGAGCGGCGATTGGTTGAGATAGAGCGGCCGGTAAACCTCGGTCATGACGTCGCGTGCCCGCTCGTCGTCGCCGGCAACGCCGATGACGATGCGGTCAGGCCGCTTGAAGTCCTCGATCGCTGCGCCCTCGCGCAGGAATTCCGGATTGGAGACGACGGCGAAATCGGCGCCGGGATTGGTCTCGCGGATGATGCGCTCGACCTCGTCGCCCGTGCCGACCGGAACGGTGGATTTGGTGACGATGACGGTGAAGCCCTGGAGATTGGCGGCGATCTCGCGGGCGGCCGCATACACATACGAGAGGTCCGCATGACCGTCGCCGCGGCGGGAAGGGGTGCCGACCGCGATGAAGATCACGTCGCTGTCGGCGACGGCGGCAACGAGATCGGTGGTGAACGACAGCCGGCCCGAGGCGACGTTGCTGGCGACCAGCTGGTCGAGGCCGGGTTCGAAGATCGGGATCCGCCCCTGCATCAGCGCGTCGATCTTGCTCTCATCCTTGTCGAGACAAACGACGTCGTGGCCGAAATCCGCAAAACACACACCGGAAACGAGGCCCACATAGCCGGCGCCGATCATCGTGATTTTCATAGGCTCTTTCCTTTGTTGTCTGGCGAGCTCTTGTCGGTGAACGCGCAAACCATGCCGGTTTGCACGTGCTTATGCCTGCGGGGCCGAGGGGCCGGCTTTGCCGCCGACATTGTAATATTCCTCATACCAGGCGGCAAAGCGCGCCACGCCTTCTTCCACCGGGATCGAGGGTTTGAAATCGGTCAGTGCCTCCAGCAGATCGGGAGAAGCATAGGTGCGCGGCACGTCGCCCTGCTGCATCGGCAGCATGTTGCGCAGCGCCGGTTTGCCGACGGCCTTCTCGACCGTCTCGACGAAGGTCATCAGCTCGACCGGCTGGCCGCCGCCGACATTGACGACCCGGAACGGCCCCTGGCGCGACAACGTGTCCTCGGCCTTCTCGGACGACACGCGGTTTTCTTCCGCCGGCGCCACGTGCGAGAGCCGGAGAATGCCTTCGACGAGGTCGTCGATATAGGTGAAGTCGCGGCTCATGCGGCCTTCGCCATAGATGTCGATCGGCTGTCCCTTGTGGATGGCGTCGACGAACTTGAACAGCGCCATGTCGGGCCGTCCCCAAGGGCCATAGACCGTGAAGAAGCGGAAGGCCGTGGTTGGAACCTTGTAGAGATAGGCATAGCTGTGCGCCATCACCTCCATCGATTTCTTCGTGGCGGCATAGAGCGTCATCGGCTCGTCGGCGCGATCGGTCTCCGCAAACGGGATCTTTTCGTTGGCGCCGTAGATCGAGGACGTCGAGGCGAGCATCAGGTGCTTCGGGCCGAGTTCGCGCGCCAGTTCCAGGATGTTCCACGAGCCGACGAGGTTGGAATCGACATAGGCCTTGGGATTTTCGAGACTGTAGCGCACGCCGGCCTGGGCCGCGAGGTGGATGATGACCTCGGGCTCGGCAATCTCCGCCGCATGGCTCAGCGCCGCGCGGTCTTCGAGCATGCCGACGACGGCCTTGAAGCCGTTCGATCGTGCCAGGATTTCATGCCGGCGCTGCTTCAGCGTGACGTCGTAATAGGGCGTCATGCCGTCGAAGCCGACCACGAAATGTCCCTCGTCGATCAAACGCTTGGCGAGATGAAAACCGATGAAGCCCGCGGTGCCGGTGATGAGGTAGCGCACGACCATGTCCCCAGATTGTGTTGTCAGGGCGTTCTTACGAAGAAAGCCGGGCGATGGAAAGTCGAATCCATCACTCCGATGGCCGGTCCAGTCCCTGTTGCAGGGCGGAGAGGACCGACATCGCGTGTCCCGCATATTGGCTGATCCAGCGCTCGTGGATGGCCTGGATCGGCAAGGCGTTCAAATGGTTCCAGCGCTCGCGGCCCTCGCGGCGAACGAGCACGAGTTCGGCTTCTTCCAGAACCTTCAGATGCTGCATGACGGTGCAGCGATCGAGATTGCCGAACTGTTCGCAGAGCATGCCGGTGGTCTGCGGCCCATGCTTCATGGCGTCGAGCATCTGGCGGCGGAGGCCGTTGGCCAGCGCCTTGAAAACGAGGTCGTCTTTCGAATCGGTTGACATGTTATGTTTTTATAACATATTTTGGCTGCGCTCAACAGGAGGAACACCCATGCCCTTCGAATTCCGTGTGAATGGACGGATCGATCGCCCCGTCACAGAGGTCTTCGATGCCGTCGTCAATCCGGATCAGCTCAGTCGCTATTTCGTCACCCTCGGCGGCATCAGCGGACCGCTGGTCGCCGGGGCTACGGTGAAATGGTGGGGCGAAGTACCGGTCCAGGTCGAGGTGGTCGAGAAGAACGAGCGGATCGTCTTCCGTTGGGACGCCATGGTTGCCGAGGGCGATGACCCCTACCAGACCCGCGTGGAGTTGCGCTTCCAGTCTCTGGACGACGGCGCCACCATGGTGACGATCGCCGAAAAAGGGTGCCGCGAGAATGAGCAGGGGCAGAAGGGGTCTTATGTCAACTGCGAAGGCTGGTCGCAGATGCTTGCCTGCATGAAGGCCTGGCTCGAATACGGCATCAACCTGCGCCAGGGCTATTACCTCAGCGAGCTCTCAGGCAAGCCGGCGCTCGAGCCTCAGGCCTGAGTCAGCCGGGAGCTTACGGCCCGGCTTTTCACGGCTGAACCGTGCGAATTTTCGACAGTCTAAGGATAAACAATGAGCCGCATCGGTGCGTGTCGAGCGGCAACGGGAGATTGCGTCATGACGAAAATCACAGGTGGCGTCAACATCGCGATGAAGGTTCCCTCGCACCAGCACGAGGCGGTCGTCGCCTTCTATCGCGACGCTGTCGGCCTCGAGCCGATCAAGGAGAAGCTGCCTGCCATCGGCTTCAAGCTTGGGCCCAACCAACTCTGGATCGACGAGGCGCCGAACTACAGCCAGGCCGAGGTATGGCTCGAACTGTTCACCGACGACCATGCCGGCGCCCTTGACCACCTCGCTGACAAGGGTGCCGTGCGATGCGATTCGGTGGAAGAACTCGGCGAGGGCTTTCGCGGCGGCTGGATCATGAACCCGGCCAATATAGTGCACATGGTGCGAAGGCCGGACGCCTGGTAGGCGCCCGGCCTTCGCCGAGCAGGTATCAATAGGCCGGGGGCAGGCCGCCATTTGCAGCGCTCGCCATGGGCACGCCTGTGGCTGGCTCCGTCATCGGCGGTTCGGCCTGCAGCACCACGACACGCGAGTCGAGCGGCACGCGGCTGTAGAGATCGATGATATCGGGGTTGAAGAGACGGATGCAGCCGCTGGAGACGGCCTTGCCGATCGACCAGGCCTCGGTCGTGCCGTGGATGCGGAACAGCGTGTCGCGGTTGCCCTGGAAGAGATAAAGCGCGCGCGGTCCAAGCGGATTGCGCACACCCGGCTCCATCCCGCCGGCAAGCGGGCCGTAGCGCTCGGGCTCGCGCGCCACCATGTCCTGCGTCGGCGTCCAGCGCGGCCATTCGGCCTTGCGGGCAATGCGCGCCTCGCCCTCGAATTCCAGGCCGGCCTTGCCGACGCCGATGCCGTAGCGCATCGCCATGCCGCCATCCTGGACGAGGTAGAGGAAGCGGTTCTGCGTATCGATCACGATGGTGCCCGGCGGCTCATGCGTCTGATAGGCGACCTGCTGGCGCAGATAGCGCTTGTCGACCTTGCTGATATCGATCGCATCCAGCGGGAACTTCTCATTCGGGAGCGGCCCGTACATCGCCACATAGTATGGATCCGGTCCCTTCGGCTTGGCCGGCCCCGACGTGGTGACGCAACTGGCGAGCGTCGAGGTGGCGAGAAGAAGGGCGAAGAGCTGCGCCAGGCGGCCGGCGCTGTTCCGGGACACACACATAATGAAAATTTTGATCCTGCTGGTTGTCATTTTGGGCGGGAGGCACGGCTTTTGCCGCTCTTCCGTTCTAATGTCAAAGACGGCGTCGGGGCGGCGACAGCATGTCGCAAATGAGGCAACCAATGAGTGTGGCCGAAAGGCGACACCCGGCCGCGTGGCGCTTGCGCTCGCAACATAGCTTGATCCGCTTTCGACCGCGGGTGTATGCCATATCCATGCAATGGAGCGATCAGGCCATTATTCTCGGGATACGGCGGCACGGCGAAAGCTCGGCCATCGTGGAGGTCATGAGCGCCACCCACGGCCGGCATCTCGGCATGGTGCGCTCCGGCCGCTCGCGCATCATGCAGCCGGTGCTGCAGCCGGGCAATTCGGTGGAAGTGACCTGGCGCGCCCGGCTTGACGAGCATATGGGCGAATTCCGCATCGAACCGGTGGAGCTGCGTGCCGCCCGGCTGATGGAGACGGCAACCTCGGTCTATGGCATCCAGGCTCTCGGTGCGCTCCTGCGGCTCCTCCCGGAGCGCGACCCGCATCCGCATCTCTACGAGGCGCTGACCGTCATCGTCGATCATCTCGCCGATCCGGCCGATGCAGGAGAATTGTTCGTGCGCTTCGAGCTTGCGGTCCTCAACGACCTCGGATTCGGGCTCGACCTCACGGAATGTGTCGCGACCGGTGCGCGCACCGAACTGGTCTATGTCTCGCCGAAATCGGGCAGGGCGGTCTGCCGGGCGGCGGGGGAACGCTACGCCGACCGGATGCTGGCGTTACCGGAGTTCCTTTCCGCGCAAACGCGCCGGGCAGCGGATCACGACAGCCTTGCCGCCGCCTTCCGCCTAACCGCCTTCTTCCTCAACCGCCATGTCTATGAGCCGCGCGGCCTCGACGTATCTTCCGCGCGCGACGGCTTCATCCATGCGGCACTCAAAGCGCTGAAAGCGCAATCCTCCTCCGCCTGATCCGCTACAGCGCCGCGCGTCTTATCAGACGCGCAAAGGTCGCTGTAGCACTTTGAAGTGCTGCATGTTTTTGTCCTTTAATCGGCAACGATTAAAGGCAACATGCAGTAGGAGCTATCGATGTATCAAGAGCTTTATCCCGGCATGTCCGTATCCGGCATCGGCGTGCTGTCGCTCGACCGTGTCGCCCGCGACGGCGGTCTCAAGGCGATGCATGATCTGCTGAGCGGCGAGCTGCCGGCACCGCCAATGTCCAAGACACTGAGGTTCGGACTGAGCGAAGTGGAAGAGGGCCGGGTGGTCTTCAAGGGATTGCCGACCGAGGAACATCTCAACCCGCTCGGCACGGTTCATGGCGGTTGGACGGCGACGATCATGGATTCCGCGCTCGGCTGCGCCGTCTTCACCACGGTGAAACCGGGCGAAGCCTATACGACCGTCGAGTTCAAGGTAAACCTCGTGCGGCCGTTGCTGCCCGGCATGGGTGAGGTCTTCTGCGAGGGGCGCATCGTGCATCGCGGCCGGACGATCGCGACATCGGAAGCCTGGCTTCGTGACGGAAACGGCAAGTTGCTGGCCCATGGCACCGAAACCTGCGCGATCTTCCCGATCGACAATCTGCGGCGTTAAAAGCAATTCCAGGAAAAGTGCGAAGCGGTTTTCCGTCCGGAATTGCGTCGCTTCAACTACAATTCCAGGAAAAGTGCGAAGCGGTTTTCCGTCCGGAATTGCGTCGCTTCAACTACAATTCCAGGAAAAGTGCGAAGCGGTTTTCCGTCCGGAATTGCGTCGCTTCAACTACAATTCCAGGAAAAGTGCGAAGCGGTTTTCCGTCCGGAATTGCGTCGCTTCAACTACAATTCCAGGAAAAGTGCGAAGCGGTTTTCCGTCCGGAATTGCGTCACTAAAAACAACTCCGGAAACGAGACGCCGCGCAGAGCTGCGCGGCGTCTCGTTTGCGATCCGCAGTCCTGATCAGCCGATGCGGCCGCCGCCCTGCTTGGTCACGGCGACGACGGCCGGGCGAACCGGCATGTCATCCTTGAAGTCGGGCCAGCGGGTTGCCGGCGTCTCGTAGGTGGCAAGGCCGGCGTCGCCCGGATGCTGGACCGAGAGGAAGAAGGTGTCCGACGTCGGGTTGAAGCAGGGGCCGCACATTTCGGCACCAACCGGAACGCGGAAGAAGAGCTTCGACGTGCCACGGGCTGCGCCGTCCGTGTCGATCGCCCAGATGCCGTCGGTGCGGCCGGTTTCCTTTTGGTTGTTGCCGTCGGTCGCCACCCAGAGGCGACCGTCGGCGTCGATGGCGCAATTGTCGGGCATGCCGAACCAGCCGTTCTTGGTGGTGGCGGTCGAGAACGAAGCGCCGACATCGGCAACGCTTGGATCGCCGCACTTCAGCAGCACGTCCCAGCGGCTCGTCAGCGAAGCGAAGTCGCCGTCGGTCTCGGTGATCTCGACGATATGGCCGAAAGCGTTCTTGGCGCGCGGGTTGGCGGCATCGACTTGTTCGGCCTTGCGCTTGGTATTGTTGGTCAGCATCACATAGACCTTGCCCGTCTTCGGGTTCGGCTGAACGTCTTCCGGACGGTCCATCTTGGTGGCGCCGAGTGCGTCGGAGGCAAGGCGGGTGTTGATCAGCACGTCTGCCTGCGAGGCGAAGCCGTTGGCTTCGGTCAGCGGGCCCTCGCCGTGGACCAGCGGCATCCAGGTGACGGTGCCGTCTTCATCGAACTTGGCGACATAGAGCGTGCCTTCGTCGAAGAGGTCCATGTTGGCGGCACGATCATCAGGGTTGAACCTGCCCTTGGTCACGAACTTGTAGACATAGTCGAAACGCTCGTCGTCGCCGGAATAGAGCACGACGCGGCCATCCTTGTTGACGATCGATTCGCAGCCTTCATGCTTGAAGCGGCCGAGCGCGGTGCGCTTCTTCGGCACCGAAGTCGGGTCCAGCGCGTCGACCTCGACGATCCAGCCGAAACGATTGGCTTCGTTCGGCTCCTTGGAGATGTCGAACCGGTCATAGAAGGAGGCCCATTCATACTGGCCGCCCGGGGCGCCCAGGCGCTTGAGCTGCTTGTATTCCGGGTGATCCTCGGCAATCTCGCCGCCGAAATAGCCGTTGAAATTTTCTTCGGCCATCATGTAGGTGCCCCAGGCCGTGACGCCGCCGGCGCAGTTGTTGATCGTGCCGAAGACCTTTTTGCCCGTCGGATCGGACTGCGTCTTCAGGCGGTCATGACCGGCGGCCGGGCCAGTGATCTGCATCTCGGTGTTGACGGTGATGCGGCGGTTGTGCTTGCCGTCGAGAACCGGCTGCCACTTGCCGTCCACCTTGCGGATCTCGATGATCGTGCCGCCATGGGCCGCCATCTCGATGTCGACCAGTTCCTTGGTATATTCGCCGAGAACGACCTTCTCTTCCTCGACTTCCTTGCCGTCCTTGGTCACCTTTTCCTTCACGACGCTGGCGAAGGCCGGAAACATCAGCTCGGCATTGGTGTATTCGTGGTTGACGACCAGGAGACCGTGGTCGGCGCTGCCGTCGAGCGGGATGAAGCCGACATAGTCGTTGTTGTAGCCGAAGAGTTTTTCCTGGGCGGCGGCCGTCTGGTTCTTCGGGTCGAATTCCGGGCTGTCGGCGAAGATCTTGTCGCCCCAGCGCAGCAAGATATCGGCATCGTAGCCTTCAGCGACATGGTGCTTTTCATCAACGCCGGCTTCGATCTCGGTGAAGTCGAAACGCGAACCTTCTTCGGCGCGCGCTTCTTCGGCGGTCAGGAGAGCGAGCGGGCTGACGGTCGTCGAAATCGCGGCAACGGCAAGCGAGCCGCCGATGAACGAGCGGCGCGAGAAGCGGCGATGGATGATGTCGCCCATCGTCGGATTGGTGGAACAGTTGTGGCCGATGTCTTCCAGCTCTTCCCTGCGTTCCGTCAGCGTCTTGAATTCGGTCTCTTCCGCCTGGCCGAGATGCTTGTCCATGATCGGGTCTCCTGGTTGAACGATGGAAACCACCGCGCGGGACGGCGGTGCTCATCCGCCTGTATCAGTTGCCCGATGACAGTTCTGCGACATTTCCGTGAAGAGATTACAGCGCTCGCCCGTCTACTGCATGTTTCCTTAATTCGTCTCCGATTTAAGGAAACATGCGGCAATTCAGGGCGCTGCAGCGATCTTTGCACGTCGGATGAGACGCGCGGCGCTGTAGAGATTTGGCGGGCGCGTAAAAGTTTGTATGGTTGCGCGCGGTTTGCATGTGCGACTGTCTGGGGAAACCATGTTCGAACTCTTTGATTTTTTTGCCGTTATCCTGGCGCTTGCCGCCTTTCTCGGCGGCCGCAAGACGGCCGAGCGGCTGGAGCGTGAACTCGCCACCCTGAGGGCGGAGGTCGCAAGCCTGAAGGCCTCGTCGCGCGAAGGCGTTCAGGCCGAAGCTGCGAGCGAAGAGTTCGCCGCTGCGCCAGAATTGCCGGCGGAAACGGAGACGACCGAGGACACCACCGTCGACCTGCCGGCCAGCGTGCACGAGGGCACCCGGATCTTTGGCAATGCGGAGAAAGCGGCGGAAGACATCGAGGGCGACGAGACGATCGCCGCCAGCACGGAAGCGCCGCAACCGGTCATGGCCGCGACCCGTCAGGCCGAAAGCCTTGAAAGCCGCCTCGGTGCGCGTTGGGCCGTGTGGGTCGGCGGCATCGCGCTCGCACTCGGCGGCGTCTTCATGGTCAAATATTCAATCGATGCCGGCCTCCTGAGCCCGGCGGTTCGCCTGACACTTGCCGCCCTGTTCGCCCTCCTGCTGATGGCGGCGGGGGACGTCATTCGCAGGCGCGCCGTGCCTGTCATCGCCAATGAGTTCCAGAACGCGATGATCCCCGGCATCCTGACGGCGGCCGGTGCCGTCACCCTTTTTGGCGTCGCCTATGCCGCCTACGACATCTACGGCTATATCGGCACCGGTACAGCATTCGTTCTCCTCGCCGCAATCTCGCTGGCGACCGTCGGTCTGTCGCTGCTGCATGGGCAGGCGCTTGCCGGCCTCGGTTTGCTTGCCTCGCTCGCAACGCCGGCACTCGTCTCGAGCGACGAGCCGCGCCCCTGGGTGCTCTTCGGTTTCCTGTCGATCGTCTGGGTGGCGACCCTGTTGGCCTCGCGGCTGCGGACCTGGACCGTGGTTCCGACTTTGGCCAATGCGGGCATCGGGCTTTGGGGGCTCGCCTATATCAGTGCGATCTCGCCATTCGAACCGCTGCCGATCGCCTTTGCGCTGCTGGTGATGATCGCGGGCATCGGTCTTGTCTGGCCGGGGGCTACGGAGGCAGCGCCCGCGGCCGAGGTGCCTGACGAGGTGGAGCGACGCGGCGCCGTTGCCGGACCGTGGGAGCGGCTGTTTATCCCGCCGCATGCGGCAATTTCCATTTCTGCGGCCATCGCCGCCACGGTTCTGGCGCTCCTTCTCATCAGCCCTGCGGTGACCGCGGTCAAATATCCAGTGACGGAATTTGCCGTGGTCATTGCTGCGCTGGCGGCTTTGGGAGCGTGGCGGGCGACGGCGGTCTATCCCGCCGTGCTTTCCGCGGTCGGCGCAGTCGCCGGCGTCTGGAGCCTGACGGCGCTGAGCGGCGTGCTCGCCTATCTCGATCCCTCGCTGGCCGATGCTCTCCCGACGATCGTGCTGCCCGGGCGGACCGCCATGATCACCGCGATGCTGCTTGCGGCGCTGTTCGTGATGCTCGGCGGCTTCGTGCTGTCGCGCCGCCTCGTCACGCATCCGCAATATTCGACCCTCTGGGCCGGCATCGCCGCAGGCGTCCCGATCGCGCTGACGGCCATGTCGTTCCTGATGACCGGCAACTACGCCTTCGACCTGCCGCACGGCCTGTTCTCGCTCGTCCTCGGCACGGCGCTGCTCGCGCTGGCGGACTGGCTTTACCGCCGTGACGGCGGGGCAGGGGCGCGCGACACGGCGGCTGGCCTGCTGGTGGCCGGTTCGTTCGCGTTCTTCGTTCTTGCGCTCCATGCCTGGACGGATGGGCTGGTCACGACACTTGCGATTGCTGTGCTCGGTACGGCCTATGCGCTCGCGACGCGCATCCGCACCTGGCCGATCCTGCCATGGATGACCGGCGCGGCGGCCGTCGTCGTTCTCGGGCGCATCGCCTGGGAGCCGACGATCGTCGGTGCTGGCAATCTCGGCACCACGCCCGTCTTCAACGCGCTGTTGCCCGGCTACGGCATTCCCGCCGCGCTCCTCGCCGGTTCGGCCTACTTCCTCAGGTCCTGGCCGGACACGCGCGTGCGCAACCTCCTGCAGGCGCTGGCAAGCCTCTTCGTGTTGCTGACGCTCGCGATCCTGGTGCGCCATGCGATGAACGGCGGCGTGCTCGACAGTTCGGTGCCGACGCTCAGCGAGCAGTCGATCTACACGCTGCTGGCGATCGGAGCGTCGGCCATCTTCGTGAGCCTCGACATGAAGTCGCCGAGTCCCGTGTTCCGTTACGGCGGCATGGGCCTCGGCGCGCTGTCGATGTTGTCGGTGCTGTCGGCGCATCTCCTCGGCCTCAATCCCTACTTCAGCGGCGAACTGCTGGGCCGTATCCCGTTCTTTGATCTGCTGCTGATCGGCTATCTGTTGCCGGGGCTCGGCTATGCCGGGCTCGCCTGGTACGCGCGCGACAAGCGGCCTTTGCCCTATGTCATGGCGCTCGCCGTCAGCGGCGCGGTCCTTGCCTTCGCTTGGGCCAGCCTTACCGTGCGCCGTGCGTGGCAGGGGGAAAACATCGCGGATTGGAAGGGCTTCCTGCAGGGAGAAACCTACACCTATTCGGTCGTCTGGCTGCTGCTCGGCGTGCTGCTGCTCGTGCTCGGTTCGCGCTTCCATGCCAAGAGCATCCGCATCGCTTCGGCCGTTCTCGTCTTCGTCGCCGTGCTGAAGGTGTTCCTGATCGACATGTCCAACCTCGAAGGTTTCCTGCGGGCACTGTCCTTCATTGGCCTTGGCGGGGTATTGATCGGCATCGGGCTTTTCTACCAGAAGATCCTGTCCGGTGCCGGCGCCGCATCGACGGCACCGACGAACGCGGCCGAACGGCAATAGGATGTCATGACACGCATTTCGAAACTCGCGGCAGCCTTCGCGCCGCATGAGGAGCTCGCAGCGGTGCTGTTGCCGCATGCCTTTGCCGCCGATGACGGGTCGCATGATGCCGCCCATCTGATCCGCGTCTGGAAGAACGCCGCGCGCATCCATGCGGAGGAGGGTGGCGATGCCCGGCCGCTTGCCGCAGCGGTGCTGCTGCATGATTGCGTTTCGGTCGAGAAGAACTCGCCCTTGCGCACTGAGGCATCGCGGTTGGCGGCGGAGAAGGCGACAGGCATCCTGAAAGATCTCGGATGGGACGCAGCGGACACGGCCGCTGTAGCGCATGCCATTTTGACCCACAGCTTCTCCGCCAACATTCCGCCGGAGACGCTAGAGGCGAAGATCCTTCAGGATGCCGATCGGCTGGATGCGATCGGCATGGTCGGTGCCGCGCGGTGTTTCTACATCGCCGGGCGCATGGGCAGCGGCCTCTATGATCCGCTCGATCCGCTGGCGGAGGCAAGGCCGCTCGATGACAAGGCTTTCGCCATCGATCATTTCGAGACCAAGCTCTTCCGGCTGGCCGATGGCTTCAAGACCGACGCAGGCCGCCGATTGGCCATGGAGCGCGAGCGACGGCTACGCGACGTGCTTGCCATGATGCTCGATGAAATTTAGAGCAAGTCCAGGAAAAGCATGAAACGGTTTTCCGCTCGGATTTGCGGCTTTTCAAAAGCTGGATCAATTCGCTGTTTCCTCGAAACAGAAAAATGATCCAGCCGTTTCAACAGATTATGGCGACCAGGTGAATCGGATCGTCAGGCGCTTGAATCAATTTTTGAAGATGAAGGAATTGCCCATGAAGGTGATCGGCCTCAACATTCATCCGCTGAAGAGCGGCCGCGCGATCGCCCGAGAGTCGGTTGTCGTCCATCTCGACGGTCTCGTGGGCGACCGGCGCTTCATGCTGATCGAGCCGGATGGGCGCTTCATCACGCAGCGCGAATTGCAGGCGCTGGCGAAGGTTGAGGCCAGCCACATCGATGGCGGCGTGCACCTGAAGATGGGTGGCAGCGAGATTGCGGTACGCTTTGATCCGGATCGGCGGCGCAACGTCCAGGTCTGGGGCAGCGAAGTCGATGCTGCCGTGTCGGACGATGCGACGGACGAAGTCCTGTCCGCATGGTTCGGCCGTCCGGTCAAGCTCGCCCACATGGACGCCTCGGCCGAGCGCCTGGTCGGTGCCGAATGGGCGGGTACGGCGGCCCCTGTGGGCTTTGCCGATGGCTTCCCGATCCTGATCACGACGACAGGCTCGCTCGCCGATCTCAACCGGACGCTCGCCGAAAAAGGTCAGGAACCCGTCGGCATGGATCGTTTCCGCACCAATATCCTCGTCGATTGCGACGAAGCCTGGGAGGAAGACTTCTGGGAAAGCGTCGAGATCGGCGGCATTCGGTTCGATCTCGTCAAGCCTTGCGCCCGCTGCATCATGACGACACAGGATCAACTTACCGGCGAGCGCGTCGGCGGCAACCCGATCCAGGGCCTGGCCGAAAAGCGCATGTCGGCCGACCGGCGCGTGGCCGGCGTCCTCTTCGGCTGGAATGCGGTGCCGCGCAGCGAAGGCACTGTAACGCTCGGCGACGAGGTCAAGGTCATCGGCCGGCGCGGCGAGCGCTGGCCGATGAAGGTGCGTGCTTCGGCATAGAGCGGGATGAGGAAACGTGCGTGCGGTTTCCGCCCGCATCCCGCTCTAATTTATCGGAACCTCTCACGCCCAGGGTGTGATGCCCAGTAGCTTGGCGCCGAGGTCCGAGAGGCTGGCGGGGGAGGCGTTGCGCTTCTCCCATTCACGCGGATCCCCGGGAAACGCATCGCGCTTCGGGTGGTCGAGTTCCCGCCACAGCCGCACCCGTTCCTCGCGCTCGGCGACGTCGTCCCACTCCGCCGGATGCATGGAGATGTATTGCGCCATCCGTACGCGGCCGTCGGAATGATTGGGCCGCACGCCATGGGCGAGCAGGCTGTTGAAGATCATCAGGTCGCCGGCCTCCATCTCGATGTTGACGGTCGAAAGGCCGGTCATATCAGGGTGCATCGGATCGCGGTCGGCGGGCTGGGTCTTTTCCCAGCTTTCGAAGTTCTCGAACAGTTCCGGCACGCACTGGAAGCCGCCGACGTCGCCATCCTGCTTCTTCAGGCTGAGCACGCCCTGAACGCCGATCGGCAACGGCCGAATGGAGGTGTCGACGTCCCAATGGATGAAGCCGTTGGGGTTGCCCTTGACCTTCTTCGGTGGGTTGAGGTTGGCGCGGTCGATCGTCACCCAAAGGTCTTCTCGATCCCAGATGTCGACGAAGGCACCGTAGATGCGTGGCTCCTGGCGATTGTCCCAGAGATACTGGTGATTGTAGATCTCCAGCATGCCGGTATTGTTGAGTTCCTTCATCTTGTGTTCGCGCCGCTGCGGCGCATACCAAGTGGAAGGATCGTTCGGATCCTTCTCGTCGAAGCGCCAGAGCAGGTCGACGAGGCGCTCGACATTGGCCGGTGCCACCGCCTGGCGCACGATGACGTAGCCCTTGGTGATCCAGTGCTGCCAGTCCGCTTCCGAAAGCACGCGCAACGGCAGCCGCTTCTTGATGTCCTTCAGTTGCGTTCCGAGATTGGCAGCCGTCGGGTGGCTGTCTCTGAGTGGCTGCATCGGTGTCTCCTCGCCTCAAATGTTCGATTGGTCGATGGAGAAAACCTAGACTTCTGTTCATCGGCCGTGTTGCACGGAGCATGCCAAAAGTGATACTATTCCGGCGTCACATCACGGAGTAGCGCAACATGAAGGCAGTTTTGCAGAAGATCCCGCGAGCGACCAACGCCTCGTCGATCCTGCTCGACCGCCGCCTCGACGATTCCATCCCGTTCCAGTGGCACCATCATCCGGAGTTCGAGCTGACGCTGACGCTCAACTCGCGGGGCCAGCGCTTCATCGGCGATCACGTCGGCGCCTATGACGACGGCGATCTCGTGCTCGTCGGCTCCAACCTGCCGCACACCTGGCACTCCTCGAGCAAGGTTGACGCCCTCGAGCCGCACGTGGCGCTGGTTCTCTGGTTTCATCCCGAATGGGTGGAGCGTCTCGATGACGGCTTCGTCGAGCTCGCCGGCGTCAAGGCCATGTTCGAGCGATCGGCACCGGGCTTGCAATTCACCCGGGAAGTGGCCGCGCGTGTGCGCCCGCTGTTCGAGAGCTTGCGTCGGCAGGCTCCGGAGGAACGCCTGCCGGATGTCCTGTCATTGCTGACGCTCCTGGCACGCGAGCAAGAGGTTGTGCCGCTGTCGACCCGCGTCGTCATGCCGTCAGGGCGATCGGTCGATCGCGGCCGGCTCGACCGGGTGCTCGATCATATCCATCTGCATTACACCGAGAACCCGTCGATGGCTGCACTCGCCGACCTTGCCGCACTCAGTCTGTCAGGCCTGCATCGCCTGTTCCTGCGTCACCTCAATATGCCGGTCTCGGAATATCTGATGCGGTTGAGGATTGGAGAGGCGTGTGCGCTGCTCAGCGGATCCGGACGATCGATCGCCCATATCGCCGAAACCGTCGGTTATCGCTCTATCGCCAACTTCAATCGCCAGTTCAAGGCGGTCAAGGGCATGACACCCAGAGAGTTTCGCAGCCGCTTCCGCAGCGCCGGGTGAGGCGGGCATCAATTCCGGTGATCGCGGCGTCAATTTAATTGGCTTTTCTCTATTTTAGCCGCCGCATAGGATGCCGCTCCTTCAATCGGAGATATTCCATGTCCGCTGTTTCCGGAGCATGCGCGCCGTCCAGTGCCAGCCGGGAGATGCCTTGGCTGATCATCGCGGCCGGCTCGATCGTTGCGATGCTCACCTTCGGCCCACGCTCGGCGATGGGCTTCTTCCAGTTGCCCATGCTCGCCGATACCGGCTGGGACCGGACGACCTTCGGCCTTGCCATGGCCCTGCAGAACCTATGCTGGGGCTTGAGCCAGCCCTTCTTCGGCGCGATCGCCGATCGTTTCGGAACCTGGCGGGTGCTCGCCATGTCGGGGCTTCTCTATGCTGCCGGCCTGTTCATCATGGCCTTCGCCAACGCGCCGATCTGGCTGCACATCGGCGGCGGAGTGCTCGTCGGCATGGCGGTCGGCTCCGGCTCCTTCGGCATTCTCCTGTCAGCCTTCGCCCGTAACGTCACGCCGCATCAGCGGTCGCTCGCCTTCGGCATCTGCACGGCGGCGGGCTCGGCCGGCATGTTCCTGTTCGCGCCTTTGAGCCAGGGGCTGATCTCCGCCTATGGCTGGTCGGACAGCCTGGTCTATCTCGGCATCCTCATGCTGCTGGTGCCGTTCTTTGCCATCCCGCTGCGCGGCAATGCATCCTCCGGTCGCCAGAGCGAGGCGCAGTACAAGCAGTCGATCGGCGAGGCGCTGAAGGAAGCGCTCGGCCACAGGAGTTACCTGCTCCTGGTTTCGGGCTTCTTCGTTTGCGGCTATCAGGTCGCTTTCATCACCGCGCATTTCCCGGCCTATATCGGCGATATCGGCATCGACGCGCGCTATGCGGTGATTGCGCTGGCGCTGATCGGCTTCTTCAACATCATCGGTTCGCTGTCGGCGGGGTTCATCGCGCAGCGCTATTCGAAGCCCTATTTCCTCGCGCTGATCTATCTCGCCCGCTCGGTGGCGGTGACGGCCTTCCTGCTGCTGCCGCAGACGCCGGTCTCCGTCATCGTCTTCGCGATCGTCATGGGCCTGCTCTGGCTGTCGACCGTGCCGCCGACCAACGCGCTCGTCGCCATCATGTTCGGCACCCGCCACCTCGGCCTGCTCGGAGGCATCGTCTTTCTCTCGCATCAGGTCGGCTCGTTCCTGGGCGTGTGGATGGGCGGCTATCTCTACGACCACTTCGGTTCCTATGATCCGGTTTGGTGGCTCGGCGTGGCGCTCGGCGTCTTCGCGGCGATCGTCCATTGGCCGATCGAGGAAAAGGGCGTGGCACGGCCGGCCATGGCCTGATCGCCCATCAAAATCGGGGGCGCTGCGAAAAGCAGCGCTCCATTCTTGAATTCTGTCACAAAACTTTCTAAATCAACCCATGCGGCTTTGCCGCTTTTGTTTTGGTTCAATTATGCTCAGTTTGAGCATAATTGAAAGCCCGCCCGAAAAAAGGGGCGGAAAGGAGATCTCGATGACGCGCCTTGCACCCCGCACTGAGGCGGTAGCGAACCCGGTCCCTGTCACCGCCGCGGAGCGTTTCGGTATCATCGAAAGACCCGAGCTTGCCTTCACGCCTGCGGTCGCGCGCGAGACCGAGCATCTCTACGAGAAGGTGAAGGATTTCATCCCGGCGATCGAGTGGCCGGCCTATGCGCCCTATGTTCATGCCATCAACCGGCTGAAGAAAGAGCGCAATGCCGTCATTCTCGCACACAATTATCAGACGCCCGACATCTTCCACTGCGTCGCCGATATTGTCGGCGATTCGCTGCAGCTTGCGCGCGACGCCACGAAGGTCGATGCCGAGATCATCATCCAATGCGGCGTGCACTTCATGGCGGAAACGTCGAAGCTGCTGAACCCGGAAAAAACGGTTCTGATCCCCGACGCCAAGGCCGGCTGTTCGCTGTCGGAATCGATCACCGGTGCCGACGTGCGCCTCTTGAAGCAGCGCTATCCGGGCGTTCCGGTCGTGACCTACGTGAACACGTCGGCCGACGTGAAGGCCGAGACCGACATCTGCTGCACCTCTTCGAACGTGCTCGCCGTCGTCGAAAGCCTGGAGTCCGACACGGTGCTCTGCATCCCCGACGAATATCTGGCAATGAACGTCGCGCGCCAGACCAACAAGAAGATCCTGACCTGGAAGGGCCATTGCGAGGTGCACGAGCGCTTCACCGCTGCCGAGTTGCTTGCCTACAAGGAAGCCAACCCGGGGATCGAAATCATCGGCCATCCGGAATGCCATCCGGATGTGATTGCCGTCTGCGACTTCGCCGGTTCGACGTCGGGCATGATCAACTATGTCAAGGACAACCGCCCGTCGAAGGTGCTGCTCGTCACCGAATGCTCGATGGCATCGAACATCCAGGCCGAGATCGAGGGCGTCGAATTCGTCAAGCCGTGCAACCTCTGTCCGCACATGAAGCGCATCACGCTGCCGAAGATCCTCGACAGCCTGCTCACCATGACGGAGGAGGTTCTCGTCGACCCCGCAATCGCCGATCGCGCCCGCCTGGCGGTCGAACGCATGGTGAATCTCAAGCAGTAACAATTCTGCCGGGTGATGTTCATCCGGATGCAGGCATGCGCATTGGAGGAGAATGAACCATGCTGACCGACCATTTTCGCCCGCAATCCTTCAACGGGATTGACGACATCGTCATCGTCGGCGGTGGCTTGGCCGGGCTGTTCTGTGCGCTGAAGCTGAGCCCCCGGCCGGTAACGATCCTTGCTGCCGCACCGATCGGCCATGGCGCTTCCTCAGCCTGGGCGCAGGGCGGCATCGCCGCGGCCATGAGCCCCGGCGACACATTCGAGAAGCATGTCGCCGACACGCTCACCGCCGGCGCCGGCATTGTCGACGAGAAGATGACGCGGATGATGGTGGCCGAAGGTCCGGCGCGCATTCACGATCTCTTGGAATATGGCGTGCCCTTCGATCGCGACCTCGAAGGCAAGTTGCTGCTCTCGCGCGAGGCGGCGCATTCCGAACGCCGCATCGTCCGGGTCAAAGGTGACATGGCCGGCAAGGCGATCATGGAGGCGCTGATTGCCGCGGTGCGCAAGACGCCTTCAATCCGCGTAATCGAGGGGTACGTCGTCGAGGAACTGGTTCGCGAGGGCCGGTTCATCTCCGGTGTCATCGCGCGTCCGGATGCAGGGCAGTCGAAGAAGCGCGTATCGTTCCCGGCGCGTGCCGTCGTGCTTTGCTCGGGAGGGGTCGGCCATCTCTATGCGGTAACGACCAATCCGTGGGAAGCTTGCGGGCAGGGGGTCGGCATGGCGGCGCGTGCCGGCGCGATCGTCGCCGATCCGGAATTCGTGCAATTCCACCCGACCGCGATCAACATCGGCAAGGACCCGGCGCCGCTTGCGACCGAGGCTCTTCGTGGCGACGGCGCCCATCTCTTGAATGCGGCCGGACACCGCTTCATGCTCGATATCCACCCGGACGGCGAGCTTGCACCCCGCGATATCGTTTCGCGCGGGGTCTTCGCCGAGGTCCAGGCCGGGCGCGGCGCCTTCCTCGATTGCACCAGGGCGGTCGGCAAACATTTCCCCGAGATGTTCCCGACCGTCTATGCCTCGTGCATCGCGGCCGGCATCGATCCGGTGACCCAGCCGATCCCGGTGGTGCCGGCGGTCCACTATCACATGGGCGGCGTACTCACCGATGCTGAAGGCCGCACCTCGATCGATGGCCTCTGGGCCGCCGGCGAGGTGACCTCGACCGGCGTGCACGGCGCCAACCGCCTCGCGTCCAACTCGCTGCTCGAAGCGGTCGTCTTTGCGGCCCGCATTGCCGAGAACATCAAGGGCACGCTGCCGACGCCGCAGCTCACCGAATGGGGCGACAATGCCGGCGAAAACGACGACCCCGTGACGGTGGAGGACAGCCCGCAGCTCAAGATTCTCCGCCAGGTCATGAGCGATTGCGTCGGCGTGATCCGCACCCGCGAGAGCTTGCTGAAAGCAATCCGGGAGATCGCGGTGCTCGAGCGCGAGAATACCCGCATGCGCTTCACCAACATCATCACGACCGCCAAGCTGATCACTGTCGGCGCGCTTCGTCGCACCGAAAGCCGTGGGGGTCACTTCCGCGCCGATTGCCCGTCGGAGCGGCCGGAATGGCGCCGCCGCACCTATTTGACGCTCGCCGACGCCAACCGTTTGGCCCAGGAGCTGGCGGAAACGGAAGCGGCATGAACTACGGCGCTGCGCGTCCTCTCTGCCGCGCATAGATCGCCGTAGCGCTTTGAATTGCTGCGCCCTTGAACCGGTTAGGGTTCAAGGCAACCTGCAGCAGGCCGGCATCTGCCGGCCGCCGCCTATTCGATTGAACATCAGGACCAGTGATAATGACCGCAGCCCTCCGCCCCGAACTGCCCGCACTGATGATCGAGGACCAGGTGCGCGCCGCACTGACAGAGGACCTCGGCCGTGCCGGCGACATCACCACGCTGTCGACGATCGGGCCGGAACTGACGGCAACGGCCGGCATGAATGCCCGCGATCCGGGCGTCGTCGCCGGGCTGGATCTCGCCCGGGCGGCCTTCCGCCTTGTCGATCCGTCGATCCGCGTCGAAGCACTGGTGGCGGACGGAGACCGAGTGGCGGCCGGAACAGCCATCGCTCGCATTTCCGGTCGCGCCCGCGGTCTGTTGTCAGCCGAGCGTGTCGGGCTGAACTTCCTCATGCATCTCTCGGGCATTGCGACCTATACGGCGAAATTCGCCGACGAGATCGCCCATACCCGCGCGAAGATCTGCTGCACCCGCAAGACCATCCCGGGGCTGCGCGCGCTCGAAAAATATGCCGTGCGCCTCGGCGGCGGTTCCAACCATCGCTACGGCCTCGATGACGCGGTGCTGATCAAGGACAACCACATCGCCGTTTCGGGCGGCGTTGCCAGTGCCATTCACGCGGCGCGGGCCTATTGCGGCCATCTCGTCAAGATCGAGATCGAGGTCGATGGTCTGGAGCAGATGCGTGAGGCGCTGACAGCGGCGCCCGACGTGATCCTGCTCGACAATATGGGTCCGGACCTTCTTCGCGAGGCGGTCGCGGTCAACCGGGCGCACTGGCAGCTTTCCGCCGACGCCTATGCACTCGACCCCCGCCGCACCCGGCTCGAAGCCTCCGGCAACGTCAAGATCGATACGGTGCGGGCGATCGCCGAGAGCGGCGTCGATTACATCTCGACCTCCAAGATCACCATGGCTGCGCCGACGCTCGACATCGGACTTGATGTGGTGATCGAGCGGTAGTCCGCCACCCTCGGTGGGGTCAGCGCTGCATGATGAACGGGCAGACGAAACGTTGGCCGACGGTGATTTGCGTGCCGCAATCATAGCGGCAGGTTCGGAACTGTCCGTTCGAATCCTGGCTGCTGAGATTGCAGATCGTTGTCTGCGGCTGCGAGCCGAGCTGATTCTTGAAATAGTCGGGCATCTTCGGCTTCTCGTCGATCCCCGATTGCGGCGGGCTGCCGAGCAGCGACGTCAGCAGGGTCAGTGCGAGTAGCATTGGGCTTACCTCAGTCGAAAATTTCGCATCGTTCTGGCGGAGCGCAGGCCACGAGCGTTTCGTCTCCACCCACTGCGCCAACCATATCATGATCCAGCCAATGTAAGTCGCGTCTCAGGATGTTTTTAAGTGCAGCGCCGCTTTCACCGATTGACGGCTGGCATCATCGCCCGCCAACCTTGAGGCCCGGGGCGGGGCGCTCGTCGAGGATCTGGCGACGGAAGCGGAAGAGCGCGGCCGGCCGGCCACCGGTCGACGAGAGCGTCATGCCGGTCGGCTCCACCAGTTCTGCGCCTTCGACGAGACGGCGGAAGTTCTGCTTGTGCAGGTGGCGGCCGGAAATCGCCTCTACAGTCGCTTGCAGGTCGGTCAGCGTGAACTCCGGCGGCATCAGCTCGAAGATGACCGGCCGGTACTTGATCTTGCCGCGCAGTCTCGCGATCGCAGTTGCCACGATGCGTCTGTGGTCATGGCGCATCGCCTGCCCGGCGGTCAGAACCTCGTGGCCGTTGCCGTGGCCGTCGATGACCGCCTCGTGGACCAGCCCGGCCTCATAGAGCAGTTCGTAGCGCTCCAGCACGCGCTCTTCATCCCAGGGGAAATCGTCGAGGCCGAAGGCGAGGCGGATGCGCGCCCGGCGTTGCGCAATCGGTCCCGCCCGCTCGTCGCCGGTGGCGCCAGTCTCCCAGCGGGCAAGCCCCGGCAGGATCGCTTGATCGAGGATTGACGGACGGCCCTGACGCCAATCCTCCCACGGCAGGTAGCCGTACCAATCACGCCAGTGCGCGCCGGCTTCGGCCAAGCGTTCGGTATTTTCGGCATCGGTCCGGGTCAGCGCCAGGTAGCCGACCGAGACCATGTGTTTGCCTTCTTCGCCCGGAAGCCGCTGGCGGCCGCGATCACCAAAGGTGTAGAGCTGCTCGATATAGCCGAGCTTCAGCGCAGTTCGCTTTTCGACGCGATCGCGCAGGCTCGTCTCGAATGTCCGGTGGAGCGCAGGGTCGAAGGGGCCGAAGGGCAGGCTGTCGCGCGCATCGCCATCCGCTTCGCTGACGGCGAGAATGCGCGGGCTGCGCTGGACGACGGCGACGATCGCCGCATTGAGGCCGATTTCGACGGTCGTCGGCTGCGTCTCAGTCGGCAACGGTTGCTCCCTCGACAAGAAGCGGCAGGACGAAGGGTGCGTTGCCGTCCGCATCCGCTCCCCGGCCGATCATGCGAACGGCGGCGATCAGCCGTCCGTTGCGCTCGAGCACCGCATCGCCGATTTCGATGAGCCGGCTATTCGGGGTCGCGAAGGGCGAGGCCCGCCGCAGGCGCTGCACCAATCCTGAGTCATCCTGGTCCGGCTCGGCCGCAAGCGCCGCGATGAGCGCGGCTGCGGGCGAACGGGAAACGCCCATCCAGCAATGGACGAGCAGCGGCCGCGCGCGGTCCCATTCGCGCGCAAAGGCGATGATCTGCCGGACATGGTCTTCCTGCGGTGCCACCAGATCGCCGGTGCCGGCGAAAGTGATGTCGTTCATGCCCAGTGTCAGGTGCCGCGCCTTGGTGATGACGCCCGGACGATGAAAATCCTGCCCTTTGGCGACCAGGCTGATCATCTCGGTACAGCCGTGGCGAACGGCCATCTCGGCAATGCGGGCGAGTGGCGAAACGACGATATTGGGCATGTCAGATGTCCGCTCGGGCCGGCAGGCGCTGCGCTTCCAGAACCTGGAAGCGCTCCGTGAACAGCCGTTGCGCTTCGACTGCCGGCAAGGGATCGATCAGCAGGGTTTCGCGGGTGATGCCGCGTGGTTGACCGAAGAACTTGCGCGCCTCCTCCACGGAAAAGCCGGCGAGCACCGTCGCTTCGAAATAGGCGGCGACATGATCTGCCTTCTTGATGCGATCCTTCAGCTCTTTGGAGCAATGAGGCGGCAGGCCGAATCTGAGATGGATGGCACTTTCCAGCCGCTTCTCCACCGACTTGTAGCCGCCGCCGACCACCGCCTTGAATGGCGAGATCATGTCGCCGATCACATATTCCGGCGCGTCGTGCAGAAGGGCCAGCAGGCAATCGTCGGCGCTGCATCTGTAGCTGCGGCGAAAGATGTCCTCGACCATCAGGCTGTGCTGCGCCACCGAGAAGGCATGGTCGCCGGCGGTCTGGCCGTTCCAGCGCGCAACACGCGCCAGCCCATGGGCGATATCGCTGATCTCGACGTCGAGCGGTGACGGGTCGAGAAGATCCAACCGACGGCCGGAGAGCATGCGCTGCCAGGCGCGGGTCGTGGTCACGCGCTTGCCTCGTCGGCGCTCGTCGGGAAGGTGAGCCCGGTCCATTCGGGCAGAACCATGGTCACCGCCACGTCGCCGGCAAGTAGCGGGACCCCATTCGCCATGGCCTCGCCGGCCTTGTCGATGCGCACGATCGCAAGCGCGGACTTGCCCTGGACGGTGCCCAACGCGCCGATGGCCTTGTCGTTCGCGGTGATCGTCGTTCCGGTCGGGGGGAGCGCCGTTTCGGCGGAAACGATCACGACCCGGCGGCGCGGCGTGCCGCGGTGCTGCATCCGAGACACCACTTCCTGGCCGACGTAGCAGCCCTTCTTGAAGGAAAGGCCGCCGTTCTTGTCCAGGAGAACGTCATGCGGAAAAGCATCTTGCGCCGCATAGTCGGTCCCGGCGGTTGCGACGCCCGCGGCGATGCGAAGCCGCTCGTGTTCTTCGACACTGGCAGTGTTGCCGGCTGCGTCCCCATAGCTGCGGAAGAGCGTTATCCCGGCCTTCTCGAAGCGGTGATCCCGGTAGGCACCATCAGGCGGAGCTTCGTCAAATATCACAGTGACAACGGCCGACGCATCGATCGACAGATCCACCGCCGATCGGAGCTTGTACATCGTCAAACGCTTCAGCAGGGCCTCCGCCTGGTCGCGCGCGGTTTCCAGCCGGAGGCCGTCGCCGTCACGGGAAATCATGAAGTCGAACAGGATCTTGCCCTGTGGCGTCAAAAGCGCCCCGGGCCGCGCTTCGTCGGGTGCCAGCGCGTCGAGGTCGGTGGTGATCAGTCCCTGGAGAAGATCTTCTGCGTCCTTGCCGGAGACGGCGACAATCGCGCGGTCGTCGAGGCGAATTCTGGGCATCGTTCGAATCCTGCTCGGTGGGGTGGAAACCCCGCTCTAACCTACTGCATGTTTCCTTTAGTCGTAGCCGATTAAAGGAAACATGCAGCAACTCGAAGTGCTACAGCGACCTTTGCATGTCTGATCAGACACGCGGCGCTGCAGAGCATTTCCAGCAAAAATGCGTAGCGGTTTTGCGTTCGGAAATGCGCAACAACAAAGACCGATCACGATGGCAATCCCGGTCGACTCGACCTGGCACCTTCGTGATCTCTTGGCGAAGAGGTAGGATGTTCGGAGAGGATCGGCAAGCGCGGTCGCCGGCGGTCAGTCGCCGGCGATGAAGAATTTCCACTTTCCGTCCGGCATGATGCCGACGCGGTAGAAGTTGTAGCTGCCGAACTCTTCCATGTCGGCAAAATCCCCTGCGGTGATCAGGCGGAACAGGTCGACCTTTTCCGGTGCCGTCAGCGAGGAGAGCTTCTTTTCCGCGAAGTATGGCCAGACATAGGCCTCCTGCGGCGTGCCCTTGTCCACCAGCACGAAGCCGGTCGACAGCACGTCGAGCAGGATCGCCAGAATCTCGACGCCTTCCTGGTCGCCCGAGAGGCTCTTCAGGACCGCAACCGGGTCTTCGTCGCCGGTGACACCGGTGACCTGGGTCTGGTTCGGGCCCTTGCCGAGCAGCGGGCGCAGGCGCTCGATATCGCCGGAAGCGGCCGCCTCGACGATCAGCTCGCGCATCCGGGCGACCGGCGCCGGTATCTTGGAAACGTCGGTCAGGACCTCGACAGGCCCGGCCGGCTCCGGCTCCTCGGCCGTGGGGGCCACGTCCTTGGTGATCGTCGCTGACTTGTTGATCAGCGGATCGGGCGTGGGGATTTCGAGCGGAAGCTTTTCTTCCTCTTCTGGCTCCTCCGCGACGGGTTCGGCCACGGGCGGCGTCGCCTTCTGCTCGCCGGCAGCGGGCTGCTCGGTGGGAACGGGTTGCGGCGCACCCTGCAATTCGCTGAGAGCAAAGGCGGGCGAGAACGCTGCCTGGGTGCTCAAGGCGACACCGGCCAAAAGCAGCGTAGCGAGGCGAACCGGAAGGGTCCGGTTTGCAAGATTCCGACTCATCGGGCAGTCCTGATATTACTGAAGCGTGCGCTGGGGTGAGAATTCACCGGCGAGCACGCGCTCGCGAAGCGACTTGAGCATCGCTTCGGCACCATCTTCGCCATGAAGCCGAACGGTTTCCCGCATGGCGAGCGCAATGGCCGCATCGGCGATGATTTCCGGCTCGATACCATCAGCCATGCCGTCCGCCCAGGCTTCGCTCTGGTGTTCCAGCGCAGCCTGCATTTTCTCGTGGACGATCATGTCATCGATGTCGGTCAGGCTTGGTTCCATCATTCGTTCCATGCGACTTCCATTGTGCAAGCGGTTCATTCTTTGGCCGTCCGGCTGAACTCCAACTGAACGACCGTGACGGACTCGCCACTTCTTACCACTCTCTTAACGAACTTAGCAGCCTTTTCCCGAAACGACACGGGGTCGTGAGAAAAGAGGTTAATTTATTGCTAATTTCCAAAGCGGGCGACGATTTCTGACGCAAGTGTTGCGCCTTCGGCACGGTATCGCTGCTCGGCGACGATAGCCGGTCCCGTGCAGGTTGTATAAACGGAGGCGAAGGTGCGGTACCCACGGTTGAAGGCGGCGGTCATCCTTTCGCGCCGTTTGATCTCGTCCGCCGTCTCCTTGTCGATCAATTCCTGCATCGAACGGCGCCAGACATCCTCGGGCTCCTTGACGCAAAGGTTCCTGAGATAATGGACGGAACCAAGAATTTCGGAAAGCCGAATCAACCTCTGGTCGTAGGGTGTGGGTTTCTCTTCCGCGACGACGGGGGCCGAGGTCGCGGCCTCGGTCGTCGCCGGTTCGTTCGACGTTGTTTTTTGCGCCGCCGCGCCGGTGGCGGCTGTCAGCGCGAAACCGGCCAGGGCGAGCCGCGCGAGGATCGGGGCAGTGATCATGGCTTCACCAAGCCCGAATTGACGGCGGTTTCAAGGCCGCGGCTGGATTCCGTGCCGATATCCGTGAGCCTTTCCACGCATTCGCGCACGCTGTCCGGGATCGGCAGGGCAAAGATTTCGGCGGGCGTGAACCAGCCAAGCCCGGCGGCATCGTCGCTGGCAACGGCAACCGCATCGGCGCTCGCCTCCGCTCTGAAAACCGAGAGCAGGAAATGGCGCCCTTCCGATTCTTTGCCGGGCAGGTCATAGGTTTCAAACAGCACGGGATTGCGCGCTTTGATGCCCGTCTCTTCCCAAAGCTCGCGGAGTGCCGTTTCAGCCGGCGTCTCTCCGGGTTCCGCCCGTCCGCCGGGAAAGGCGTACATGTCGGCCGACGGCGGATTGGCCCGCCTTACGAGCAGGTAACGGCCGTCGCGTTCGAGAATGACGGAGGAGGCGAGTTCGGGTTTGGTCGACATCGGGAATCAAATTGCCTCAGTAACGTTGACCCATCCTACGTGAAGTGCCACATCCGTGTCATGTGCGGACGTTTTGCGCTGACGGCGACGCCGGAAGAACTCATGGAATTGTTCGGCCTGCTGGAAAGCGATGACTTCCCGGCGCGATTCAACATAGCGCCGACACAGCCGATCATGGTCGTCGTCGCAGGCGAGCGCGCTCAGCCCGGCAGCAACCTTCCCGAGCGCAAGGCCGTTCTCGTGCGCTGGGGTTTCATGCCTGGCTGGGTCAAGGACCCGCGCGATTTTCCGTTGCTCATCAATGCCCGCGCCGAATCGGCGATCGAAAAGGCGTCGTTTCGCGCCGCCATGCGACACCGCCGCATTCTCGTTCCGGCCTCGGGTTTCTACGAATGGCGCCGGCCGCCGAAGGGCAGCCGTGAGCCGTCGCAGGCCTATTGGGTGCTGCCGCGAAAGGGCGGCATTGTCGCCTTCGCCGGCCTGATGGAGACCTGGTCGTCAGCCGACGGTTCCGAAGTCGACACCGCTGCGATCCTCACGACGGCAGCCAACGCCTCCATCCGGCAGATCCACGACCGCATGCCTGTCGTCATCCAGCCCGAGGATTTTGCCCGTTGGCTGGATTGCAAGACGCAGGAACCGCGCGAAGTCGCGGATCTCTTCGGCCCGGCGGCGGAGGATTATTTCGAGGCAATCCCTGTCTCCGACAAGGTCAACAAGGTCGCCAATACCGGCCCGGACATTCAGGACGCGGTGACACCCAAGACGATATTGGATGTCCCGCCTAAGGGCAAAAGCAAACCGGACATGCCCGATAGCGGGCAGATGTCCCTGTTTTGAACGAACAACCCAGGGGTTAGGCGGGCCGCTTGGTCAGTTTGGTCGCCGACTTTCCCTTCGCTTGCAGTGCAGCGGCGAGCACGGCCTTCAGGCCGAGCGGACGGTACTGTTCGACGAGATTGGTTGGCTTGGCGATTTCTTTGGTCTTTGCGGCTTTCACTTGCATTCACTCCTTGATGCTTTCCCGAACCGGATACATTCCGTTTTCGTCTTTCGGCGCGAAAACGATGCTCCTCCCTGTTCTCCGGAGACAGGAACCCGTGGTGCAGAACCAACTACACCGCGAATCTGTTTTCCGCATGGCGCTTCCAGATAAGCCTAATCATGACAAATCCATGGCCGCCGTTTCCGTTTCGATAGCCGACTGTGCTTGCATGCGGCTGACCTCTTGACCGAAATCGGGTGACGCGCGATAAGTGGGCGCATGAAAACGGTTATCTGCATTATCTGCCGGAAGATTATTCGCTAGCGTCCCGCTGGCCTGGCCGTTTTCGTCTCCTAAAATCCAAGATGACAAACGCGCGGGCCTCCCGGGCGCCGTATTTCGCCGGTTGTAAGCGTATTGGAGAATGGGAATGGGCGGAGCGCCGACATTGAAGCTGTACAACACGCTGACGCGGGAAAAGGTCGACTTCCGGCCGATCGATCCCGACAACGTCCGCATGTATGTCTGCGGCCCGACGGTCTATGACTATGCCCATATCGGCAATGCCCGGCCCGTGATCGTCTTCGACGTTTTGTTCCGGCTTTTGCGCCATGTCCATGGTGCCGAGCACGTCACCTATGTCCGCAACATCACCGACGTCGACGACAAGATCAACGCGCGGGCGCTGCGCGATTATCCGACGCTGCCGCTCAACGAAGCGATCCGGCGCGTGACGGAGAAGACCGAAACCCAGTTTCTTGCGGATGCCAAGGCGCTCGGCTGCCTCGATCCGAATGTGCAGCCGCGGGCGACCGACAACATCGCGCAGATGATCGAGATCATCGAGAAGCTGATCGCCAAGGGCCATGCCTATCAGGCCGGCGGCGAGGTGCTGTTCGATACCAAGTCGATGGCCGACTATGGCCAGCTTTCGAAGCGCAACCTGGACGAACAACAGGCAGGCGCCCGCATTGCCGTGGAAGCACACAAGAAGAACCCGGGCGACTTCGTGCTGTGGAAGCTCTCGACCGACAGCGAGCCGGGTTGGGAAAGTCCATGGGGCCGGGGCCGCCCGGGCTGGCACATCGAGTGCTCGGCCATGAGCGGACGCTATCTCGGCGAGGTCTTCGACATTCACGGCGGCGGGCTCGACTTGATCTTCCCGCACCATGAGAATGAGATCGCCCAGTCGCGTTGCGCCCACGGCACAGAGGTGATGGCGAATGTCTGGATGCACAACGGCTTCCTGCAGGTCGAAGGCCGCAAGATGTCGAAGTCGGAAGGCAATTTCGTCACCATCTACGAATTGCTGCACACCGAGAAGTTCGCCGGCCGCCAGTGGCCGGGCGAAGTGCTGAGGCTCGCCATGCTGATGACGCATTATCGCGAGCCGATCGATTTCTCGGTGAAGCGGCTGGAGGAAGCCGAACATCTGCTTTCCAAGTGGCCGGTGCCGGACGGTGCAACGGGTGAGGCCGATCCGGCGGTGGTTGCCGCACTTGCGGACGATCTCAACACCGTCGCTGCCGTTCAGGCGCTCCATGCTCTCGCTCAGAAGGCGGCGGCCGATCCCAAGCTGCTCGGCACCTTCGCTGCCAGTGCGGCCCTCATCGGCGTCGTGCCCGAGGCGGTCGAGCTGGACGAAGCCGTGGTGCACGACATCGACAGCCGTGTCCGTGCCCGCCTGGAACTGCTGAAGGCGAAGAACTTCGCCGAGGCCGACAAAATCCGCGACGATCTAGTGGCGCAAGGAATCCAGCTCAAGGACGGCAAGGATCCGGCAACCGGCGAGCGTGTGACGACCTGGGATATCAAGCGGTGATCGCGAGCCTGGCGGCGTGTCTTGCCCGGTCGCATTGATCGGGACCGGACAGAGCCATCCGGGGACGGCGGAAACGCGGAGTGCATGCATGAAAGAGGAGTTCGTGCGATGATCGACCATACGGGCATTCCGGTCGCGGATTTCGGCCGGTCGCGGTCGTTCTACGACAAGGCCTTCGCTCCGCTCGGCGCCTCGCTGCTGATGGTGGTGCCGGTGGAACATACCGGCGGCGTCAGGGTCGGCGGCTATGGCCGCGAACGGCCGGTCTTTTGGTTGCACGAGGTGGATGCGGCTGGCTCGGGTCGGCACTATGCGTTTTCGGCGCGGAACCGCGCGGAAGTCGATGCCTTCTACGAAGCGGCGATGGCGGCCGGCGGGCGCGACAATGGCGAGCCGGGACTGAGGCCGCACTACCACCCCGACTACTACGGGGCCTTCGTGCTCGATCCCGACGGCAACAATATCGAAGCCGTCTGCCACGCGCCGGGCTGAGGAGGAGTTGCGATGAGTCTCGACAACAGGCCCTATTATACTGGCGGCTGCCAGTGCGGCGCGGTCCGTTTCCGTGTCGAGGGCAGGCTCGGCGACGCCTCCGTCTGCCATTGCCGCATGTGCCAGAAAGCGAGCGGCAACTTCTACATGCCGCTGGTTTCGGTTCGCGGCGCGCACGTCACCTGGACGCGCGGCGAACCCAAGCGCTTTCAGTCCTCCAACGCAGCACGGCGCGGTTTCTGCGGTGATTGTGGTACGCCGCTGACCTATGAGGCGCCGGACGGCATGGCCCTGGCGATTGCCGCTTTCGACGAACCGCAGGGCATCGTGCCGACCGTCCAGTGGGGCATCGAGCGCAAGTTGCCCTATACCGATCACATATCGGAATTGCCCGGAGTTGCTACGATGGAGGATCCGGACGCGGTCGAATTCCTGACCGATCTCGTTTCCTACCAGCATCCCGACCACGACACCGAAACCTGGCCCCCGGAGGAAAGACGATGAGCGAAAACGTTCGAACAGGCGGCTGCCAGTGTGGCGCAGTCCGCTTCCGTATCCGCGGTCAACTCGGCCGCCCGTCGATCTGCCATTGCCGCATGTGCCAGAAGCAATTCGGCTCGTTCTTCTCTGCGCTGGTGACGGCGCCGAAAGACGGCGTCGAATGGGTGCGGGACGAGCCGAGCTACTTCCAGTCCTCCGTCAACATCGATCGCGGCTTCTGCCCGAAATGCGGCACGCCGATGACCTACCGGCATCCCGGCGGTATCGAGATCGCGATCGGCACCTTTGACGATCGCACCGATCTCGCACCGAAGATCCAGGTCAACTACGCCTCGCGCCTTCCCTGGGTCGAGACGATCTTCGAGCAGCCGGTCCTGGAGGATCCGGACTTCTACGCGCGGCAGGAAAGCATCATCTCCTTCCAGCACCCGGACCATGAAACCGAGCAATGGCATCCATCGGGAGCGTTCCGGTGACCATCTCCCGCATCTATACCGGTGGATGCCAGTGTGGCGCCGTCCGCTACCGCGCCGAAGGCACGCTCGCGGATCCGCATATCTGCCATTGCCGAATGTGCCAGAAGGCGGCCGGAAACTACTTCATGCCGCTGGCGAACGTCGCGCGTGACAGTTTCGACATTACCCGCGGCCAGCCGTCCTGGTTCCGCTCGTCGCATCTGGTCCGTCGCGGCTTCTGCAGCCACTGCGGCACGCCGCTGTTTTACGACATGCCGGATGCGGGTTTCATCAACATCACGCTCGGTTCGCTCGACGATCCGGATGATGTGTTGCCTCTCTATCAGGCCGGCGTCGAGTCCCGAGTCCTCTGGTTCTCGCGGCTCGCCGGGCTGCCGGAAAAAGAGACGGATGACGGCAGCGAGGTGTCCGCCACCCGCCATCTGATCATACTGGAAACGAACCGCCAGCACCCGGACTACGACACCGTGCACTGGCCGCTGACGAAAGACTGAAAATGACGACTGTATTGCGTACGCTCTATCCGGAAATCGAACCCTATGCCTCGGGCCACCTCGATGTCGGTGACGGTCACGTGATCTATTGGGAAAAGGTTGGCACGCCAGGCGCCAAGCCTGCCGTCTTCCTGCACGGCGGGCCCGGCGGCACGATTTCTGCCAATCATCGCCGCCTTTTCGACCCGACACTCTATGATGTGACCCTGTTCGACCAGCGCGGCTGCGGCAAGTCGACACCGCATGCGAAGATCGAGGCCAACACCACATGGCATCTCGTTGCCGATATCGAGCGACTGCGCGCAGAGGCCGGGGTCGACAAGTGGCTGGTCTTCGGTGGCTCCTGGGGATCGACGCTTGCGCTCGCCTATGCCGAGAAGCATCCGGAGCGGGTTTCGGAACTCGTGCTGCGCGGCATCTATACGCTGACGAAAGCCGAACTCGACTGGTACTATCAATTCGGCGTCTCGGAAATGTTCCCGGACAAGTGGGAGCGGTTCATCGCGCCGATCCCGGAAGCAGAGCGGCACGAGATGATGCACGCCTATCACCGTCGCCTGACGAGCGACGACAAGGCAACGCGCCTTGCGGCTGCAAAGGCCTGGAGCATCTGGGAAGGCGAGACGATTACGCTGCTGCCGGAACTATCGACCAGCGCTCCCTTCGAGGACGACGAATATGCCGACGCCTTCGCGCGCATCGAAAACCACTTCTTCGTCAATGCCGGCTGGATGGAGGATGGCCAATTGTTGCGGGATGTTCACCGGCTTCACGGCATTCCCGGGGTTATCATCCATGGGCGCTACGACATGCCTTGTCCGGCGAAATATGCCTGGCAGTTGCATAAGGCCTGGCCCGGGTCCGAGTTGCACCTGATCGAGGGGGCAGGGCACGCCTATTCCGAGCCGGGCATTCTCGACCGGCTGATCCGCGCCACGGACAGATACGCAGGCAAGACCAAGTAAGACCAGGCAAGAACAGAGCAGTTGGACGATTAGCCATGACCAGGGAACGCATCTACCTCTTCGACACGACGCTACGGGACGGGCAGCAGACGCCCGGCATCGACTTTTCGGTCGAGGACAAGATTGCGATTGCGAGCCTGCTCGACGGCTTCGGCATGGACTACATCGAGGGCGGCTATCCGGGTGCGAACCCGACGGATACCGAGTTTTTCACGCGCAAGCGCACGCAGAAGGCCGCTTTTGTGGCCTTCGGCATGACCAAGCGCGCCGGCGTTTCGGCGTCCAATGACCCGGGCCTCGCGGCGCTGCTTGCCGCCAAGAGCGACGCGATCTGTCTGGTCGCCAAGAGCTGGGACTACCATGTCGAGGTTGCACTCGGCTGTACCAACGAGGAAAATCTCGACAACATCCGCGCTTCGGTCGAGGCCGTGGTCGCTTCCGGCCGTGAGGCGATGGTCGACTGCGAGCATTTCTTCGATGGCTACAAGGCCAATCCGGCTTACGCGCTCGCCTGTGCGAAGACGGCCTTTGAAGCCGGCGCCCGCTGGGTCGTTCTCTGCGACACCAATGGGGGCACGCAGCCACCGGAGGTGCGCGAGATCGTCGCCGCGGTGATCGCCGCCGGCGTGCCCGGCGCCAATCTCGGCATACACGCCCATAACGATACCGGCCAGGCGGTCGCCAATTCGCTGGCCGCGGTGGAAGCTGGCGTGCGCCAGATCCAGGGAACGCTGAACGGCATCGGCGAGCGCTGCGGCAACGCCAATCTCGTCACACTGATCCCGACGCTCGCGCTCAAGGAGACCTATTCCAGCCGCTTCGAAACGGCGATCGATGCCGATCGCTTGCAGGAATTGACGAAGCTCGCCCATTCGTTCGACGAGCTATTGAACCGTTCGCCGGATCAGCAGGCCCCTTACGTCGGCGCATCCGCATTTGCCACCAAGGCCGGCATCCATGCCTCGGCGCTGCTCAAGGATCCGCGCACCTACGAGCATGTCGCGCCCGAGAGCATCGGCAACCTGCGCAAGGTCATGGTATCGGACCAGGGCGGCAAGGCCAATTTCATCAACGCGCTGAAGCGCCGCGGCATCGCTGTGAGCAAGGACGATCCGAAGCTCGACAAGTTGATCGCCATCGTCAAGGAGCGGGAAGCGACCGGCTATGCCTATGAGGGCGCGGACGCGAGTTTCGCGCTGCTCGCGAGCCGCATTCTCGGTACGGTGCCGGACTTCTTCCACGTCGAAAGCTTCCGCGTCATGGTCGAGCGCCGCTTCGATGCCAACGGCAATCTGAAGACCGTGTCGGAAGCGGTGGTGAAGGTGGTGGTCGATGGCGAGACGATGATGTCGGTTGCCGAAGGGCACGGGCCCGTCAACGCGCTCGACCTCGCGCTGCGCAAGGACCTCGGCAAGTACCAGTCGGAGATCGCCGATCTCGAGCTCGCGGACTATAAGGTTCGTATCCTCAACGGCGGCACCGAGGCGATCACGCGCGTGCTGATCGAATCGACCGACGGAACCGGCGCGCGCTGGTGGACGGTGGGCGTCTCCGACAATATCATCGACGCATCCTTCCAGGCACTGATGGACAGCATCATCTTCAAGCTGCTGAAGAACCGGGACCATGTGGGCCTGATCGCTGCCGAATGACGTCGGCGGCAAGCTAAGACTGGGTCCTCTCCGGCGGGGTGATGAGTAAAACTCACCATCCCTTCACGGAAATGAATTGGTACATAACCGCGCATTGGGGTAGGACGCTTCATGGGAGCTTGTGCCGGCTGGCAAGCCGCGCCTTCCCTACAGCGCCGCGCGTCCCGTCAGACAGGTCCTGTCGCACTTTGTATTGCTGCATGTTTTGCCCTTGAGTCGGAGACGATTTAGGGAGACGGGCAGCAGAGATCGGAGAGCGGCTCGTTCCACCAAGGCTCGCCGGCAAACGCACCAGGAAAAGATGTTATGGCTGAGCCGAACGCGAAAGTACCCGCCGAAAACACCGATTCCGCGAAAGGCTTTGCCTTCGCGCTGACCGCCTATCTCCTTTGGGGCTTTCTGCCCTTCTTCATGAAGGCCGTCGCTCACATTCCGGCGCCGGAAGTGGTGGCGCACCGGATCGTGTGGTCGGTGCCGCTTGCAGGCCTGGTTCTGCTCTGGCTCGGGCGTACGGATGACATCAAGGTGGCGCTGCGCTCGCCGCGCATGCTGCGCATGGCGGCGCTGACCGCCGTGTTGATCACCATCAACTGGGGCATCTATGTCTGGGCGATCGGTGCCGGCCGGGCGATCGAGACGGCGCTCGGCTACTACATCAACCCGCTGTTTTCTATCTTCCTCGGCGCGGTGCTGCTGAAGGAGAAGCCGAACCCGGCGCAGATGGTTGCGATTGCGCTTGCGGCCTCCGCGGTCGCCGTACTTGCTTTCGATGCCGGTGGCCTGCCGTGGGTATCGATCGGCCTTTGCCTGTCCTGGGGCTTCTATGCCTTCTTCCGCAAGACCCTGCCTGTCGGTCCGAACCAGGGCTTTTTCCTGGAAGTCCTGCTGCTCAGCGTTCCGGCGCTCGGCTATATAATCTGGCTCGAGGCGACCGGGCAGGGCCATTTCGGAGATACCGGCACGGCCGATATTCTCTGGCTGATGTCCTGCGGTGTCGTCACTGCCATTCCATTGATGATCTATGCCAACGGTGCCAAGTTGCTGCGCCTGTCGACGATCGGCATCATGCAGTACATCGCCCCGACGATGATCTTCCTGATTGCCGTTTTCGTCTTCCATGAACCCTTCGGCACGGCGAAGCTCATTGCCTTCGGCCTGATCTGGGCGGCGCTGGTGATCTATTCGGGCGCAATGCTGGCCGAAAGCCGGGCGCGCCGGGTGCTGCAGGCAAGTCCCGCGGAATAGGCTCGCAGTCGATCCAAATCAAAAAGGCGCGTTGGTGGACGCGCCTTTTTCATGTCGGTGCTTGCTGCCATCAAAGACGGGAGATGATCTCTGCCTCGCCCTCGCGGCCATTGCCACCATTGGCAGCCGCCAGGATGGCCGGCACGATATCAGCGGCGTTGTCGACGACCAGTGGCTGCACGAGATGCGCGGTGTGGACGAAGCCCTCGTCGCGCATGTGCTGCAGCAGGTCGAGCATCGGCCGCCAGAAATTGTTGATGTTGCCGAAGACCATCGGCTTGCGGTGACGGCCGAGTTGCGCCCAGGTCATGATCTCGACGATCTCTTCCAGCGTGCCGATGCCACCAGGGAGCGCGACGAAGGCGTCGGCGCGTTCGAACATTGTGTGCTTGCGCTCGTGCATGTCGGCAGTCACGATCAGCTCGTTGAGTTGGCCGAGTGAGTGGCGGGTCGCTTCCTTGTCCATCAGGAATTCAGGGATGATCCCGGTGACTTCGCCGCCGTTCGAAAGGACGCCGCTGGCGACGGCTCCCATGATGCCGCGCGTGCCGCCACCATAAACGAGGCGGAGACCGTGATGGGCGATCGAGCGGCCAAGTGCGCGGCCGGCTTCCATATAGGCATTGTCGCGTCCGGGCTGTGAACCGCAATAGACGCAGATGGATCGAATCGTGGTGCTTTCGGTGCTCATGCCCCCAAAAGACATTGCACCGCAGCAAGGGTCAAGAAAAATGAGGGGAAAGCCGGTTTTCAGCCGTTTGCCGGGGGGCCGACAGCTTGTATGGCGAATCAGGAATCGCTAGCAATTTCAGGGATTGATTGAAGAAATCGGACGGTTGCTTGCTGTTGCGCTATAATGCATGGCGTTAGCCCGCACCGCAGGCCGATGAGAGGGCATGCGCGGAGTTCTGCTCCGCTCCGTGTGGAGAGTGGCATGATAAAAAATAGGGCCGGCTGGGTGGCCATTACTGTCCTCGTGGCAGCAACAGCGTTGATGGTATTCGTGGTGCAGCCGAACTTGCGCGGTGACGCCAAGAAGCCGGCGGAAGAGCCGGCGGCAGGCAATGCGACAGAGTCGAACGAAACCGCTTCTGGCCCGCAAGCGACCGAGGGAACGGCGAAACCGCTGGACACCAAGGCCGGTGAGGCCGCCGGCGCGACGGCAAACGCTGCGGCGACGAACGCACCTGCCGAAAACTCTGCCGTGCCCGGGTTCGACGTGTTGCGTGTGGAGCCGGATGGATCGACGGTCATCGCTGGGCACGCGCAGCCCGGTTCGAAGCTCGAGATCCTGAGCGGCGATGCCGTTGTCGGTACCGCCGATGTCGGCGCGACGGGCGACTTCGCAGCGGTGTTCGACAAGCCGTTGCCGGCCGGCGACTATCAGTTGACGCTGCGCAGCACCGGTGACGACGGCGCCGTGAAGACCTCCGAGGAAGTCGCGACCGTTTCGGTTCCCAAGGACCCCTCGGGACAGCTTCTCGCCATGGTGTCCAAGCCGGGTGAAGCAAGCCGGCTGATCACGACGCCGGAAGCGGCCAAGAGTGAAACCGCGCCGACAATCGACGGCAAGCCGGCTGAGGTCGCATCGCAGACGCCGCTGGCAACCGGCGACGCGTCTTCGGCACCGGCAAAGACGGCTGGCGTACCCGGCCTGCAGGTGACCGCCGTCGAGATCGAAGGAAGCAAGATGTTCGTCGCGGGCAGCGCCAAGTCGCATGCGCTGGTGCGCGTCTATGCGGATGACAAGCTGATCGGCGAAATCAAGGCCGACGACAAGGGCAATTTCGTTGTCGATGGCGAGGTCGAGTTGACCGTGGGCAGCCACATCATCCGCGCCGACATGCTGAACGAGGATGGCACCAAGGTCGCCATGCGCGCATCGGTTCCCTTTGATCGCCCCGCCGGCTCCCAGGTTGCCGCAGTCGCGCCGTCGGGCACGCCTTCGGCGACAGCCGGTCTTGATGGCGTGCGCGCCGAGGCCGGCAAGGCGCTGGCCCTCTTGAAGGGACTTTATGCCAACGGCAAGGTGCCGAGCGGCGAGCAGCTTGCCGCAGCGCGTTCCGCGACGGAAATTGCACTGAAGTCGCTGGCGGATTTCCGGCTTGCCGACAG
Organism: Ensifer sp. B1-9; assembly: GCF_050474445.1. Lineage (NCBI taxonomy): Bacteria > Pseudomonadati > Pseudomonadota > Alphaproteobacteria > Hyphomicrobiales > Rhizobiaceae > Ensifer > Ensifer sp. B1-9. The sequence continues at coordinate 282,123 of NZ_JBCHVG010000002.1, forward strand.
TTCCGATCAGGCGCTGGCGGCGGCTGCGTCGCGGGCTTCCAAGGCGGCAGCCGACGCGCTGTCAGCCTTGAAGGCGGCGCCGCAGGATGCGCCGAGCGTCGCCTCGGCGCTTGCGAAGGTCGATGCGACCGTCGGTCCGGTTCTGGCTGAGCGCGGCAGCGCGACGCCGGCATCGGACGGGCAAGCCCAGCAGAAGGGCAATGCCCCTGCGCCGGGTGAACTGGCGAAAGTCATGGGCGCAGGCAGCGCGATGGCCAGCGACGCCACGACGCCGGTACAAGGCACGGAAGCCGCAGCCGCTGTCCCCCAGCAGGAAGAGCCGCAGACCGTCCAGCAGGAACCGCTCAAGGAGAGCAAGTCCTCGGTGATCATCCGTCGCGGCGATACGCTGTGGCAGATATCGCGTCGCGTCTATGGTGCGGGCTTGCGCTACACCACGATCTACCTTGCCAACCAGGACCAGATCGAAGACCCGGACCGCATTCGCCCGGGGCAGGTTTTCGGCGTGCCGGATAAGGCGTTGCCCGATGACGAATCCCGCGAGATTCACAGAAAGCACATGAAACACGAGCAATAGGCAGCCGATCGTCCGCCGGCACATTGCGGCGGCGGCGTTGGATGCCTATCTCTCGATCCAGGGCGGCGCCTTCAACGAGGCGCCGCTTTTCATTGAACGGTGATGGTGGCGTTGCTTGTCTCGGGCTACGGCCTGAATCGACCTCGATGTGAGGACGAAGAGCAGCGCGAAACGTAAGAGCGGATCAGAACGTGGCACCCCAGAAGAAAACTGTTTCGGCCGATACGAGCAATCCGTTGCAGACGATTGCCAATCTCTGGCCCTATATGTGGCCGAAGGACAGGGCCGACCTCAAGCTCCGGGTCATCTGGGCAACGGTCATTCTGATCATCGCCAAGGTCGTTCTGATCCTCGTTCCCTATTCCTTCAAATGGGCGACGGACGCGCTGAACGGCAAGCCGGACGTTATGGGCTTCCTGCCGGAGGTCCTGACCGGCGCCGTCATGCTGGTGCTTGCCTACAACCTGGCGCGCCTGCTGCAGGCGGGACTGAATCAGCTCCGCGACGCACTGTTTGCAAGCGTCGGCCAGTACGCCGTCCGCCAGCTCGCCTACAAGACCTTCGTGCATATGCATCAGCTCTCGCTGCGCTTCCATCTGGAACGGCGCACGGGCGGGCTTTCGCGCGTCATCGAGCGCGGCACCAAGGGCATCGAGACGATTGTTCGTTTCACCATCCTGAACAGCCTGCCGACACTGATCGAGTTCTTGCTGACGGCCGTGATCTTCTGGTGGGGCTACGGCTTCGGCTATCTCTTCGTGACCGCCGTTACCGTCTGGCTCTACATCTGGTTCACCGTCAAGGCGAGCGACTGGCGCATCGCCATTCGCCGCTCGATGAACGACAGCGACACAGATGCCAATACCAAGGCGATCGACTCGCTCCTGAACTTCGAAACGGTCAAGTATTTCGGCAACGAGGACATGGAGGCCCGACGCTTCGACAAGTCGATGGAGCGCTATGAAAAGGCGGCAACGCAGGTCTGGACCTCGCTCGGCTGGCTCAACTTCGGCCAGGCGCTGATCTTCGGTGCCGGCACGGCGGTCATGATGATCATGTCGGCGCTGGCCGTTCAGCGCGGCGAGCAGACGCTCGGCGATTTCGTCTTCGTCAACGCCATGCTGATCCAGCTCGCGATCCCGCTCAATTTCATCGGCTTCGTCTACCGCGAAATCCGCCAGGGCCTGACGGATATTGAGCATATGTTCGACCTGCTCGACGTGCAGGCGGAAGTGGTGGATCGCCCCGATGCCGCCGAGCTCGTCATCGGCAAGGGGGCTATCGCCTTCAAGGACGTGCATTTCGCCTATGATCCGGCCCGACCGATCCTCAAGGGCATCACCTTCGAGGTGCCCGCCGGCAAAACCGTTGCCGTCGTCGGCCCGTCGGGCGCCGGCAAGTCGACGCTCTCCCGGCTGCTTTATCGCTTCTACGACGTGCAGGAGGGGGCGATCACCGTCGACGGCCAGGACGTGCGGACGGTGACGCAGAAGAGCCTGCGTTCGGTCATCGGCATGGTGCCGCAGGATACCGTGCTCTTCAACGACACGATTGCCTATAACATCCGCTACGGCCGGATTTCGGCCAGCGAGGCGGAGGTCGAATCGGCCGCTGAGGCCGCACAGATCGCCGGCTTTATCCGCTCGCTGCCGGAAGGCTTCCAGGCCATGGTCGGCGAGCGCGGCCTCAAACTTTCCGGCGGCGAGAAGCAGCGCGTCGCGATTGCCCGCACGATCCTCAAGGCGCCGCCGATCCTGATCCTCGACGAGGCGACCTCGGCGCTCGACACTCGGACGGAGCAGGAAATCCAGTCGGCGCTCGACGTCGTCTCGCGCAATCGCACGACGCTGGTCATCGCGCACCGGCTCTCGACGGTGATCAACGCCGACGAGATCATCGTGCTGAAGGATGGCGTCATCGCCGAGCGCGGCACCCATGGCGAGTTGATCGACCGCGATGGCCTCTATGCCTCGATGTGGAGCCGCCAGCGCGAAGCGACGCAGGCGGAAGAGCAGCTGAAGCGGGTGCGCGAAAACGACGATCTCGGCATCGTCACGCGCGGCGAGCCGGCGGTCTGAGGATGTTTGCTGGTCGCGACGCGTTTTGTCGCTATGGGGCGGGTGGCGTTGCCCGCTGGGGCATTTCGCGGTAGTTCACGTTCCACGGAAAATCTGGAGTAGAGTTTATGAGTCTGGTCAATACGATCCGCAACACGCTCGTCCCGGTGCACAAGGAAGGCTATCGCTTCGTTGCGATCTTCTTCGTCGTGTCGCTGGTGCTTGGCTTCCTGTGGGAGCCGTTGATGTGGATCGGCTTCGTGCTGACCGCCTGGTGTGCCTATTTCTTCCGGGATCCGGAGCGCATGACGCCGATCGACGACGACCTGGTGATCAGCCCGGCCGACGGCCGCGTTTCGTCGATCGCCACGGTGATGCCGCCGGAAGAGCTGAACCTCGGTTCGGAACCGATGCTCCGCATCTCGGTCTTCATGAATGTGTTCAATTGCCATGTGAACCGTGCGCCGATGGCGGGCACGATCACCCGCGTCGCCTATCGCGCCGGCAAGTTCGTCAACGCCGAGCTCGACAAGGCCAGCCACGAGAACGAGCGCAACGGCCTCGTGATCGACACGAAGCACGGCGCGATCGGCGTCGTGCAGATCGCCGGGCTCGTTGCCCGCCGCATCCTCTGCTGGAAATATGAAAACGGCTCGCTGGACGCCGGCGAACGCTTTGGCCTGATCCGTTTCGGCTCGCGCCTCGACGTCTTCCTGCCCGCAGGAGCCGAACCGCGCGTCAGCGTCGGGCAGACTGCCGTAGCGGGTGAAACCGTGCTTGCCGAATTCGGTTCGGCCAAGGGCCCGGTCCTCAGCCGTCGCGCATAAGGAGTGTACATGGAAGGCTCTGAACAGGAAAAACCGGCCGAACCGCTCAATGTCGGCGGCGACGCGAGCGGTTCAAACGACACCGGTCGCGGCCCTCGGCTGCGCGAGATACCGCTGCGCCTGATGATCCCGAACCTGATCACGGTGCTGGCGATCTGTGCGGGCCTTTCGGGCATTCGGCTCGCCTTCGAAAACCGCATCGAGCTTGCCGTTGCCATGGTGTTGCTTGCGGCCTTTCTCGACGGCATTGACGGCCGCGTCGCCCGCCTCCTGAAGGCGACGTCGAATTTTGGCGGCCAGATGGACTCGCTCGCCGATATCATCAATTTCGGCGTCGCACCGGCGCTCGTGCTCTATGTCTTCATCCTGGATCAGGCCCGCTCGATCGGCTGGATCGCGGCTCTGATCTACGCGATCGCCTGTGGCCTCAGGCTTGCGCGCTTCAACGTCATGGCCGAGCGCCAGTCCAAGGCGCCGTGGCAGTCGGAATATTTCGTCGGCGTGCCGGCCCCGGCGGGCGCCATGCTGGTCCTGCTTCCGGTCTACCTCGGCCTCCTGGGCCTGGCGCCGGAGCGCACCTTCGCGCTGATTGCATCGGGCTACACCGTGCTGATCGCCTTCCTGCTGGTCAGCCGCCTGCCGGTCTGGTCCGGCAAGTCGGAAAATAGCCGCGTGCGCCGTGATCTCGTCCTGCCGGCCATTCTCGGTGTCGTCTTCTATGTCGCGACGCTGATGACCTACACGTGGGAGACGATGGCGGTGACGGCGCTTGGCTACCTGATCACGCTGCCTTTCGGCGCGCGCTCGTGGCAGCGCAAATATGGCGGCGATTGGCCGGCCCATCCATCGACGGGCGGCGATGGCCTGCCCGGTGACAAGGAATGATTGAGCTCCAGCTCAGGTACAAAGGAAAAGGCCACCGTGGCGACACGGTGGCCTTTTTCCGTTTGGGTAAGTCCTACTGCATGTCTTCCTGAATCGACCTCGATTTAAGGAGACGGACACGCAGCAAATCAAAGCGCCGCAGCGACCTTTGCGCGTCGATAAGACGCGCGGCGCTGTAGAGGATTACTCCGGCATCCGGTAGTCGACGATCTTGTCTTCGCGGACGATATAGAGCTTGCCGGTCTCGGTCTGCTGCGGACCGACGAGCGCAAGCAGCCTGGCCGCGACCTCTGAAGGATGCGGCACGGTCTCCGGATCCTCGCCGGGCATTGCCTGCGCGCGCATCGCCGTGCGGGTGGCGCCGGGATCGACGGAGAGGACGCGCAGCGGCAGGCGCTGCGTTTCGCCGGCCCAGGTGCGGGCAAGAGCCTCGACGGCTGCCTTCGACGCGGAGTAGGGCCCCCAGAAAGGTTTGCACTTGTGGGCGGCACTGGACGACAGGATCAGCGCGCGGCCGGCATCCGATTTGATCAGCAGTGGCTCCAGCGAGCGGATCAGCCGCCAGGTGGCGTTGACGTTGATGTTCATCACCTTCTCGAACACCTTCGCCTCGACATGGCCGATCGGCGAGATGGTGCCGAGGACGCCGGCATTGGCGACCATGATGTCGAGCTTGCCCCAGCGCTCGTTGATCGCGCCGCCGAGCTTGTCGATCGCTGTCATGTCGGCGAGGTCGAACGGCACCAGCGTCGCCGAGCCGCCCGCGGCCTTGATCGCGTCGTCGAGTTCTTCGAGCCCGCCGACGGTGCGCGCGCAGGCGACGACATGGGCACCGGCCTTGGCCAGTTCGAGAGCGGTGAAATAACCGATACCGCGCGATGCGCCGGTGACCACGGCCACCCGGCCTTTGAGATCGATCGTCATTTTATTGTCTGATTATCCGTTGCTGGCGAGAACCGAGAGTTTGCGGACATTGCTGGCGCCTTCCTGGTCGAGAAGGCGGGTCGGATAGTCCCCGGTGAAGTAGTGGTCGGTGAACTGTGGCGCCTTGGGGTCGCGCTTTTCGCCGCCGACCGCCTCATAGAGGCCATCGATCGACAGGAACTCGAGCGAGTCCGCGCCGATGTAGCGGCACATGGAGGCGAGGTCGGCATGCTGGTTGGCGAGCAGCTTGTCACGATCCGGCGTGTCGATGCCGTAGAAGTCCGGATGGAAGATCATGGGGCTCGCGACGCGGATATGCACTTCGCGCGCACCGGCGTCCCGCATCATCTGCACGATCTTCACCGAAGTCGTGCCGCGCACGATCGAATCGTCAACCAGAACGACACGCTTGCCGGCGATCATTGCGCGGTTGGCGGAGTGCTTGAGCTTGACGCCGAAGGCGCGGATCTGCTGCGTCGGCTCGATGAACGTGCGGCCGACATAGTGGTTGCGGATGATGCCGTATTCGAACGGAATGCCGCTCTGTTGGGCATAGCCGAGCGCAGCCGGCGTGCCGCCGTCCGGCACCGGCACGACCACGTCCGCCTCAATGGGCGATTCTTTCGCGAGGTTGATGCCCATGTTCTTGCGTGACACGTAGATGCTGCGGCCGCCGACGACCGAATCCGGCCGGGCGAAATAGACATATTCAAATAGGCAGAGGCGTTCCGGCTGCGTCACCTCGGGCTTGCGCGCATCGATGGTGATCGAGCCGTCAGGCTGGATCTCGCAGATGATCACTTCGCCGTTCTCGACGTCGCGCACGTAGGTTGCGCCAATGATGTCGAGCGCGCAGGTCTCGGAGCAGAAGATCGGCTTGCCGTCGAGCTCGCCCATGACGAGCGGACGGATGCCGATCGGGTCGCGCGCTGCGATCAGCTTGGTGCGGGTCATCGCCAGCATCGAATAGCCGCCTTCCATCTGGCGGATGGCGTCGATGAAGCGGTCGGAGGAGGAGGTCTGCTTGGAGCGGGCGATCAGATGCAGGACGACTTCGGTGTCGGAGGTCGACTGACAGATGGCGCCATCGGCGATCAATTGGCGGCGAAGGGTGAGGCCGTTGGTGAAGTTGCCGTTGTGGGCGACGGCGATACCGCCGACTTCGAGTTCGGCAAAGAGTGGCTGGACGTTGCGTAGCGCCACTTCACCCGTCGTCGAGTAGCGGGTGTGGCCGATCGACATGAAGCCCGGGAGCTTCGCCAGCGTCGCTGGGTCCGTGTAGTGGTCGCCGACAAGCCCCATGCGCTTTTCGGTGCAGAACTGCTTGCCGTCGAAGGTGACGATGCCGGCCGCTTCCTGGCCGCGATGCTGGAGCGCATGCAGGCCGAGCGCCGTCAGCGCCGCCGCGTCCGGGTGCCCCAATATGCCGAAGACGCCGCACTCTTCGTGCAGCTCATCGCCTTCGAGTTCATCGTGGATTTCCATGGATCTCAGATCGGTCATCACAGTCGCCTTTGCTCCGTACCGGTGCGCATATCGTGATCAGGCCCGCCGTCTTCAAGCGATCTTAGCTGAAAACGGCTGCAAGCGTTATTCCCCAAAAGGACAAAGCCCGCGGGGCGGGCTTTGTCGGCAAATCGTTCCTGTCTCAGCCGTTGGTGGCCGGTGCGTCGTCGGCAGGCGCCTGCTCGGGCGTCGTCGACGGTGTCTGGCCGGGGGTGGCCGCCGGCGCTTCGCCTTCACCTTCGCCGGTCGTGTCCTTGCCGCGCAGGCGGTCGAGAATGGTGGCGTCGGCTTCTTCAGGCAGCAGCGCGATCAGCTTGTTGCCGAGATTGTCGAGCAGCGGTTTCGATTTCGCCTGGGTGACCCAGGTCGGCTGCTGCTGCGGCGCCACGAGCCAGTTGAAGAACAGCATGGCGACGACGACCAGCAGGATACCGCGGGCGGCACCGAACAGGAAGCCGAGGGTGCGGTCGAGCGCGCCGATGCGGCTGTCGATGATGAAATCGGCAATCCGCATGGTGATGAAGGAAATGATGATCAGCGCGATCAGGAAGATCACCGCCGCCGATCCGATCAATGCGACGGTATCGCTGTTGGTGTACTGCTTGGCGTAGGGCAGAAGCTGCGGGTAGAGGAAATAGGCGGCTGCGGCCGCACCCACCCAGCTCGCGACCGAGAGCACTTCGCGCGAAAAGCCTCGAACCATGGCCAGGATTGCGGAAAACAGGGCGACGCCGAGAACGATACCGTCGAGAATTGTAATGGGCATTTTGTCCTTACTCCGGACCCGGTTCGTCCGGGTCTCCTCAAGCCTATCCGCCATCGGCCCTGCCTGATGTTACAGCACCGCGCGTCTTATTGGACGCGCAAAGGTCGCTGTACCACTTTGATGTGCTGCATGTTTTTGTCCTTTGATCGGCTACGATCAAAGGAAACATGCAGTAGGGCATTCGCAGCTTTTCGCGGCCCCTACAGCGCCGCGCGTCCTTTCGGGCGCGCAAAGGTCGTTGTAGCACTTAGACCTGCTGCATAATTTTGTCCTTAAATCGATCCCGATTTAAGGAATTATGCAGTAGGGGCGGTCTGCGACATCCGCTGCGTCAGTCTGCCTCCTCCGCCGGCCTCAGCGCGTGTCGCGATCCCGCGATGCGCGCCACCAGATCCGGCAGACCTTCCATTTCGCTCCATCGGCCATTGCCGTTTTTCGGCAACTCGGTGGAAGCGGATGGCAGAACCGCCTGTGAGAACCCGAGTTTCTCGGCTTCTTTAAGGCGTTGTGCGGTATGCGCAACCGGCCGGATGGCACCCGACAAGCTGACTTCGCCGAAATAGACGCAATCTGCTGGAAGGGCAAGCCCGGCAAGCGATGAAACCAGTGCGGAAGCCACAGCTAGATCGGCGGCCGGCTCCGAAATGCGGTAACCGCCGGCGATATTGAGATAGACATCGTGCTGGCCGAGCCGCACGCCGCAATGGGCCTCGAGTACGGCGAGGATCATCGACAGCCGGGCCGAGTCCCAGCCGACGACGGCGCGCCGCGGCGTGCCGAGCGAAGTCGGCGCGACGAGGGCCTGGACTTCGACGAGAACAGGGCGCGTGCCTTCCATGCCGGCAAAGACAGCCGCACCCGGCGATTTCTCGTTGCGCTCGCCGAGAAACAGTTCGGACGGATTGGCGACTTCGCGCAGGCCCTTGTCGGACATCTCGAAGACGCCGATCTCGTCGGTCGGGCCGAAGCGGTTCTTGACGGTGCGCAGGATGCGATAGTGGTGACCGCGGTCGCCTTCGAAATAGAGCACGGCATCGACCATGTGCTCGACGACGCGCGGGCCGGCAATCTGCCCCTCCTTGGTGACATGGCCGACGAGCACGACGGCGGTTCCCGTCTGTTTGGCGAAGCGGATCATCGCCTGCACGCCGGTCCGAACCTGGGTCACCGTGCCGGGTGCCGAATCGACGATGTCGCTCCAGAGCGTCTGGATCGAGTCGATGATGACGAGGTCGGGCCGCTTGCCGTCGGCGAGCGTTGCGAGGATGTCCTCGACATTGGTTTCGGCCGCAAGCAGCACGTCGCTGTCAGCCGCGCCCAGGCGCTGCGCACGCAGGCGCACCTGCGCCACGGCCTCTTCGCCGGAGACATAGATGACGCGGTGCTTGCGGCGCGAGAGTGCTGCGGCCGCCTGCATCAGCACTGTCGATTTGCCGATCCCGGGATCGCCGCCGACGAGCAGCGCCGAGCCCCGCACGAAGCCGCCACCGGTCACCCGGTCCAGTTCCGAAATGCCGGTCTGGATGCGCGGCGCATCCTCGCTATCGCCGGAAAGCGTGGTGAGCGCCACCGGGCGGCCCTTCTTCGGTGCGCGCGACGGACCGCCGCCGATGCCCGCCGTCGGATCCTCCTCAACGATGGTGTTCCACTCGCCGCAGCCTTCGCATTTGCCCGCCCAGCGGGTGTGGACGGTGCCACAGTTCTGGCAGATGAATTGTGTGCGGGCTTTCGCCATCGAGTCGACTTTCGAAATCTGGAGAGCCACCGGCGATCGCGGGGAGCGATACCGTCAGTGACAGGAGAATCAGCTTTGTCGTCACATAATGCCGCGAAACGCGGAACAAAAGGTGAATTTTAGCGAGGGCCGCAAGGAATTTGCGGGAAAACCCGCGTCAGACTGCGCCGACATAGTTCCTGATGTAGCGATGTCCGAGGCTGGTCAGCAGTTCGTAACCGATCGTACCGCCGGCGCGCGCAATGTCGTCAATAGCGATGTTGCGGCCGAAGAGCTCGATGTAATCGCCCGGGCGTGCTGCACCTGCCGGAAGGTCGGTGACGTCGAACAGGCTGAGGTCCATGGTGACGCGACCGACATGCGGCACGCGCTTGCCGTGTAGGAAGCCGAATGCCCCCGACGGAGTTGCCTGCCGCAGAGTCACGCCGCCGCCGGAAACCGAGCGATGGTAGCCGTCGGCGTAGCCGACCGCGACGGTGGCGATGCGGCTGTCCCTGTCGAAGCGGGCGGAAGCGCCGTAGCTGGCGGTACCGCCGGCGGCAACTTCGCGAATCTGGATGATCCTGGCTTCGGCAGTCACGACAGGCGTCATCGGATTGACGGCATCGTTGACCGCCTCGCCGCCATAGACGGCAATGCCCGGCCGGGTGAGCTCGAAATGATAGTCGGCGCCGAGGAAGACCCCGCCGGAGTTGGCAAGGCTGGCATCGACGCCCTCATAGGCGGCTGCCGCTTCGCGGAAGCGCGCGAGCTGGTAGGCGTTCAATGGATGCTGTGGTTCGTCGGCGCAGGCGAGGTGGCTCATGATCAAGACGGGCGAGAAGCTTGCGGGCCGCGCCGGGTCGTTGGCAAGGGTTACTGCGGCCTCGACCGAGAGGCCGAGGCGATTCATGCCGGTATCGACATGCAGGACGCAGGGATGATCACCGCGCTCCGAAAGCGCGGCCATGAACACGGCGAGCTGCTCCTCGGAATTGATGATGGGCACGAGATCGTTGTCGAAGAAGAACTCTTCGTTTCCCGGCCACATGCCGGCGAGAATGTAGATACGGCCCTCCGGAACGAGGGGGCGCAGCTCGGCACCTTCCTCGGCATTGGCAACGAAGAAGTCACGCGCGCCGGCCGCATAGAGGGTAGGGGCGGCATGTTCGATACCGAGCCCGTAGGCGTTCGCCTTCAACACCGCTGCCGCCCGCGCCTTGCCGGAGCGAGCATTCATCGCCCGCCAGTTGTCGGCAAGCGCGCCGAGATCGATGGTGAGGCGGTTGGAGGCGGAAAGAAATTCGGGAGGAAGCATGCCGGACACTCTGCGTGGACGATCCGAAAAGCAATACAGCCAACGGCCCACGGTCGCAAATGCTCGCCTGTCGCACGTGCACCCGGGCTGTGTCGGGAACCGAGCACTTTTGTGCAAGACGGGATCGGCTCGGACCACTATGATTCCCGCATGCAGACGATTTCGCAGCAACAGGCCATCGATGACACGCCGATTGAGGGCGCCGAACGCACGCGCTTCTGGCGGGACGCTCGTTTCTTGGGGATGGAATGCCTGACGGCGACATTCATCACCCACGAATTCGCGCCGCATGCGCACGAGACCTTCAGCATCGGCGCGATCGAGGCGGGCTCGCAGATCAGCAAGATCAAGGGCGAGCGCTCGGAAGCCGGCCCCGGATTCTTCTACCTGATCAACCCCGACGAGATCCACGACGGTCATCCCGGCGGCAGCGGCTATCGCTACCGCATGGTCTATCCGAGCGCCGATCTGCTGGTGAACATCATCGAGGACGTGACCGGCCGCCCCTTCAAGGGAACGCCGTGCTTCTCGAAGCGTGTGCTGCAGGATGCGGACCTTGCCTTGTCCTTTCATCACGCGCACCGAACGCTTGAGCTGGCGGGCGGTCAGCTCGAGGCCGAAGAGAGAATGTTCGGCGTGCTTGCGGCGATGTTCGAGAGGCACGGCAGCACGATCATCACCCCGATCGAGACGCGCGAGCAGTCCGCTGTGCATCGGGCGCGGGACTATCTGATCGAGAACTACGTTGAAGACGTCGGGCTCGAGGAGCTGGCCAAGGTCGCAGGGCTTAGCCGTGCGCACCTGATCCGCGCCTTCCGCAAGGAATTTCATATCACCCCGCATGCCTTTTTGACCGACAAGCGCGTGCGTGCTGCCAAGACCTTGCTCAGGCATGGCTGGTCGGCGGTGGATGCGGCCTATCAGTGCGGCTTCGCCGATCAGGCGCATTTCAGCCGCCACTTCAAAGCGCGCACCGGTGTGACACCCGGGGCTTTTCGCGCCGGCTAAAGCGGGATGTGGAAAGATGCGTGCCGCTTTCCGCCCGCATCGCGCTCTTACTCACGAGAGCAATCACTTTCGTTCAATACGCAAGCCGCTCCAGCCTTTAGACGTTCTCCGTTTCGCGCAAATGGAGCCAGGGACGTTGCAGGTAAGAAGTGCATTTCAGGAATTTCGGGCCGCGGCGATCGCGATGACGCCGCTGATCGTCGCCGTCATGCCAATCGGTCTGGTGTTCGGTGCGGTGGCTGCGGCCAAGGGGCTGACGCCGGCGGAGGTGACGCTGATGAGCGCGCTGGTCTTTGCCGGTGGGTCGCAATTCGTCGCCATGGATATCTGGACGCACCCGGCCTCCTGGGCCGCACTCGGCTTCTCGGCCCTGCTGGTCAATATCCGCCATGTGCTGATGAGCGCCTCGATCGGCAGCAAGCTCGACGGTTTCTCCGGGCCGGCGCGCTATGCCTCCATGCTGCTGCTCGCCGATGAAATCTGGGCCATGGCCGAGATGCGCGCGAGCAATGGCAGGCTGACGCCCGCCTGGTATGCCGGCCTCGCCGTGCCCTTCTATTGCGCCTGGGTGCTGACGAGCCTGACGGGCGCGATGCTTGGCGCCCTGCTTGGCGATCCGAAGGTCATCGGTCTCGACTTCGCCTTCCCGGCCGTTTTCATCATATTGGTCATGGGGTTCTGGAAGGGGCGTGAAACGGGCGCCGTGCTGGCCGCAAGCGCTTGTGCGGCTGTGGTCACGCATCAATTGCTGCCGGGGGTGTGGTACATCGCGGCCGGTGCCGCCGCCGGCGTCGTCGTGGCCGTGCTTTCCGGCGGACGCAAGGAGGCCCACGCATGACCGTCGATCTCGACACACTGCTTGCGATCCTGGCCATGGCCGCCGCGACGATCGCGACACGCATCGCCGGCCTCGTGCTCATCCGCTCCGTGACGATCGGAGAGAACCAGAAGCGTGCCCTCGAAGCCATTCCGCCTGCGGTTCTGATGGCGGTTATCGCTCCGACGGCACTGGTCACCGGCCCAGCCGAAACGATTGCGGCTGCCGCGACGGCGGTTGCCGCGACCAAGCTGCCGCTGTTGGCATCGGTTGCCGTCGGCGTGGTCTCGGTAGCGCTGTTGCGTCAGGTTCTGGGCGGCGCCTGGTAAAAGGTTAGACCGTCGCGCTTGGGCGGCTGGCTGTGAAGTGAGAGCGGGATGGGAAACCGCAAACATTTTTCCCATCCCGCTCCGGCCGCCCCCACGGAACTTTAGTGTTCTTCGTACTGGCTGAAGGAAGGATCGGCGAGGTCGGCGAAGCGCGTGAATTCCGACTGGAACGCAAGCTTCACGGTGCCCGTCGGTCCGTGGCGCTGCTTGGCGATGATCACATCGGCCGTGCCCTTCACCTGCTCCATCTTCATCTTCCACTCCTCGTACTTCGGGTCGAATTCGTCGCGCGGCTCCAGGTTCTTCACGTAGTATTCCTCACGGAACACGAAGAGCACCACGTCGGCGTCCTGCTCGATCGAGCCCGATTCACGAAGGTCGGAGAGCTGTGGGCGCTTGTCTTCTCGGCTTTCCACCTGACGGGAGAGCTGTGACAGTGCGATGATCGGAACGTTCAGTTCCTTGCCGAGCGCCTTGAGGCCCGTGGTGATCTGGGTGATTTCCTGCACGCGGTTGTCGCTGGATTTGCCCGAGCCGGTCATGAGCTGGATATAGTCCACCACCAGGCAGTCGAGGCCGCGCTGGCGCTTCAGGCGTCGAGCGCGGGCGGAAAGCTGGGCGATCGAGATACCACCGGTCTGGTCGATATAGAGCGGCACCTTCTGCATCATCTGCGAGCAGGCGACGAGCTTTTCGAAATCGGCCTCGGAAATGTCACCACGGCGGATCTTCGACGAGGAGACTTCGGTCTGCTCGGAGATGATACGGGTGGCGAGCTGTTCGGACGACATTTCGAGCGAGTAGAAGCCGACGACGCCGCCGTTCTTCGCCTTGAACGAACCGTCCGCCTGGACTTCGGGCTCATAGGCGGCGGCGATGTTGTAGGCGATGTTGGTGGCAAGCGAGGTCTTGCCCATGCCCGGACGTCCGGCAAGCACGATCAAGTCCGAGCGCTGCAGGCCGCCCATGCGGGCATCGAGCGAATGGATGCCGGTCGAGATACCGGAAAGGCTGCCGTCACGCTCGAAGGCGGCACCCGCCATGTCGATCGCGAGCGCTACGGCATCGTTGAACGACTGGAAGCCGCCGTCGTAGCGACCAGTCTCGGCGAGTTCGAACAGGCGGCGCTCGGCGTCCTCGATCTGGCCCTGGGGCGGCATGTCGAGCGGCGCGTCATAGGCGATGTTGACCATGTCCTCGCCGATGGTGATCAGCGAGCGGCGCAGCGCCAGGTCGTAGATCGCCCGGCCGTAGTCTTCCGCATTGATGATCGACACGGCTTCGGCGGCAAGACGCGCGAGATATTGTGCGACGGTCAGGTCGCCCACCTTCTCGTCGGCCTTGAGGAAGGTCTTGATGGTGACCGGGTTTGCGGTCTTGCCCATGCGGATGATGTCGCCGGCGACCTCAAAGATCTTGCGGTGCAGCGGCTCGTAGAGATGCACCGGCTTCAGGAAGTCCGAGACGCGGTAAAAGGCGTCGTTGTTGACGAGGATCGCGCCGAGCAGAGCCTGTTCGGCTTCAAGGTTGTTCGGCGCCTCGCGATAGTGCTGGTCCACCTGATCGTTGCTGATAGGGGATAGCTTTCGCGCCGCGTCGTTCATGTCGTTTTATCTCTGCCTCTGTCTGGTGTGGAACCGGTTTGCGATCTACCGCGAGCCGGGTCAAGTGCAGGGGGGACACACTCGCAAAGCGTCTCATCGCGGTCTGGCGCTTTTCCCGTTGTTCGACTGATCCACAGGCCGGGTTCACAAAAGCGTAGAATCTCGCCTTCCCACAAAGTTGGACGTTGACGAACGAATCACCCAACCGGGCTACGGAAGTGTAGCCCTCTCCCTAATCCGCTCAAATCTCCATCTTGAAAACCGGCCGCATTTGGATTAGATAGGAGCAAAATAGTTAGCATGCTAGTAATATGGAAAAGATACCAATGTATCAGCCCACCGTAAACCGCGAACTGTTCGATGCCCTGTCGCTGGTCAATCGCAAGCTACGGGCCGTGTTCGATGCTCGGGTGAAGGAAAAGGGGCTGACGCTCTCGCGGGCGCGCGCGCTCTTCGCCCTGACCCGGAAGGATGGTTTGAACCAGCGCGAGCTGGCCGATGAGCTCGACATCGAGACGCCGACGCTGGTGCGCCTGCTCGACGGCATGGAGAAGCAGGGTTTCATCGAGCGGCGGGTCGAGGCCTCCGACCGGCGCGCCAAGCAGATCCACATGACGGAGTATGGCCGCAGCGTCGCGGACGAAATCCTGAGGCTTGCCGATGAGATCCGGGCGGAAGTGCTGGAAGGTATTGATGCCGCCGAACTTGCCGTGACAAAGCGGGTGGTGCGGGCGATCGCCGACAACGTTCAGTCACTGGCGCGGGAGTGACGGCGATGAGCGCAGTCGCGACCGCTGCTGCAAACGATAATCGCAATGCTCCGGCGCCGGAGATCAGTGCGGCCGGCGACCTGGAGGAGATTGCTCCTGTTGCACCGGTTCCGGTGCCAGCACCAGCCGACAAAAGCCCGGCGCTATCGGCGGTCTATGTGGTCGGTTCCGTTCTTCTGTTTTTGACGCAGGGCCTGGGCATGAATCTGGCGCTGGCCAATCTGACGCAGGTTCAGGGATCGCTCTCGGCAACTTCGGTCGAGGCCGGCTGGCTGTCGGCGGCCTACATGGCGCCCAATGTCAGCCTGTCGATCGCCCTGGTGAAGATCCGCGCTCAATATGGGCTGCGCCGCTTTGCCGAAATCAGCATCGTCGGCTTCGTCATCGTCTCCTTGATGAACGTCTTCGTTTCCGACCTGCATTCGGCCATCGTCGTCCGCTTCATCAGCGGCATCGCCGCCGCACCGATGTCGACGCTCGGCTTCCTCTATATGCTCGAGGCCTTTCCGCCGGCGCGCAAATTGACCGTCGGTCTGGCGCTCGCACTCACCTGCACGACGATCTCCGCGCCGATCACCCGTCTCATCTCGCCAACCCTCATCGAATACGGCCAGTGGCATGCGCTCTATACGCTCGAAATGGCGCTGGCGCTGATCGCGCTGCCGATCATCTATCTGCTGCCGCTGACGCCGGTGCCGCACGCCAAGGTTATCCAGCGCATGGATATCCTGAGCTACCTGCTCGTCGCTGTCGCCTTCGGTTGTCTCGCAGTCGTGCTGACCATGGGGCGTCTCTACTGGTGGCTGGAGGCGCCCTGGCTCGGCATTCTCCTGGTCGTCTCGATCGCGACGCTGACGACCGTGGTGCTGATTGAGCTCCATCGCCAGGTGCCGCTGATCGATGTGCGCTGGATCGCCTCGAAGGAAATCATCCATTTTGCCGCGGTCCTGCTGATCTTCCGCCTGGTCGCCTCCGAGCAATCGGCAATCGCCGCGAATTTCTATCAGCAGCTCGGCCTCCAGTTCGAACAGGTCGCAACGCTCTATTGGATCATCCTCGCCGCGGCCATCGCCGGTGGCCTGCTCTGCGCGGTGCTGATGAACCCGCAGCATGCGGAGCGCGTGCACATCCTCGCGCTCGGCCTGCTTGCGACCGGCGCCTATATGGACAGCCAGGCGACGAGCCTGACACGGCCGGAGCAGATGTATCTGAGCCAGGCGATGATCGCCTCGGGCACTGCGCTCTTCCTGCCGCCTGCCATGGCGCGCGGTTTCAAGGCGGCGCTGGCGAAGGGGCCGAGCTACATCCTGAGCTTCATCGTCATCTTCCTGTTCACCCAGAGCATCGGCAGCCTGATCGGTTCCGCGGCCTTCGGGACCTTCATCACGATCCGCGAGAAGTTCCATTCCAATATTCTGGCCGAGCAGATGGTGTTGTCCAATCCGCTGGTTGCTCAGCGCGTCAACCAGCTCTCCGCCGCCTATGGCAAGGTGATGGGCGATAGGACCCTGCTGAACGGCGAGGGCACCTTGCTGCTGTCGCAGCAAGTGACGCGGGAAGCCTACATACTCGCCTATAACGACGCATTCCTGCTGGCCGCCGTGATCGCGCTTTTCGCACTCGCCGGCCTGCTCCTGCACATGTCCTGCAACTGGCTCACGCAGAGGCTGACTGCCCCTGCGCCAATGCCGGCCGCTTGATCAATCGAGTTGACGACCATGCCGAAGTTCCTCCGTTCTCCAACGACCATCCTTGTGTTTCTCGCCGGCATCGCCGGTGTCGCCCTTGTGCTCTATGCCTGGCGGCTGCCGCCGTTCCACAGCTCCGTCGAGATGACGGAGAATGCCTATGTGCGCGGCTATGTCACGATCATGAGCCCGCAGCTTTCGGGCTACGTCGCCGACGTTCCGGTGCGCGACTACGAGACCGTCAAGGCAGGGCAATTGCTGGTGAAGATTGACGATCGCATCTATGCGCAGAAGCTGGCTCAGGCCGAAGCCACGCTTGCCGGACAGAAGGCGGCGCTCGCCAATTCCTATCAGCAGGAACTGTCGGCCAAGGCCGGCATCGCCGCCAGCGAAGCACAGCTCGACAGCGCCAAGGCGGCCTTCAACCGGGCGCGCGCCACCTGGGACCGCATTCGTCCGCTCGCCGAAAAGGGCGTGTCGACACGCAGCGATGCCGATCAGGCACGCGCCGGCTTCGAGCAGGCCGACGCCGCCGTGAGCCAGGCGGAAGCCGGGCTGGAAGTGTCGAAGCAGGCGCTGGCGACGACGCTTGGCGCGCGTGCAGGATTGGAAGCGGCCGTGACCGGCGCGGAAGCGGCCGTCGAACTGGCGCGCATCGATCTCGAAAACACACGCATCGTTGCGCCGCGTGACGGCAGGCTGGGCGAGATCGGTGCGCGGATCGGGCAATATGTGACGGCGGGATCGCAACTCCTCGCACTGGTGCCGAACGATGTGTGGGTCGTCGCCAATTTCAAGGAGACGCAGCTCGACGGCATGAAGGCGGGCCAGCCCGTCACCATCGCGGTCGATGCCCTGCAGAAGAGCGAACTTACGGGACATATCGAGCGCTTCTCGCCGGCGGCCGGTTCGGAATTCAGCGTGATCAGGGCGGACAACGCCACCGGCAACTTCACCAAGGTGGCCCAGCGCGTCGGCGTGCGGATCGTGGTCGATCCCGGTCAGCCGCTGGCCGAGATGCTCTCGCCCGGGCTCTCGGTGGTCGTGCGCGTCGACAAGGACGCGCCGACCCAGGCGACTGGCCACGCCGTGCCCGTTGCTGCGCAGGGGTAGGCTGCCGCCTTCCGTGAAGAAGCGTAGAAAGAAGCGACCAAGAAAAAAGCCCGGATCGATGACCCGGGCTTTCGTCTGTCGAATGGCCGCTAAGGCTTATTCTTCTTCGCCTTCGAATTCGGCTTCCGGATTGAAGAAGTCTTCCGGCTTCAGAGCGTCTTCGTCGACGCCGTAGATGGCGTCGGCCGAGGTCAGGCTTTCGCCCTTGGCCTGGCGCTCGGCTTCTTCAGCCGAACGGGCCACATTGATTTCAACCGAAATCTCGACTTCCGAGTGCAGGTGCAGCGTGACCTTGTGCAGGCCGATCGACTTGATCGGATGGTTGAGGTCAACCTGGTTGCGGCCGACGTTGAAGCCTTCGGCAGCGAGCACTTCGATGATGTCGCGAGCGGCAACCGAGCCGTAGAGCTGGCCGGTTTCGCCAGCGGAGCGGACGATGATGAAGGACTTGCCGTCGAGCTTTTCGGCAACCGCCTGGGCTTCCGACTTGCGCTCGAGGTTACGGGCTTCGAGCGTCGAACGCTCGGCTTCGAAGCGGGCCTTGTTGGCAGCGTTGGCGCGCAGTGCCTTGCCGAGCGGCAGGAGGTAGTTGCGGGCAAAGCCGTCGCGAACCTTTACGGTGTCGCCCATCTGGCCGAGCTTGGCGATACGTTCGAGAAGAATGACTTCCATGTTGGTTTCCTTTCAGTGTTTCAGTTCGTTGGTCAGTTTTTTCCCACCGGCGTGACTGCGATGGTGCGTCGCGTATCGATCAGGCCGGACAGGAGGAAGAAGAATGCCGGGATCGTGAACACGAGCACCGACAGGTATGCGATCCACAGCACGGGAAGCCGCCAGGACTTGCCGCGCGTGCGGAAATGGAAGGAGGCGAAGCCGGCGAGCAGAAAGCCTGCGCCGAAGGTTCCGCAGATCAGCGCGCCGATCGTCGCGGGCGCGCCGCCGAGGAAGGTCATGACCAGGCCGCCGAGGAAAATGAAGATCGCGTTGCGGTGCATGCGCAGCGTCGAAGGAATGTCCTCGCGCGGGCGCAACGACCGGCCCGACATCTGCACGATGCGGGTTGCGACGTAGTAGGCGGTAAAGAGCATCAATACCCAGATCGCGCCCTGGACGAGCGGCAGGGCCAGGGTGAAGAGCGACTTGATCTGGGCAACGGCAGCTACGTCCGGATTGTAGCCCGGATCCTGCGCCTTCACCGCCTCAATGACGATATCGACCATGCGGTCGGAGATGTCGGCGCCATAGCCGACGATGAAGCCGACGATGATCATGCCGATGGTCACGAGGCCGGCGAGGTGGCTGAGGATATCGGACAGTGGATACCAGGCAAGTGCTTCGTCCGGGCCGCCGAGTTCGGAAGCCGGGCGGGCGAGATTGGCGAGGTGGCTGAGCCAGCCGGCGGGGATCAGCGTGACGACGAGAATCAGCAGTGCGAAATAGGGCGAGACGAGCGCGGCGGCGGTGGCGCCGGCGCTGACGATCGCAGCAATCGCGGCGGCATTGCCCCAGCCGAGGCCGGCAATCAGGATCGGGAGTGCGGAAGCGGCATAAAGGACGATGGCAAGAGACGACTGCGTGTTCGCGCCCATCGACAAGAGGGCGGCGGTAAAGCCGGCGAGAACGCCGGTCAGCAGCGATGTCCTGTTCACATTCGTCACGTTCGCTGTCCTGCTTCGTGCAGTTAGGGGATGGCAAAGGCCCGGCCCCAGCATGGGATTTTGGCGCTTTCGCACCGGTTCCGATCCGCGCCCACCGCGGAAGGGAGGGGCAAGGCGCTCACGTCGGCGGAGCGCCTTATCCCGGAGTCGGTTTCCGTCGAGTCAGATGACCGACGGAGAGTCAGCCGTTCTTAGGAAACGACGTAGGGCAGCAGGCCGAGGAAGCGTGCACGCTTGATCGCCTGGGCGAGTTCGCGCTGCTTCTTCTGGGAAACGGCCGTGATGCGGGAAGGAACGATCTTGCCACGCTCGGAAATGTAGCGCTGCAGCAGACGGATGTCCTTGTAGTCGATCCGCGGAGCGTTTGCGCCCGAGAAGGGGCAGGTCTTGCGGCGACGGTGGAACGGGCGACGAACCGGAGCGGAAGAAACTTCAGCCATTGTCTTTATCTCCTAAAGCTTCTTGATTACGCGCGGTCTTCGCGCGGACGACGCGGGCGGTCTTCGCGGTCGCCACGGTCCGGACGCGGACCACGGTCGCCGAAGCCACGCTCCGGACGGTCGCCATCGCGGCGCGGACGGTCGTCGCGGTCGCGCTTCTGCATCATGGCAGACGGGCCTTCCTCGTGCTTTTCGACGGCGATCGTCATGTAGCGCAGGATGTCTTCGTTGATGCGCATCTGACGCTCGACTTCGTGAACAGCCGGTGCCGGAGCATCGATGTCCATCAGAACGTAGTGAGCCTTGCGGTTCTTCTTGATGCGGTAGGTGAGGGACTTCAGGCCCCAGTTCTCGACGCGACCGACCTTGCCGCCGTTCGCTTCGAGCACGCCCTTGTACTGCTCGACGAGAGCGTCGACCTGCTGCGGCGTGATGTCCTGGCGGGCCAGGAATACGTGTTCATAAAGAGCCATTGTGGCTTGCCTTTCTTGCGTTAATCAGCCCGGACCTCGGCGGCTAAGCCTCAACGACTGTTCTTATGGGCTCGCAAAAGCCGGCAAGAAAGTGTTGTATCGAGACGGTCGAGAGCGGAGACACGGGAGGCCGGAATGCCTTGCATTCCTGACGGCGCCCTCGCGGGAAACCGGCCCTCCGTTCAGCCACCAGCCAGAAGACCGGGCATTTCGAACAGCGCGCTTATACGCATTTTTCCGCAGAAGGCAAGGCTCGCCGGATATTTTCACTCCGCCCTGGTCTCTGACGGCCCCATGCCGATCAGATCGGCATGGGGTAGAGACGGTGCAGTCGCCGGATGCCGTTCATGACGTCCTGCGACAGAGTGAGATTGGCGGCGCCGAGGTTGGTCTTCAACTGATCCATCGACGTCGCGCCGATGATGACGGACGCCATGAACGGACGCGTCAGGCAGAAGGCGATTGCCATCTGAGCGGGATCGATACCGTGCTCGCGTGCAAGCTTCACATAGCCGGCGACCGCCGGTTCCTGGTGCGGCGTGAAGCGGCCGCCGAGATCGCCGTTGATCGAGAGGCGGGAGCCCTTCGGTCTGGCGCCGTCCAGATACTTGCCGCTGAGCAGTCCGGCTGCGAGCGGCGAATAGGCGAGCAAGCCCACGTCCTCGTGATGCGACAGCTCGGAAAGATCGAGATCATAGGCGCGGTAGAGCAGATTGTATTCGTTCTGGACCGAGGCGACCCTTGGCAGGGCGTGACGTTCGGCCATGTCGATGAACTTCATCGTGCCCCAGGCCGTTTCGTTGGAGAGACCGATGGCGCGGACCTTACCGGCATTCACGAGATCGCCGAGCTTGTCGAGGATCGCTCGGAGATCGCTGGCGACATGCGCCTTGTCCTGCTTGGCCGGATCGTAGGACCAGGCATTGCGGAAGTGGTAGTGACCGCGGTTCGGCCAGTGGATCTGGTAGAGGTCGACATAGTCCGTCTTCAAACGTCGAAGGCTGGCGTCGATTGCCAGTTCGATGCCTTCTGGGGTCGTGGGATCGCCATTGCGGATATAGGGGCGGCCGGGGCCGGCGACCTTGGTCGCGAGCACGACGTCGTCGCGGCGGCCGCGCTTCGCCAGCCATTCGCCGATGAAACGCTCCGTATTGCCGTAGGTCTCGGGCGAGAGCGGGGTCGTTGGGTAGAGTTCAGCCGTATCGATGAAATTGACGCCCGTGTCGAAGGCGTGATCCAGCTGCTCGTGCGCCTCGGCGATGGAGTTCTGCGAGCCCCAGGTCATGGTGCCCAGGCAGATTTCCGAGACCTTGATGCCGGTGCGGCCAAGCGTGTTGTAGCGCATCTAGATAAGTATCCTTGTGAAGGGCGGGCGCCGACTTGGGGAGGAAAGGAGCGCGCGCGGGAATGGAGTGGCCGCCTTTGCCTGTGCGTCGGTGGCAGGGCAGAACGACATCGGGCGGCAAACTTACGCCTTGATTGTTGAAGATCAAGGGCAAAAGGCGCCGTCGGACTCGTCCGTACGGGCCTCCAAGCTTGACTCGCCGTTCAGGAATGTGAATGGAGAGGGAACCGGAGCGGGCTTGGGGAAAAGTGTTTGCGGTTTTCGCCCGGATCCCGCTCCAACTCATAAGAACCGATCACTATGATTTCGTGTCGAGCCGACCCGAAATTATAGTGATCTAGGGAAGGGACTATCCCATGAGCATTGCATTCACGTTTCCCGGCCAGGGCAGCCAGGCTGTCGGCATGGGCAAGGATCTGGCCGACGCTTTTCCGGAAGCGGCAGCGGTTTTTGCCGAAGTCGACGAGGCACTCGGCGAGAAGCTGTCCGAGATCATGTGGAACGGCCCCGAGGAAACGCTGACGCTGACCGCGAACGCGCAGCCCGCGCTGATGGCCGTATCGATGGCCGTCATCCGGGTGCTCGAAGCCAAAGGTCTCGACATCAAGTCAAAGGTCTCCTTCGTCGCCGGCCATTCGCTCGGTGAATATTCGGCGCTCTGTGCCGCCGGCACCTTCTCGATCGCCGACACGGCGCGTCTCCTGCGTATCCGCGGCAACGCGATGCAGGCGGCCGTACCGGTCGGTAAGGGCGCGATGGCCGCGATCATCGGCCTGGAGCATGCCGACGTCGAAGCCGTTTGCCGCGAAGCTTCGGCGCTCGGCTCCTGCCAGATCGCCAACGACAATGGCGGCGGCCAGCTGGTGATTTCCGGCGAGAAGGTGGCCGTCGAGAAGGCTGCCGCACTGGCATCCGAAAAGGGCGCCAAGCGCGCTTTGATGCTGCCGGTTTCCGCTCCCTTCCATTCGAGCCTGATGGCGCCGGCCGCCGACGCCATGCGCGAGGCTCTCGCCAAGGTCGAGAAGCGCAATCCCGTCGTGCCCGTGATCGCTAACGTGCTGGCCGCACCTGTCAGCGATGCCGGCGAGATCGCCCGGCTGCTGGTGGAGCAGGTCACGGGCCAGGTCCGCTGGCGCGAGACGGTCGAGTGGTTTGCCGCCAACAACGTCACGACGCTCTATGAACTCGGTTCCGGCAAGGTCCTGACCGGGCTTGCCCGCCGGATCGACAAGACCGTCAACGGTATTGCCGTCAATACGCCTGCCGATATCGACACCGCACTTGCCGCCTTGCTCGCCTGAGCGATCGCGCAAGCGCTCCAGTTACAAGGAATCAATCAGATGTTCGATCTTTCCGGCCGCAAGGCTCTCGTTACCGGCGCATCCGGTGGTATCGGTGAAGAAATCGCCCGCATGCTGCACGCCCAGGGCGCAACCGTCGGCCTGCACGGCACCCGTGTCGAAAAGCTGGAAGCCCTTGCCAATGAACTCGGCGATCGCGTGCAGCTCTTCCCGGCGAACCTTTCGGACCGTGCCGAAGTCAAGGCGCTCGGCGAAAAGGCCGAGGCCGAACTCGGCGGCGTCGACATCCTCGTCAACAATGCCGGCATCACCAAGGACGGCCTCTTCGTGCGCATGAGCGATGAGGACTGGGACAGCGTTCTCGAAGTCAACCTGACAGCCGTCTTCCGCCTGACGCGCGAGCTCACCCATCCGATGATGCGCCGCCGCTTCGGCCGCATCGTCAACATCACCTCGATCGTCGGTGTCACCGGCAATCCGGGCCAGGCCAATTACTGTGCCTCCAAGGCCGGCATGATCGGCTTCTCGAAGTCCCTGGCGCAGGAGATCGCGACGCGCAACGTCACGGTCAACTGCGTCGCGCCCGGCTTCATCGAGAGCGCGATGACCGGCAAGCTGAACGACAAGCAGAAAGATGCGATCATGGGCGCGATCCCCATGAAGCGCATGGGCACCGGCGCGGAGATTGCGTCGGCCGTCGTCTACCTCGCGTCGAACGAGGCTGGCTACGTCACCGGCCAGACGATTCACGTCAATGGCGGTATGGCGATGATCTGATCCGGTTCGGGATCCGTCGCCCGTCGAGATTGTGCGACGGGCGATATTCAACGTCCCGGGATGCGCCTGCCAAATGCCTGAAATTCAATGTTGACCAAGCGAATGTCAGGCATTTTCGGACTTTGCGGCAGACTTAAACCGTGTTAATCGGGCCATGACTGTTAGCAGTCGACCGGTCCCGCCAGGTGTCCGGCAGCCTTGGCTGCCCTGGGTTTGCCGCAGTTCCGGTTGGATGGATTGCCGGGTAGCCCGTCTTGGTCTATCAGGCTGAAGTAAGAGTACCGGTGCCGGAATAGGCGCCCACAGAAACGAAGGTCGAGGAACTCCGACATGAGCGATATCGCAGAACGCGTAAAGAAAATTGTTATTGATCATCTTGGCGTCGACGCCGAAAAGGTCAGCGAAGGCGCAAGCTTCATCGATGACCTCGGCGCGGACTCGCTCGACACCGTCGAACTGGTCATGGCTTTCGAAGAAGAATTCGGCGTTGAAATCCCGGACGATGCCGCCGACTCGATCCTGACCGTCGGCGACGCCGTCAAGTTCATCGAAAAGGCCCAGGCCTAAGATCCAAGCGGCTACGGCCGTAGACGGGCCGCCTAAAGCGGCCCGTTTCAGCCCAGGGAAGTGGGCTGTCCCGCGAGCGCGGGTTTCGATCAGCAAGCGTTTTGCCGCATTTTCCTCTGATCGTGAATAAGAACCTTAAAATGGATGCCCGGATCGGGTTCGTCACACGTGGTCCGATCCGGCTCTGAAATTGAAAAGTCAGGGTGGGTCGCGGACTATGAGACGTGTCGTTATCACCGGTACCGGCATGGTATCTCCCTTGGGTTGCGGAACTGAGGCGACGTGGGCGCGCCTTCTTGCCGGGCAGAATGCTGCGCGCAAGGTGACCGAATTCGAGGTCGAGGATCTTCCTGCCAAGATCGCCTGTCGCATTCCTTTCGGTGACGGCACCGACGCAACCTTCAACGCCGACGACTGGATGGAGCCGAAGGAGCAGCGCAAGGTCGATCCGTTCATCGTCTACGCGATGGCGGCCGCCGACATGGCGCTCGCCGACGCCGGCTGGAAGCCGGAGAGCAACGAGGACCAGATCGCGACCGGCGTCCTGATCGGTTCGGGTATCGGCGGTCTCGAAGGTATCGTCGAAGGCGGTTATACGCTGCGCGACAAGGGTCCCCGCCGCATTTCGCCGTTCTTCATCCCCGGCCGCCTCATCAACCTCGCCTCGGGCCAGGTGTCGATCCGCCACAAGCTGCGTGGTCCGAACCACTCGGTCGTCACCGCGTGCTCGACCGGCGCGCATGCCATCGGCGACGCGAGCCGTCTGATTGCGCTCGGCGATGCCGACGTCATGGTCGCCGGCGGTGCGGAATCGCCGATCTGCCGGATCTCGCTTGCGGGCTTCGCCGCCTGCAAGGCCTTGTCGACCCAGCACAACGACAACCCGGAAAAGGCATCGCGTCCCTACGATGTCGATCGTGACGGCTTCGTCATGGGCGAGGGCGCCGGCGTCGTCATCCTCGAAGAGCTCGAGCACGCCAAGGCCCGCGGCGCGAAGATCTATGCTGAAGTCGTCGGTTACGGCCTTTCCGGCGACGCCTTCCACATCACCGCTCCGTCGGAAGACGGCGATGGCGCCTATCGCTGCATGCAGATGGCGCTGAAGCGCGCCGGCCTGACGGCCGCCGACGTCGACTATATCAACGCCCACGGCACCTCGACCATGGCGGACACGATCGAGCTCGGTGCCGTCGAGCGCCTGGTCGGCGAGCATGCGTCGAAGATCTCCATGTCCTCGACCAAGTCGGCGATTGGCCATCTGCTCGGCGCTGCCGGCGCTGTCGAAGCGATCTTCTCGGCACTCGCGATTCGCGACAACATCGCGCCACCGACGCTCAACCTCGACAATCCGTCAGTGGAAACCAAGATCGACCTCGTGCCGCACGTTGCGCGCAAGCGCGAGATCAATGTGGCGCTGTCGAATTCCTTCGGCTTCGGTGGCACCAATGCGTCGCTGGTCCTGCGCCGCTATACGGGCGCCTGATCGGGCCCTGCCAATCATCGGATCGATCCGATAAGTCGGTCCGATGATCCTGCTTTTGCCGCATTGCTCGCTACAAGCATGATTTGGGAGGATGCAACGCCATCGCGGCGGTGCTTGCCGACCGCTATGTTCGCGCAAGGCATATCTGTCAGATTGCCATTTAGCTATTGCCGGGAACATGTCGCCACCCAGTGGTAACCGGGGCGGCACGTTCCGAACGGTTGCCTGTCTCCTTAAATCCGATTTAGGGAGGAAGCAGGCAGCCATTTAGAATGTTACAGCGACCTTAACGCATCCTATAAGGCGTACGGTTCTGTAAAGTGTCAGCCGTCCGTCGTCGTCTCTTGAACAGGCGGTGAACCGACACATTTCTGTGGTTCCTGGTGCCAAGGCACTGCGCCGCAGGTCTATTGTGATGAAGACTGCGGAACGCCGCCCGCCAGGCCGGCGCCGATTATGAAATTGACTTAAGCCTGCCATGGTCCAGTCCGAAATTCGCACCGGGGCAGGAAGAGAATGAGGTTGCGAATTTCGGGTTCGGGATAATCGTGAGCGACTCAAACGATAACGGCGCGGCGCAATTCGGCCGCAATGAAAACGCGAGCAACGGGCCGATCATTCCGAAATCGGCCAACGAGGCGCTGCGCCCGGAAAAGGTGCCGCAGCCCCCGAAGCGGTCGCGCAAGGCGCGCAGCCAGGTGGTGATCTTCCTGAACTTCGTGATGACCATCATCGTTTTCGCGGCGCTTGCCGCGGCCGGCACGGTCTACTACGCCATGCATCAGTACGAGAAGCCGGGTCCGCTGCAGGCAAACCAGAACTTCATCGTCAGGAGCGGCGCCGGCATGAGCGAGATCGCCAGCGGTCTCGAGCGCAGCAACATCATTACCGACGCGCGCGTCTTCCGCTTTGTCTCGGAAGCCTATCTCGACAATGAGACGCTGAAGGCCGGCGAATATGAAATCAAGGCCGGCTCGTCGATGCAGGACGTGATGCAGTTGCTGAAGTCGGGCAAATCGATCCTCTATTCCGTTTCTCTGCCCGAAGGTCTGACCGTCAAGCAGATGTTCCACAAGCTTTCCGACGATCCGGTTCTGGTCGGCGACCTGCCGAAGGAGCTTCCGCCGGAAGGCTCGCTGATGCCGGACACCTACAAGTTCACACGCGGCACCAAGCGCGGCGAGATCGTCCAGCAGATGATTGCGGCGCAGAAGGCGCTGGTCGATCAAATCTGGGAGAAGCGTGATCCGAACCTGCCGGTTTCGACGGTCGAGGAACTCGTCACGCTTGCTTCGATCGTGGAGAAGGAAACCGGTCGCGCCGACGAACGGCCGCGGGTCGCCTCCGTTTTCATCAACCGGCTCGACAAGGGCATGCGGCTGCAGTCCGACCCGACGATCATCTACGGCATTTTCGGCGGCGACGGAAAGCCGGCGGACCGTCCGATCCTGAAGTCCGACATCGACAAGCAGACGCCCTACAACACCTATATCATCAAGGGCTTGCCGCCGACGCCGATCGCCAATCCGGGCCGTGCGGCGCTGGAGGCAGTCGCCAATCCGTCGCGCACGCCGGAACTCTACTTCGTGGCCGACGGTTCGGGTGGCCATGTTTTCGCGGAGACTTTGGACGAGCACAACGCGAACGTAAGGCGTTGGCGCAAGGCGGAAGCCGAGAAGGCAGCGGAAGCCGCGAAGGCTGCCACGGATGCTGCAGTGGCAGAACCGGCAGCAGCGCAGCCGCAATAAACGCTGCATTGTGGACGGATAGATCACGGCGCGGATATCCCTTGCGGGATGCCGCGCCGTCGCCGTATTGCTTCTGCTGAAACACAACGGAGGTGACGATGCCGCTCCAATCGATGACCGGCTTTGCCCGCAGGGAAGGCAGCAGTGGCCGCCGCCGTTGGGCCTGGGAACTGCGCTCCGTCAATGGCAAGGGCCTTGATCTCAGGTTGCGCCTGCCGCAAGGGCTCGAGCGCTTCGAGCCCGAGGTGCGCAAGCTCGCGGCAGATTATTTCTCGCGTGGCAATCTCCAGATCGGACTTTCCGTCAGCGGCGCGGAAGCAACCGTCGAGGCGGTGGTCAATCAGGGCGCGCTGACGGCGGTCTTGAACTTGCGCGAACAACTCGGCGATCTCGTCGATCCGGCGCCGTTGAAATTTGACACGCTTCTCTCAATCCGCGGCATTGTCGATTTTCGCGAGCCGGAAGAAAGCGAAGAGGAGCGTGCTGCCCTTGATACGGACATCGTCGAAGGGTTGAGGCTCGCGCTTGCCGATCTCCGCGCCATGCGCGAGGAAGAGGGGGCCGCGCTCTGTCAGATCCTGCTGGCGCAGGTCGAAGGCATCGAGGCGCTCACGGCGACCGTGGAAGCCGATCCGTCGCGTAGCGCCGCGGCCATCGCCGACCGGCTTGCCCAGCAGGTGGCCCTGGTGATGGACAACGGCTCCTCACTCGACCGGGAACGCCTTTATGCCGAAGTGGCGCTCCTCGCCACCAAGGCCGATCTTCGGGAAGAGATCGACCGGCTTGGCTCCCACATCGCAGCGGCGCGCGAGTTGTTGGCGAAGGGCGGCCCCGTCGGCCGCAAGCTTGATTTCCTGGCACAGGAATTTAACCGAGAATCGAATACGATCTGTTCCAAGTCGAATGCGGCCGCCGTTTCGGCCGCCGGCATCGAACTCAAGGTCGTCATCGACCAGTTCCGCGAACAGGTCCAGAATCTGGAGTAAAGCATGACCCCGGCGACCCCTTCGCCCATCAAGATTGCCCGTCGTGGGCTGATGCTCGTCATTTCCTCGCCCTCGGGCGCCGGCAAGTCGACGATCGCGCGCAACCTCCTGGAAGCCGATCCGGAGATGAGCATCTCCGTCAGCGTGACCACGCGCCAGCGCCGTCCGAGCGAAATCGATGGCCGGCATTATCACTTCAAGTCGATCCGGGAATTCGAGGCGTTGCGGGCGACCGACTCGCTGCTCGAATGGGCGGAGGTGCACGGCAATTTCTATGGCACGCCACGCGATGCCGTCGAAGCGGCGATGGCCGCCGGCCGCGACATGCTCTTCGATATCGATTGGCAGGGCGCCCAGCAGCTTCAGGAAAAGATGGCCGGCGACGTCGTGTCGATCTTCATCTTGCCGCCGTCGATGACCGAGCTGCAATCACGCCTGCACCGTCGGGCCGAAGACAGCGAAGAGGTGATTGCGACGCGGCTTGCCAACTCACGCGCCGAAATCGAGCACTGGCGCGAGTACGATTACATCGTGCTCAACGACGACCTCGACCGCGCTTTCGCCTCCGTGCGGGCGATCGTCGAGGCGGAACGGCTTCGTCGCGACCGACGCCCGGGCCTGTTCGATTTCGTCAATGGGCTTCTGACGGAAAATCCGTTCTAGAGCGACCTTCGTGCGTTCACCGGAACGCGCGGCGCTCAAAGCCGCTCACCAGACAGGGTGTGTGATCGGGCCTCGCCGGCCGAAAGCTCCGCTGCTGCGGCTCAGAGGCAGTTTGCCAGACGGCAGAATTCTTCCACCGACAGCGTCTCGGCCCGCCGCTGCGGGTCGATATCGGCCTTTGCCAGCAGGGCTTCGCCGCCAAGCGGCTTGAGGCTTTGCCGCAGCATCTTGCGGCGCTGGCCGAAGGCGGCGTGCGTCACCTTCTCGAGTGCCGAAACGGAGCAGGGGATCGGGTTCTCCACAGGCTCCAGATGGACCACCGACGATGTCACCTTCGGCGGCGGGGTGAAGGCTTGCGGCGGCACGTCGAAAGCCATCCGCGCCCTGGTGCGCCAGCCGCAGAGCACCCCGAGGCGTCCGTAGTGATCGTCATCCGCTTCGGCGACGATCCTGAGGCCCACTTCCCGCTGGAACATCAGCGTCAATGACTGCCAAAACGGTGGCCAGCGTTCGGGCAAAAGCCAGTTGACGAGCAATTGCGTGCCGACATTGTAAGGCAGGTTGGCGATGATCTTGACCGGCCCACCGTCGGCAAGCGTCGCGAACGGTGTTTTCAGGGCGTCGCCTTCGATCACCTGCAACCGGTCCGGATAATGCGCGCCAATCTCGGCAAGCGCCGGCACGCAGCGGGAATCGCGCTCGATCGCGATAACCTTCTTGGCTCCGAGGGCCAGGATGGCGCGCGTCAGGCCGCCGGGACCAGGCCCGACTTCGATGACCGTCACGCCTTCGAGCGAGCCGGCGGTCCGGGCAATCTTCTGCGTCAAGTTGAGGTCGAGCAGGAAGTTCTGGCCCAACGCTTTCCTGGCGTCGAGGCCGTGGCGCTGGATCACGTCGCGCAGCGGAGGAAGACCGTCGAGCGCGGCCATCAGCGGATATCTCCCGGGGTATTGGCCGCGAGCATCGCGGCAAGATCAAGTGCCGCCCTGAGGCTGTCGTCGCGGGCGACGCCTTTGCCGGCAAGGCTGAAGGCCGTGCCGTGGTCCGGCGACGTGCGGATAAAGGGAAGGCCGAGCGTGACATTGACGCTGTCGTCGAAGCCGAGCGCCTTGGCCGGGATCAGCGCCTGATCGTGATACATGCAGATTGCTACGTCGTAGGTCGCGCGCGCCCGATCATGGAACATCGTATCCGCCGGCAGGGGACCCACGGCATCGATCCCGTCGGCCCGCAGACGGTCGATCACGGGGCGGATGACGGCGTCGTCCTCAAGGCCGAGCGCACCGTTCTCGCCGGCGTGAGGGTTGAGCCCGGCGATCGCGAGGCGCGGTCGCTCGAGCCCGAAACGGTTGCGCAGATCAGCCGCGGTGATCGCACAGGTGCGATAGATGAGATCCGGCGTTAACTGGCCCGGTACGTCCTTCAGCGGGATGTGGATGGTGACCGGAACCGCGCGCAGCTTCGGTCCGGCCAGCATCATGACCGGCAGAACGGCTTGTCCCGTCGCCTTCGCCGCGAGATCCGCCAGGTATTCGGTGTGGCCGGGAAAACGGAATCCGGCGTCGTAGAGGACTGCCTTGGCGATCGGGTTGGTCACAACGGCCGAAGCTTCGCCGGCGGTTACGAGCTGCACCGCCATATCGATCGCCTTGATGACAGCGCTGGCATTGGCGGTGTCGGGATCGCCCGCCGTAACCGGGGCAGGACAGGTGACCGGCAGCACCGGCAGTGCCGCATCGAACACGGCAATGGCGCCGGCGCAATCCGTCTCCCGCACGGGAACCGAATAGCCGAGCATCGCCGCTCGCGCGGCAAGCACCGAAGGATCGCCGACAAACAGGAAAGGTGCCGTCGCGTGCTCGCGGCGGCCAAGCCAGGCGGAAAGGCTGATATCCGGCCCGATACCGGCCGGATCGCCCATGGTCAGGGCGAGTGGCCCGCCGGTTGGTTCGCGCATGTTACCGATGTGCTTACTTGTTGACGATCTGCGCCTTCTTGCGCAGTTCCTCGAGGTACTTTTCGCTGTTCGGGTCTTCTCCACCCGCCTTCTTCTTGCCGATATCCTCGGCGCGGAAGACGATTTCAGCGGCCGTGTCGTCGTTGACCTCACGCTTCTTGCAGATCGCCAGGTATTCAACGCCCTTTTCGGTTACGCGAGTTCCGGTCGTGCCGTTTTCGCCGGCCTTTTCGACCAGGGGCTTCCATTCGTCCGGCAATTGCTGTGCGAGCATGCGACCGAGATTGCGAATCGAAACGTCGCGATAGTTGGCGGCGAACACCTTGGAGGTCTCGCAGCCCGGGAACTGCGACCGCGAGGCATTTGCCTCAGCTTGCCGCTTCGCCGTGATGGCGCCGCGCTTCTTTTCGGGAATGACGAAGATCACTTGTTGGAGGAAGTACTCCGTCGTCACCGGCTTGCTGCCGCCGCCTTCCATCATCCGCTTGACGAGATCGGCGCCCTGCAGCCGGCTCGAATTTCCGTAGCGGAAGTTGACCGCGCGCGGCCAGCTCATCTGGACGGCGATATACTGCTTGAAATGCTCTACGCCGACGCCCGCCTGGTCGAGGATCTTGCCGAGCTGTTCCGGCGAAAGCTTGTTGCCTCCGGCAAAGCGGGCAAAGGCGGCATCGACCTCTTGTGTGCTGACCGACTGCCCGAGCCGGGCAATCTCGGCACGCTTCAGCACTTCGTCGACAAGCTGCTTCTTGGCTTCGTCTGCTCCGCCCTTTTGATGCTGCAGGCGGATGAATGCGACACGTTTGGCAATATCGCCCGAGGTGATCACGGTGTTGTTGACCGTCACCTTGACCTGACTTGCAGCCTGCGCACCGGCACATGCCGCGATGCTCAGGGCTCCGGCCACAGCCAATACCGAAAGCGTCCTCGAGATCGACATTTTCCCGCCCATTACCTTTTCCTGTTTGCCGGACGATCACCGTCGTCGGGTCTTGTCCGCCTGCCGGCGTTGCGCCGTTGCCTTATCTTGTCGGAGGAAATGCATAATACATGCGGCCAAACGATGACAAGACCGTTTGAGCAGCCCAAAATTGCGAGAGGGGGCGAACTTCGCGTTTCGCCCCCTCGTTCCAATGATCTTAATAGTAATCCAGCTCTTCGAACTTGGTGTCGCCGACATTGACGTCGCCGAGGGTGCGGAAGCTGATCCTGGCACCGATCGACCAATCGTTCGCCAGTGTGCTGCCGGTATCGCGTTCCTGCTTGTAGACGATCGAGAACAGGGTGTCCTGATCGTCGTAGGTGATGCCAAAGCCGTTGCGCGAGATGACGTCCCGGTTGATGTCGTAGGTGATGGCACCAAAGACCGACCAATAGTCGTGGAACTTATAGGCGGCGGCCGTCTGAATTTCGTCCTGATCCACCTGCGAACCATAAAGCGGCTGCGCTTCGATGCGCGTATAGGTCATCGCCGCCTGCCACGTCGTGCCGAGGTACCCGACGGTCGCATCGGCACGACGCAGTGCCAGATCCCTTTCGTCGAGACGGCCCGAGAGGCTGGCCATCAGGCCGGACGGTGCATCGATGCCGAACATCGCGACATAGTCTGAGCTCTTCGTTTCCAGACCGGAGTTCGCGCCGGCCTTCACCAGGTCGTCGGTTGCAAACGAATTCAGGCCACCGAGATGGAAGGACTGACCGACGACACCGCGCAGGCCATAGCCGCTGTCGAAGGTGCCGGTATAGCGGAAGCCGACGTTGGCGCGCGTGCCACCTTCGACCCGGTCGAAGCCCGAGAACTTGTCGCGGTCGAAAAGGTTGGTCGCGTCGAACACGAAGCTCTGGGCGTCTTCGTTCGGCAGGCCGCCGGCATCCTGTTCGTCCGGGCGCGCGTAGAGCTGAGCGATCGGCTCGAGCACGTGGCTGCTGTCCTCGCCGACGAAGAGAATCGGGTAACGGGCCTCGAGACCGGCGGTCAACATGCGCCGCGTCGTTGCGTCGCTGGTGTTGTAGTCGCCGGTATAGAGCGGTCCAGGCGCGTCCATGTTGAGCCCGAGGGCATCACCGCGCGCCGCCAGAAGCGGTGTGACGACGAGGCCGCCGGGGGCGATGAAAGTGCGCTTCCATTCAAGCTCGCCCGTCAGGCGGTGGGTTGTGCCCTCCAGACCGCGGAAGCGATCGACGACGCCTGGAACATTCTCCAAGTCCAGCCGGTTGCGCTTGATGTTCGTCAGGTTGACGGTTGCCGAAAGTTCGCCGCCCAAAATGGGCTGAGGCGCCTTGTAGGAGTAATCGAGAACCTGCGCCGCAGGCTGCTGATTTTCCTTGATGCTGTTCGGGTCCGCGTCCTGAATGTCGAAGTAGAAGGCGCGCAGATCGAAGAAGTTTCGCTTGCCGAGCCCGGTCAGGTAGGCCTGGTTGACATAGGTCGTACCGTCGAAGTTCGACAGTTCGTAGGTCTTGGCGAAGTTGGCGTCCGACTGGACGAGAACGTTCCAGCCGAACGTCCAGCGCGGATTGATCTCGAACTCGGCCTTCGACGCGATCATGCCGCGATTGGTCTTCTCGGCGTCGACCGTGCCAGGCGTGAACTTGCTCCGGTCGAGCTGGCTGATGCCGGCGACGTTCAGCGTATGGAAGCCGTTGTGGAACCGCTGGCGGAACTCGCCTTCCAGCAGGAAACCCTGCCGGGTCAGGCCCGTAACGGTTGCCGTCGCATCCATATAGGGCGAGATCGCCCAATAGTAGGGAACGCCGACGCCGACGCCGAGCTTCTGCGCCGAGCGGAAGGTCGGGAAAAGGAAGCCACTCTTGCGCTTGACCGTATGGTCGGGCAACTCCATCACCGGAATATAGGCGATGGGCTTGCCGAAGAGCTCGAAACGGGCGTTCTCCAGGCGAATCGTCCGCGTACGGCCGTTCTGAATGACGCGCTGCGCCTTGATATGCCACAGCGAGCGATGTTCCGGCTTGGTCGCGCAGGGTGTGCAGGCCGTGTAGACGGCCTCGTTCAGGATGAATTCCTCGCCGTTCCGCCGCTCGCCGCTCGTTGCGGCAAGCCGGGTGAGGTCGGTGGTTTCGATGCGCATCTGCTCAAGGAAACCGTTGCCGAAATCGTCGGTTACGTCCATCTTGTCGGCATAGACGACATTGCCGCCCGGCTCGATGAACTGGATGTCCCCGGATGCATAGATGCGGCCATTCTTCTGGTCGTATTCGACCTGGCGGGCCACCATCTTGTAGCCGCCGTAGTCGATCTGCACGTTGCCGCGCACGATCACCTTCTCGGCGTCCTTGTTGTAGACGAGCTCATTGGCGGACAGAAGCAGCTTGGCGTCTTCTGGCATGTTCGGACGCAGCGAATCGAGGCGG
Organism: Ensifer sp. B1-9; assembly: GCF_050474445.1. NCBI lineage: Bacteria > Pseudomonadati > Pseudomonadota > Alphaproteobacteria > Hyphomicrobiales > Rhizobiaceae > Ensifer > Ensifer sp. B1-9. The sequence goes on from NZ_JBCHVG010000002.1 coordinate 316,796, forward strand.
TCCGAAGCCTGCTGCGCCATAGCAGGCGCACTCATTCCCATGGCAAGTGTCTGCAGCGCCACGCCTGCGAGCAGGGTAGCGTTGATCAGCGTCATGCGTTTGCGGTTCACTACCGCCACTAGCCATCCTCCTGATTTAAAAGAATCGTCGAGCCCAGCGCCATCGCTACAACAACTGGCAACCAGGCTGCAACGAAAGGAGGCACAATGCCGCTGCTCCCGAATGCTTTGACAAGCACGGTGACGACATAAAGCACGAAGCCTGAAAGGATGCCACCGAGAATTACGGAGCGAGATTGGTTGAACCGGCTAAATTTGAGCGACACGCAGGCGGCGATCAGCGTCATGGCGACGAGAAGCAGCGGCAGCGAGAGCATCGAGTGGAATTGGGTTTCCATGGCATTGGTTGAAAAACCAAAAGAGCGAGCCACTTCGATCTTGCCGGGCAGGTCAAAAAACTGAATGGAATCAGCCTTTGCAAGACGTTCCTGAACAAACTCAGCCTTCAGATTGGTGCTGAGTTGTGCTGTTTTCAAACGACGCGGCAGTTGTCCGTTGCGCGTTTCCGTTACCTGGTTAAGAAGCCAGTAACCATCTTCGAGCTTCGCCGAGGCCGCATCCTGTCTCAGAATGATCGAGCCCTGTGGATCGAAGTGGATGACGGTGACGTTGAGGAGCGTCGTGCCGTTGTCCTGGACCGAGCGCGCGCCGATGATCGTATCGGTCCCGTTGTAGATCTGTCGCAGCCACGGAATCGACCCCGCGTCGGAGGAACGCGAGGCGCCCCATTCCGCCAGCAGTGCCTCCCCACGTTTCGTGCCCCAGGCTGCCAGCGGGTTGAGCGCGATCACGGCGAGCACGCCGAAGAGGAAGGCGCCCAGCACGAACGGGCGCAGGAACTGCCAGACGGAGATACCTGCGGCGCGGGTCACGACCAGTTCGTAGCGCCGGTTGAGGGAGATCAGCGCCGCCATTGCCGAAAACAGCGCCACAAACGGAATCGTCTGCTGCAGGATCAGCGGGATGCGAAGCGCGGTCATCAGCAGGGCGCCGGTGATCGAATAATGTGGCAGGTTCGCCAGGCGGCTTGCCTGCTCGCTGAAGTCGATGATGAAGATCAGCGAGAAGATGCCGACGAGAAACCAGAAAGTGGTGACCGCGTAGCGGATGAAGAAGTAGCGTCCGAGCGTGCCCATCATGATGGCTGCCCTCCTTCGGCGTCACGCCGCACCAGGCGCAGGCGTTCAAGGAGATCCTGCAGCTTTTCCTGCCAGGTCATCGGGATGTCGAGACGCTTGTTGCTCACGAGCTGGTGAATGCAGAGCGCACCGGCTGCAAGTGGCACGATGTACATCAGGGGCACGAACCAGATGGAATCCTCGGCGCTGTTGCCGGCATAGAAGGTCATCCAGCGGATGAGCAGCGCCGTTCCGAGCGCGCTCACCATGGGATGGAGGCGCGCTTCCCGGTGAGACCGCGCATCGCTGCTGAACACCAGTGCGATCAGCCCGAACAGCAGCGGGAAGGTCCACTCCGTCAGGCGGCGGTTGATCTCGGCGGTAAAGGCAAGCGGCTTGTTCTTGTAGACCTGATCGTTCGGATCGGGATTGAGCAGTCCGGCGAGGTCCCGGTCCTTCGCCCGGATCGTCGCCTCGCGCGTCGTCTTGGTCATGTCGGCGAGGTCGAAGGCATAGGAATCGAACTTGATGATCGAGACGCTGCCGTCCGGCAGTTTGCGTTGCACCTCGCCGTCCTTCATCACCAGCGCGGAGCTTTTTTCGTCGACCGCGCCTTCGCGGGCGTAATAGACGAGTTCGAAGGCGGGATTGCGCGAATCGGCAACGAAGATGCCCTGCAATACGCCGCCGCTTCGCCGCGCGCCGACCTGAACATAGAGTCCGTCGGCAACCTTGCGGAACGAGTTCTCCTGAACGACGGACGACAGCAGATCCGCATTGGCGGTCGCCAGCATCTTGCGTACTGAAACGCGCGAATAGGGCTCGACGAAATTGTCGACGGCGAAAGACAGGACGCTCAGGCCCACTGCCAGGTAGATGACCGGCCGGATGATGGCCATGCGCGAGCTGCCGGCGGCGTTGAGCACCGTCAGTTCCGAATCGGTGTTCATCGTGGTGAGCGTCTGGGTGACGCCGATGACCAGTGCAAAGGGCAGGATGATCGGGATGACCGAAGGCAGGATGAGCGTTGCCAGCTTGGCGAAGGCCAGAACCGACTGGCCGCTGTCGGTGACCAGATTGACGTTGGCAAGCGCCTGCGTCGTCCACACGATGCCGAGCAATGGCAGGAGTGTCGCCAGGAACATGATCAAGGCACGCCGGAATATGTAGCGTTCGATCAGCTTCATGCCCGTGTCCGGTCCAAAATCCTGCTCATGTTTCTGTTCCGGCGGCGGCATCGGGCCGGGCTTTGCCCGGGTCCAAGCCGAAGCCTGATTCCTGCCTGCTATTCGCGTCGCTCAAATTCTGCAGCAACAGGGATAATTTAAGGCGAAGAACCTCGGTTAACCGCATGTAAACATCCGGGGGCATCTTGCCAAGCGGTTGAAAAGCGAGAAGGGTGCCGGCCACAGCTTTGACGGTGGCGAATGTTGCGAATATTTTCCACTGTAACCGCCCGGTAACAGGGCGGATCGCCACAAGCCTCGCCGTGTCATCCCAACGCGTCGCGGCCACCATCACCTTGCCCCTGATGCCGGCTCTCGGAAGCTTCTTTCGATTCTCCGGATGCGCGCAGAGACAAGAAAGTAGCCGGAGTTTTTCAATGCCGATGAAGTTCGAGTTCACCTTTGCCAAGTCCCACCGGCCGAGCGGCGGTGTCGCCGTGCTCCTCAAGACGTCGGGCGGCGGAGCTGCAGCCGGCGCCGATGTCGCCGATCCGGAAGACGTCGTGACGAAGGCGGCGAAGGTGAAGAAGTTCACTGCAAAGGCGTTCTCCAGCCTCGATATCGTCGCGCCGCATGGCTCGCCTGCAGACCGAATCATCGTGCTCGGGCTCGGAGAAGCGGATGCGCTGACGGAACACGATTGGCTGAAGGCCGGCGGTGCCGTCGCCGCGAAGCTCGGTTCGGCCGACAAGGTGACCGTCTTCGTCGACGCACCCGGGGTTGACGTGACCGGCAAGGCGGCCGCCGATTTCGCGCTCGGCATGGAGATGAACGCCTACAGATTCGATGGTTACAAGACCAAGAAAGCCGACGACGATGCCAAGTTCTCCGGCAAGCCGGCCAAGTTAACGATCGTCACCGGCACCGTTATCGCCGCGAAGAAGGCCTTCGCCACCGCACAGGCGGTTGCCGAGGGCGTCTTCCTGGCGCGCGACCTTGTCAACGAGCCGGCGAACGTGCTGGGCCCGGTCGAGTTTGCCGCCAAGGCAAAGGACCTCGAGAAGCTCGGCGTCGAGGTGGAGATTCTCACCGAAAAGGAGATGAAGAAACTCGGCATGGGCGCGCTGCTGGGGGTGGCGCAGGGGTCTACCCGCCCGCCGCGGCTCGTTGTCATGCAGTGGAAGGGCGGCAAGGCCAAGGAGCGTCCGCTCGCCTTCGTCGGCAAGGGCGTCGTCTTCGACAGCGGTGGCATCTCGATCAAGCCGGCCGCCGGCATGGAGGAGATGAAGGGTGACATGGGCGGCGCCGCCGCCGTCATCGGCCTCATGCATGTGCTCGCTGCGCGCGAAGCGAAGGTCAATGCCATCGGCATCATCGGCCTTGTGGAAAACATGCCCGACGGCAGCGCACAGCGCCCCGGCGACATCGTGACCTCGATGTCCGGCCAGACGATCGAGGTGATCAACACCGATGCCGAAGGCCGCCTCGTGCTGTGCGATGCGCTGTGGTATTGCAACGACCGCTTCAAGCCGCAGGCGATCATCGATCTCGCGACCTTGACCGGCGCCATCATGGTTGCGCTCGCAACCCATCACGCCGGCCTGTTCTCGAACGACGACCGCCTGGCCGGTCAGTTGCTCGCCGCCGGCATCGCGACGCAGGAACGCCTGTGGCGCATGCCGCTCGGCAAGGAATACGACAAGATGATCGACAGCAAGTTCGCCGACATGAAGAACACCGGCGGCCGGCACGGCGGTGCGGTAACGGCGGCGCAGTTCCTGAAGCGTTTCGTCAAGGATACGCCTTGGGCGCATCTCGATATCGCCGGCACCGCCATGGGCGCGCCGACGGACGAGGTCAACCAGTCCTGGGGCTCGGGATTCGGTGTCCGGCTGCTCGATGAACTGGTGCGGGCGAGCTACGAATCCTGACCGGCCGCGACGGATGTGACGAAAGGCGGGAAGCAATCGGGATGACCGAAATCCTGTTCTATCACCTGACGGAATCGAAACTCGAAGACGCGTTGCCGCCGTTGCTCGACAGGAGCGTCGAGCGCGGCTGGCGGGTGGCTGTGCAGACGATCGATGCCGAGCGACGCGACGCGCTCGACACGCATCTGTGGGTCTATCGCGACGAAAGCTTCCTGCCGCATGGCACGGATGCCGGCGACTTCGCCGCAGATCAGCCGGTCTTGCTGGTGGCCGACGAAGGCAATGCGAATGCCGCGACGGTTCGCTTCGTCATTGACGGCGCCAGCCCGCCTGATGTTTCGACCTACGAGCGCGTCGTCTTCATGTTCGATGGTTACGACCAGGATCAGCTCGAGGGTGCGCGCGCCCATTGGAAGCGGCTGAAGGGGGAGGGGCACAACCTCACCTACTGGCAGCAGAACCGCGACGGCCGCTGGGAAAAGAAGGCTTGAGTTTACAACGCATTGCGACGAGAAAGCCCGCGGAGCCGATGCCGCGGGCTTCGTGTTTCTGCCGTGCTCAGATGTTCAATCGTGGAACGCTTCGACGAACTTGCGCTTGCCGAGCATGAAGGCATCGGCGACGTGGCGCAGCGGCGCCAGATCGACATCCGAGGCCCCGGCTTTGACGATCTCGGCGAAGCGCCGATAGAGCATCGGGTATTCCTGTTCGGGCTCTTGATGCTCGAGCTTGCCATCGATGGCGAGCTTGGCGCCGCCTTCGGACAGCACCATCTCGCCCGCCGCGGTCCGGGCGACGATGTCCCAGCTCTGCTTGCCGGTCTGGCGCCAGTCGAACTCGGCGGAAACCGGCAGTTTCTTCCCATCCGTGAAGGTGATGTTGGCGGCAATCGGCGCGTCGCGATTCTCGGGGAATTCGAGCACGGCCGAGGTCACGAACAGCGGACGCGGCAGGATGTGGGTGACGATCGAAAGTGCATTGATGCCCGGGTCGAACACGCCGAGACCGCCCGCCGCCCAAATCCATTCCTGATTCGGGTGCCAGTGGCGCACGTCTTCCTTCCAGATGACCTGGACATCATTGATCGTCGTTGTCGCCAGAAAGGACTTTGCCGCTTCCACGGCCGGTGCGTAGCGGGAGTGCCAGCTGGCAAACAGCGACAGCCCCTTCGATGCCGCCAGCGCTTCGAGGTCCGCGACTTCGCTAAGGGTGGCGCCCGGCGGCTTTTCGAGGAACACGTGCTTGCCGGCGTCGAGCGCCGTGCGGGCCGCCTCGTAGCGATACTGCGGCGGCATGCAGAGCGACACGGCCTCGATCGCAGGCACGGCTTCCAGCATCGCCTCGATCGATTTGAAATTGTCGATGCCGTCGACCGTGCCATGCCGGCTGGCCGCGGCGATCAGGTGATAGTCGCCGTTTCTGGCGATCGCCGGCAGATGCTGGTCGCGAACGATCTTGCCGACGCCGACAAGCGCAATTTTGATGGGGGCCATTGGTGTTCCGCTCGATTTGTATGACTTATTGTCGGCTCTTGTAGCAGATTGCGCAAAGGGGGCAAGCGCCGCCGGTCCGCCGCCAGCATATGCCATCAATGTCGTGGAAATCGACAGACGATCATTCCCTCTGAACGCCATCGCTCTAGCTCTACCACCGGACGTGCCGTGTCGTCTCGCCAGCGGGGGCGGGTCAACAGGGTGATCTGACCGCCCGAAGAGGAGTGAACATGCAGTTGCAAATCCGTCGCGCAAGCCGAGCCGAACTCGATGTCATGATCGAATGGGCCGCGGAGGAAGGGTGGAATCCCGGCCTCGGCGACGCAGGCCCGTTCTGGACGGCCGACCCGGACGGTTACTGGATCGCGGATGGAGAGGAAGGACCCGTCGGAGCCATTTCACTGGTGCGATACAACCAAAGCTATGGCTTTCTCGGCTTCTTCATCACGCGACCGGAATTTCGCGGCCAGGGCATCGGCCGCCAATTGTGGCAGCAGGCGATGTCGTCCGCCGATGGGCGCATCGTCGGCCTCGACGGCGTGGTCGCCCAGCAGGAGAATTATCGCCGATCCGGCTTCGCTTACGCCCATGCGAACATCCGCTACGGCGGTGCGATCGATGTCGTCGAGCCGCCGGGTGCCGATCTTCTGGAGGTCGCGCCGGTTCATATGTCGCTCCTCACCGAATATGACCGCCGCTTCGTCCCGGCCCGTCGCGAGGCATTCCTTCGCGAATGGTTGAAGTCGAGTGATGGACGGCGCAGTGTCTTGCTGCTGCGCGATGGGGCGGTCGCCGCCTTCGGGACGATTCGTGCCTGCCGCAACGGCTTCAAGATCGGGCCGCTCTTCTCCGACACGGAGACCGGCGCCGATCTCGTGTTTCGCAAGCTCGCCTCCGGCGTCAATGGCAGCGAGGTCTATCTCGATATCCCCGAACCGAACGCCTCGGCCAAGGCGCTTTGCGATCGCTACAATCTGCGGCCGGTGTTCGAAACGGCGCGCATGTATCGCGGGCCGGACCCCGGCCTGCCGCTTGCCCGGATCTACGGCATCACCACGTTTGAGCTGGGATGAACGACCGGCTGGCCTGTGTCAGCCGGCCATCGCCTCTTCGTATTCGGCGGAAAGCTCAAGCCATTGCTCTTCGGCGTGAACGAGTTTCGCTGCCGCGTCGGCGCGTTCCTTGGCCTTCTGTGCAGCTTTCGCAGGCGCCTTTTCGTAGAGCGCCGGATCGGCCAGTTCCACATCAAGTGCCTGAATCAGTTTCTCCAGCTTTCCGGTCAAGGATTCGATTTCATTGATCTTCTTGCGAAGCGGCGCAAGCGAGGCGCGCTTGTCGGCATTGGCCTTGCGCTGGTCCGCCTTCGAAACGCTGTCTTCGGCGCTCGCTGACTTGGCCCTCTCGTCCTTCGCCTTGGGGCCGCCGACGATCAGGCTGCGATAATCCTCGAGGTCGCCGTCATAGCTCGTCACGGTTCCATCGCGCACCAGCCACAGCCGGTCGGCGGTCGCCTCGATCAGGTGTCGATCATGCGAGATCAGGATCACGGCGCCGGAATAGTCGTTGAGTGCGGTGATCAGCGCGTTGCGGCTGTCGATGTCGAGGTGGTTGGTCGGCTCGTCGAGGATCAGCAGGTTCGGCGCGTCGAAGGCGGCAAGGCCCATCAGCAGCCGCGCCTTTTCGCCGCCGGAGAGATCCTTGGCGGGCGTTTCCATCTTTTCTGTCGCAAGTCCCATCTGCGCCACGCGCGAGCGCACCTTGGCTTCCGGCGCATCCGGCATGCGCCGACGCACATGCTCGACGGCGCTCTGGCCCGGGATGAGGTCGTCCAACTGGTGCTGGGCGAAGAAGCCGACCTTGAGGTTCGGCGCGATCTTCAAATCGCCCGCTTCAGGCGCCAGCCGGCCGGAGATGAATTTGGCGAAGGTGGACTTGCCGTTGCCGTTGGAGCCGAGCAGCGCGATGCGGTCGTCGGTATCGATCCTGAGGTTCAGCCGCTTGAGGATCGGCTTGCCGGGCTCGTAGCCGACGGCGCCGCCGGTCACGGCGATGATCGGCGATGCCGCTTCCTTCTCCGGATCCGGGAAGGAGAAACCCTGGACATGGTCCTCGATGACGGCGGCCACCGTTCCCATGCGCTCCAGCGCCTTGATGCGGCTCTGCGCCTGGCGGGCCTTCGTCGCCTTGGCGCGGAACCGATCAATAAAGCTCTGCAGATGCTTGCGGGCGGCGTCGTTTTTCGCCTTCGCCTTCATCTGCAATTCGTCGGCCTCGGCCTTCTGCCGTTCGAACTGGTCGTAGGAGCCGCGATAGAAAGTAAGCTTCTTCTGATCGAGGTGCACGATGGCGTTGACTGCGGTGTTCAGGAGATCGCGGTCGTGGCTGATGATGATGACCGTATGCGGATAGCGGCGGACATAGTCCTCCAGCCAGAGCGTGCCTTCGAGGTCGAGGTAGTTGGTCGGCTCGTCGAGCAGCAGCAGGTCGGGCTCGGAGAAAAGCACCGCGGCCAGGGCCACGCGCATCCGCCAGCCGCCGGAGAAGGACGATGCCGGCCGCTGCTGCGCCTCGTGGTCGAAGCCGAGGCCGGCGAGGATGCTGGCCGCCCGCGACTCGGCCGAGTGGGCGCCGATATCGGCAAGCCGCGTCTGGATCTCGGCGATGCGGTGCGGGTCGGTCGCGGTCTCCGCTTCGGCGATCAACGCCGAGCGCTCCTTGTCTGCCTTGAGCACGATCTCGATCAGCGGCTCCTCGGTGCCGGGCGCTTCCTGCGCTACCTGACCGATACGGGCATTCTTGGGCAGCGAGATGCTGCCGGCTTCGGAGGCAAAGTCGCCGGTGATGATGCGAAACAGCGTCGATTTGCCGGCACCGTTTCGGCCCACGAGCCCTGCCTTCGTGCCCGCCGGAAGCGTCACGGATGCATTTTCGATGAGGAGACGTCCCGCGATGCGGGCGGAAAGGCCGGAAATCTGGATCATTGCGGCCTTTTGCCCGGACTTGGCCGGGAAGGCAAGAGGCGCGGGTATGCTGCGTTTTCCTGCGATGGCGGTCCGGGATTTCAAGAGGTCATTGTTATCGATTTTTGAACAACGCGTTCCGGCAATCGATACTACACATCCTCATCGTGAGGGACCATCTCAATAATCGGAAGGGCGCGGACCGCTCTTCTGACCGCCTCGATCGACTGAACGCCATCGGCAAGGGCCCCGCGTTCCGAGGGACGACCGATCCGGCCACGGATATTAGATGAAACCTCGTTCGACCGAACGAGCCTCCCAGGAGTGAAGATCATGAAAACTGCAATCCAGACCGCTCTTTCCGCCGCGCTCGTTGCAACCGCCATCCTCGGGGGCGCCTCCGCTGCCTTGGCCGGCGGCAGCTACTACGAAGGCGTCAGCCCGACGCCGCTCTATACCGAGCGCACGCCTGCCGTTACCGGCAAGTCGTCCTTTACCATCGGCAATTCTGAAGCCGGCTATGTCGACCGCACCAACACCGGTTCGGTGGTGAGCTACGGCGTTGCGCCGAAGAGCGTCCAGGGTGGCGAAGGCGAATATTATCAGGGCATCTCGCGCTGACTGCGATGAAGAGGGGGTGCGGGTTTCTGCCCGCACCCTTTTTCGAGGGATTTGATTGATCACCGCCGTGATCTTATGAAGCGGCCTCCCAAGCGCCCGAACGGGGTTAGCCCCGACTGTCCATCTCCACCAAGGAACAGATTTATGAAGAAGTCCATTGCCGCGATCCTCGTTGCGGCCGCCATGCTTGGCGGTGCGTCGGCCGCTGTGGCCGGCGGCAGCTACTATGAGGGCGTGAGCTCCACGCCGCTCTTTACCGGCCGCGCCGAGGCTTCCGCCGGCACCGGCGTCTCTGCGAGCACGACCAGCCGCGGCGACTACTACGCAGGTATCGAAGACCGATCCGTCGATGCGACGGCAACCGGTGCGATCGCCAGCAGCGGCGCCAAGGCTTTCGGCCGGACCGACGAAAACAAACAGTAAGTCACGCCAAACGGTTGACCGAACAGCCCGGTCCCGCCCCGCGGGACCGGGCTGTTGCGTTTTGGCGTTGCCAAAAGAGGTACATTGCCATGACAGAAAAAGTCGAGGTCGCCGAGCGGCTCTTCGATCTCTATCACTGCGTTCATCGCCTGGTGAACGCGTCGATGTCGGAGGAAGGCGTTTCGCTCGCGCGCAGCAAATTCCTGTTCTATCTCAACACGCTCGGACCCCGTCGCTGTGCGGAAATCGCCTCGGCGCTCGGCTTTGCAGCGAGAACCGTCACCGAAGCGATCGACGGACTGGAACGGGACGGCATGGTCGTCCGTGAAGCAGATCCGGAGGATCGCCGCGCGAAGACCATCTCGATTACCGATCGCGGCCGACTGGCACTGGAAGCGGCGCTGCAGCCACGTCATCGCACGATCGACGAACTGTTCTCGGCGCTCAACGATTGCGAGCGCACCGAGCTCTTCCGCCTGCTCGGCTGTCTCCGGGAGAAGGCGACGGAGATCGATGAGAACCGCCAGCCGGTCGCCGCCTGACGTGTGAGCACCTAAGCGGCGTTCTGACCGTAGATCTTGCCGCGGTCGCGGCCGAGTGTCGCCGAATAGCCGAGGATGCCGGCGCCATCGCGCGCTCCGGCGAGTGCGATCTCCGCCTGGATCAGGAGATCGGCGGTGGTTGATGCCGGCTGCGCGATGGTGATGCCCGCCGCAAGCGAGAGCGTCTCGGTGGTGTGCACGCGCCCGGGAAGGGTGACCTTCATTGCCTCTACGGATTGCAGGAGGCGCCGCGCAATGGCCTCGGCGTTTTCGGCGCTGACGTCCCGGCAGACAAAGGCGAAGTCCTGCTGGCCCACGCGGGCAACGAAGTCGTTTTTCTTGATCAACTTGCGAAACAGCGCCGACAGTTTGCCAAGCGCTTTGGCCGCAACCGTGCCGCCATGGTGGTCAGCCATCTCGCGAAGCCCCTCCACGGAGACGAGAAGCAGGGCGACCGGTTGGTCGATCCGCTCCGTTTCGAGAATGGAGTCGAGCTTCGCTGAAAGTGCCAGCCGATTCGGCAGGCCGGTGGCAGGGTCACGGGTGAGTGACCGACGGCTTTCGGCCAGATCGCCGTCAAGTTCGACGAAGCGTTGTGCGCCGTTTTCCAGGAGGTGCCGCAGAGCGCTCTCTTCGTTCATCAATCGACCCGCCGCTTCTCGCAGCCGTATGGCAGCGTCGGCGAACTCCGTAAGGCGGGCGACGGGATCTTCTGCAAGACGACCGGCGAAATGATCGAGTTCGTTCTTGAACGCTTGTTTCTGCGCCAGCGCAAGCTTGAGCTTGCTGGCCATGTCGGCGAGGGCTTCCTGGGCTTCGGCTCTCGCCCGGTCCGCGGCGAGAGAAGCGTGGGAGACGAGGCGATGCTTGAGGCCCAGCGCGTCCAGCGAGTCCTGTTGTGGGTTGTGCCCGAGCGCGCCAAGCTCCCGGGAAAGCTGCGGCAAACGCCCGGACAGTGCTTCGTAGAAAAGCTCGTAATTGCGGGGCAGGGCAGCAATGCCATGCGCGGACATTGCGTGGGCCACCTTCAGAATGATCGCTGCCTGCCTCGCCTGCGATCGGCTGGCGTCCGCCGGAACTTGCCTGGTCATTCTGTCGGTCCTCGATGTCTGTCGGATGCTGATGTCCGGATCGAGGAACACTATGGAAGGGCTGCATTTAAGGGAGTCTGAAGATTTCGGGTCACTGCTCGTTCCCGCCCGGTATGGTTGCTGAATTCCATCTGCTCGCGACGCGGCGCAACCGGGAATCGCATGCCAGCTGACAGCCGTCAGCTCGGTAAACTTTATACTTGACGCCTTTAGTCACCAATTATATTCGGCGCTGCTAAATCGGGCATCGGAGCCCGCGGACAACAGCGACGGTCAAGGATGTCCCTCTCGTTCATTGCGGATCTGGCGAAATGGGGTGACCGCGCGGCGCTGGTCTTTTCCGGGCAACGGATCGTCACCTATCGGGAACTCGGCGAACGGGTTGCCCGCCAGGCGCTCGCCTTCAGCGGTTCACGCGGACTGGTGGCGATCGAGGCCGAACTTTCCGAACATGCGATCATCGCTTACCTGGCGGCACTGACTGCGGGACATGCTGTGGCCATGCAGGCTCCGAAGTCCGGCGCTGTCGGATCCTGGGTCGATGCCTTCGAGCCCGACTACGGCTTTCGCCGGATCGATGGCCGCTGGCGCGCGGAGTATGTGCGGCAAGACGGCAGGGCGCCGCATCCCGAGCTGGCGGTGATGCTCTCCACCTCCGGCAGCACCGGTTGCGGCAAGGCCGTCCGCTTGTCCCGGGAAAACATCGCGGCAAATGCCGCTTCCATCGCAGAATATCTCAGCCTGACGGCGGATGATCGCGGTTGCCTCATCCTGCCGCTTCACTATTCCTATGGTCTGTCGGTGCTGAACTCTCACCTGGCGGTTGGAGCAAGCCTCTATATTCCCGGTGGGTCGATCCTCGATGCCGGCTTCCTCGATGGTCTCGCCGCAAGCGACAGCACAAACCTTGCGGGCGTGCCCTATTCCTACGAATTGCTGGAGAAGGTGGGCTTCCGCGAACGGCGGTTCCCGCATTTGCGCTTCATGACCGTCGCCGGCGGTCGGTTGAGCCCGGAGATCATACGTCTCTATCACGACCACCTTCGCGCCCAAGGCGCATCGTTCTTTGCGATGTACGGCCAGACGGAAGCCACCGCGCGCATAGCCTTCGTGCCGCCGGCGGCACTTGCCGGCAATGAGGAGAGGATCGGCATAGCCATCCCCGGCGGTCACCTCTCGATCGAAAACGAGAACGGAGAGTCGATCGAAAGTCACGGCGTGACGGGCGAACTCGTCTATCGCGGCCCGAATGTGATGATGGGGTATGCCACGTCGCGCAAAGATCTTTGTCGCGGCGCGGAGCTTACCGAACTGCGCACCGGTGACCTCGCGATGCGCCATGCCGATGGCCTGTTCCAGATCGTCGGCCGCATGAAGCGGATTTCCAAGATTGCCGGCCTCAGGATCGCTCACGATGGGCTGGAAGCGGCGCTCGAAAGGCGCGGCATCGTAGCAGCCGTAGTCGGCGACGATGCCGGCCTTCATGCTTTCTATGCCGGCGGTCGTGATGCCGAGGAGATCAGACGGTTCCTCGCGCAAGCGAGCGGGCTGACGCTCGCGCATCTCAAGGCCACGCCCCTTGCCGAAATGCCGCGGCTTTCCAGCGGCAAGGTCGACTTTAACGCGCTCAACATGGCTGCCCGCCAGGCGGCGGCGACTGTCGACGACGACAGCGGCGGCATCGAAGAGCTTTTTGCGCAGGTCTTCTATCCGAAGAGGGTGAAGCGCTCCGACAGTTTTGTGTCGCTGGGCGGCGATTCCCTGCGTTTCGTTCAGCTCTCGATCGGTCTGGAAAAGGCGCTGGGGCAAGTTCCCGATGCCTGGGAGATCTTGTCGATCGCCGAGTTGTCGGCGCAGGAGCGCCGTGAGACCGCCACGCGAAGGATCGGGATGGACCTGCTGATCCGGGCATTGGCGATTCTGCTGGTCGTCCTGCACCACGAATTGCTTTGGCCCATCCCCGGCGGCTCCGCAGCCATGGTCGTTCTCGCAGGCTTCAGCCTCGCCCGCTTCCAGATGGGGCCGCTTCTGGCCGGAGATGGCCCGGCCATCCTGCGTCCGCTCGCCCAGGTGCTGGTGCCTTACTATCTGATCGTCGCTGCCTATGCGGTCGCCTGGGGCGAGGTGCCCTGGGCGTCGGTCTTCCTCGTCGGCAATTTCGGTGTGGCCCTGCCGGAGGCACACGGCATGGTGCCGTATCTCTACTGGTTCATCGAAGCCTATTGCCAGATGATGCTCGTCTTCGTCGGGCTCTTCGCGATCCCGCAGTTCCGGCGCTTTGTTTCGGCGAGGCCCTTCGCCGCCGGCATGGCCCTGCTGTTTGCCGCTCTCGTCGCCAGGTTGGCCCTGCCGTTGCTGTGGCCGATCGGCAATCGCCAGATCTTCACTCTGCCATGGATTTTCTATCTCGCGGTCATCGGCTGGTGCGCGGCGGTCGCCGAAACCGGCAAACAACGCCTGCTGCTGATGTTGTCCGGCGCCGCGGCGTTCCTGTTCTTCGGTCTATACGAGGGGATCTGGATCGGGACGAAGATCAAATACCTCCTGCAAATCGCCGTCCTGGCAGCGCTGCTTTATCTGCCGCGCATCAGCCTGCCGCGCTGGTCGGCGCAGCTCGTCCTGCCTCTGTCGGCGGCAGGCTTCCACATCTACATCCTGCACCGCTTCGTTCCCGAACTGCTGATGCTGCCGCTGCAACCGGCGCTGCCACCGGTTGCGTTTTCGATCCTGTCGATCGTTGGCGGCATCGCGCTCGGCCTGGCCGGGTGGCTCGGCCAGCGTCAGCTTCTAAAGAAGCTTGCGGAGTGGCGGGAGCGCGAACTCCGGCCGCTACGATCGCTCGGATTCGGGACGCTGCGCTTTCCGCTACGCCCATTGTGACCCGTCAGTCCTGAGGAAGTAGGCCAGGTCCAGCGTCACGGACGGCTGGCCGAGTGCGGTCAGCGTCGCATGCGCCTGTCCACGGTGATGAGTCTGATGGTTGAAGAAGTGCCCGAGCGTCGGCGCCAGCTTCTGCGTGATAACCGTCGGGTTGGTGAGTGGCGTGTAGGTGAGATCGGCGCGGAGGCGTTCCTCGCTCAAGCTGTCGATCCAGGCAATGATGCGTTCGTCCTCGGCGTTGCGAGCGGTGGTGAGCGCCGGCAGATCGCCGTGCAGGATCGTATCGAGCGCAGTGGGGGCATCACCCTCGTGCGTAAAGCGTTTCATCCACACCCGATCGGCAACGAGGATATGATTGAGGGTCGCCAGCAGCGAGCCGAAGAAGGCGCCGCGGTTTTCCCGCAATTCGGCATCGGTCAATTCTGCCGCAGCGGCATAGATCAGGCGGTTCGCCCAGCGGTTATAGCCGGCGAACATGCGAAAGTGCTCGAGCATTGGGTATCTCCTTCAAGGGGCGGCGACGCTAACTCGAAACTGCATTTCTGTGGCTGATATCACTCATGAAATTTACTGATTTGATGACGCCGCCGATTTGTCGTTCAACGGGACGCCAACCGACCGGGAGTCTGTATGTCGAGAAAACTCTATTCGCTTTGTGGGTCCGACAGGACGCGTCCCTTCTCGCCGCATGTGTGGAAGACGAAGATGTCGCTCGCGCATAAGGGGCTCGATTTTGACGTCGTGCCGATCGGCTTCACCGAAATCCCAGGCGTCGAGGACGGGGCCACGACGCTGGTGCCGCTGTTGCGTGACGGCGAACGGCTGGTGAAGGACAGCTTCGACATCGCCCTCTATCTCGAAGAGACTTATCCGGACCGCCCGCTGCTCTTCGCCGGTAAGGGTGCGAAGGCCACCGCCCGTTTCGTGGAGGGCTGGTCGCAGACGACGCTGCATCCCGCCATCGCCCGCATCATTATCCAGGACATTCACGATAGCCTTGATCCGGTCGATCAGGCCTATTTCCGGCAAAGCCGCGAAAAGCGCTTCGGCATGTCGCTGGAAGCGGTCGCCGAAGGCGGCCCGGCTGCCCTTGCAACATTCGCCGAAAAGCTCGAGCCGCTTCGCCACATGCTGAAGTTTCAGGATTTCCTGGGTGGCGCGGAACCGCTTTTCGCCGACTATATCGTCTTCGGGGCGTTTCAGTGGGCGCGCATCGTCTCGCCGCAAAGCCTGCTTCAGCCAGGCGATCCCGTCACCGACTGGTTCGAACGTTGCCTCGACCTGCATGGCGGCCTCGGACGGACTGTAACGGCTGCATGAAACCCGCTCGGCTCGAGCCGAATCATCGGCGGGCCCCCTTGTTTTGCGCGGGATTGGCGGCTAATGAACCGCCACTTCTCAAGAAACAAGGGATTTGAGCCAATGGCTATTGAACGTACCTTCTCGATGATCAAGCCGGACGCGACCAAGCGCAACCTGACCGGCGCCATCACCAAGATGCTCGAAGATGCCGGCCTGCGCGTCGTCGCCTCCAAGCGCGTCTGGATGAGCCGTCGCGAAGCCGAAGGCTTCTACGCCGTTCACAAGGAACGTCCGTTCTTCGGCGAACTGGTCGAGTTCATGTCCTCCGGCCCGACGATCGTTCAGGTTCTGGAAGGCGAAAACGCAATCGCCAAGAACCGCGAAGTCATGGGCGCCACCAACCCGGCAAACGCTGCTGAAGGCACCATCCGCAAGGTTCACGCCCTGTCGATCGGCGAAAACTCGGTTCACGGCTCGGATGCCCCGGAAACCGCTGCCGAAGAAATCGCCTACTGGTTCTCGGGCACCGAGATCGTTGGCTGATTCAAAATCTCCAGTTTGAGCCGCAACGGCTTGAATTGACTCGGATTTGAGCCGGAGCGGAAACGCTCCGGCTTTTTGTTGCCGGTCGCTTACACCGGGCATTTCGCGGTCTCGAAATGCTCCGGCGCCTTGCCGCCGCGGAAGACCTCCGGGTTCTTGTCATAGGCCGGGCCCTCTACCAGGGCCTTGGCCGGCATGATGTCCTGATCGACGTCGGAGGTCACGGTGGTTTCGAGTTTCTGCAGCGACTGTCCCTCCGGCCCTTTGACCTCGATCGTCACCGCATAGGGACGGTCCTTCTTCACGCAGGTCACGTCGGGACTTTCCAGCACCACCTTCTCCAGCTTCGGGAAGAGCTTGCGTTCCAACGTCAGCGCGTCGCCGCCAGCCGGGTTTTCGAAGCGCGCGACCACGATGCTGCCATCCGGGACCGGCTCGGTCTTCGAGAGCGTCACCATGTAGGTCGCATAGGCGAGGCGATAGTTGAAGACGAACATCTTGCCCGTCAGCTTCAGCGGATCCGGTCCGGTCTCGCGCTGACAGCCGGTGGTGGCGAGTGTGACGGCAAGTGCCGCCAAGATCCCGGTCATCCTTGTCATAGGCCTGCTTCTTCCCTGTTGCGATGGTAGTGGCGCTTGGCCTTGTTGCGATTGCCGCAGACCGCCATGTCGCACCAGGTCCGGCTGCGGTTGCGGCTGCGGTCGAGAAACAGCCAGCCGCAATTCGGGCAGATCTTCAGCCGGTCGGGCTCGGGGTTGGCGGCAAGGCTGAGCGCCGAATGCGCGGTTGCGGTGTCGAGCGGAAGCGCGCCGCCATGCGGAACGGAACCGCGCAGAACCACCGCGATTGCCTCCAGCAAGTCGGCCAGGAACTCCGGCCGGCCACTGTTCGATATCTCCGCGCGAAAGTGTCGATCGGTTGCCTCGCGCAGCCGCAGCAGCCCGACGCGGTGTTCGGCCGCGACCGGCACCAGCGGACCGAAGCGGGTGTTCTCCGCTCCGAAACGGTTGGCAGCTTCCGCAAAGGAATCGATCGCTGCAACGTCGGCGAAACGGTCGATCCGGCGCTCGGGATCGAAGCGCAGGACGATGGAATTGGCCACGTCCAGCGCCAAGGCGCCGCCGGCAAAACGATGGGCTGTCCAGGTGAAGGTCATGCGAAAATCCTAACTGGCAAAATTGATTTTACCAGTTATATTGATCTTGTCACGCTCCGGATGCGCCATGCTCTATTTTCTGCAGCAGCTCGCCAATGCCGTCCCTGTCGCCGCGCTTTATGCGGCGCTGGCCTTTGGCTATGCCATCGCCTTCGCCGTGACGCGCCGGGCGGATCTCACCTATGGCGCGCTCTTTGCCTTCTCGGGCCAGATGTTCGTGCTGTTTGCGGATTTCGGCTGGAACCGGCTGTGGCTGGTGCTGCCGGCCGCCCTCGGCCTCGGCGCGGCGGCGGCCTTGAGTTTCGGCCTTGGCGCCGGGCTCGTTGCCGGGCGATATGTCATGCGGCCGCTCGCCTTTTCGTCAGCCAACACCGTCGTCGTGGCCTCGCTCGGCTCCCTGCTGGTCCTGATGGAAACGGCGCGGCTCGCCTCCGAGACGCGCAGCCTTTGGCTGCCGCCGTTCCTGAACGGCAACATCGTCTTCTGGGACGATCCGCGCTTTCCAGTGACGCTGACGGTCATCCAGCTCGGCAACATCGTGCTCATGGCCGCGGTCGTGGCAGCCGGACACTGGTATCTCACGCATTCACGGGCTGGGCGGTTCTGGCGCGCAGTATCGGAGGATCGGGGCGCTGCGGCGCTCTGTGGCGTCGATGCCGCGACTGTTTATATCGTCGCCTATGGCGCGGCGTCGCTGATCGCTGCCTTCTGCGGCATTCTCGCTGCGTCCTACTACGGCAACATGGATTTCGGCACGGGACTCACTTTCGGCGTCAAGGTGCTGTTCATCGCCGCGATCGGTGGCCAGGCCTCGCCGCTCTACGCCGCACTCGGTGCCGCCGGGGTCGGCCTGCTGGAAACGCTGTGGAGCGCCTATGGTCCGATCCTGTGGCGCGACTTTGCGATCTTCGGTTTTCTCGTGCTCGTGCTCGCGGTGACGCGCAAGGAGAAGATCATTCCCTGACTGGTGGATGGGCCACGGGTGTTCCGTGCCAGCGCAGCGTTATTTCGTCGACCAGCGCTCCCGCGCCGTGTCGTCGGCATCCTTGGCGCTGACCCAGCCGCCGCTGGTCCCGTCGCCAAGGTGCTCCTTCTTCCAGAAGGGCGCAGAAGTCTTCAGGAAATCCATGATGAAGTTGGCGCCGTCGAAGGCAGCCTGCCGGTGCCGCGAGGCGGTGACCACCAGCACGATGTTTTCGCCGGGCCTGATCTTGCCGTAGCGGTGGATGGCGGTCGCGGCCTGCAGCGAGAAACGCTCGGCCGCCTCGCGGCAGATGCGTTCGATTTCCGCCTCGGCCATGCCCGGATAATGTTCGAGCTCGAGGGCGGCAAGCGTGCCCGCTTCATCGCGGCAAAGCCCGGAAAAGGTGACGACGGCACCGATATCGGCCCGTCCCGCCGAAAGTTTCGCGACCTCGCCATTGAGGTCGAAGTCCTCGCGCTGAACGCGCACGGTCACCGGCGCGCTCATTGCCTCAACCACCCGTCATCGGCGGAAACAGGGCGATCTCCCGGGCGCCGGCGATCGGCTCGCGATGGTCGACATGTTCCTGGTTGATGGCCGCGCGGATGACGTTTTCATGTTCGAGCGCCGCCTCGTACTCCTCGCCGAGCGTCTTCAGATGCGTGAGCAGGTCGGCAATGGTGACGACGCCGGCGGGAACGTCCAGCGTCTCTTCGGCCTTGCCGATCCGCTCCCGCACCCAGGAGAAATAGACGAGATTGACGGTGCTCATTCGTTGACCACGTGCTTGAGGCCGGCGCGGAAATAGTCGTAGCCCGTGTAGAGCGTAATCCCGGCGGCGATCCACAGGAGCACGATACCCGCTTCCGTCGTATAGGGCAAAATCTTGTCGCCGGCGGGACCTGCCAGCAGGAAGGCGATGGCGACCATCTGGATCGTCGTCTTCCACTTGGCGATGCGCGTCACCGGAACGCTGACCTTCAGCGCAGCCAGATATTCGCGCAGGCCGGACACCAGGATTTCGCGGCAGAGAATGATGATCGCGGCCCAGATCGACCAGCCGGCAATCGTCTGATCGGCGGCGACGAGCAGCAGGATCGAGGCGACCAGGAGCTTGTCCGCAATCGGGTCGAGCATGCGGCCGATGTTCGACGTCTGGTTCCAGATGCGGGCGAGATAGCCGTCGAAGAAATCGGTGATCGATGCAACGATAAAGAGCGTGACCGCCGTCCAGCGTGCGAAATCCGAACTGTGCAGCCGACCCTCGACGAAGAAGCAAAGGACGATCAACGGCACGATCAGGATTCGGAAATAGGTGAGCAGGTTCGGGATGCTGTAGGCGACAGGCTTGGCCATGGATTCGTGTTCTCTGGTTCGTCAGGTACAGAATGACTTTGCTGGCCGGAGGTCAACAGGTCATCGTCGGCAACTGTCATATTTGCCCTATTGCATGTGAACGCTGGGTGAATTGTGACACCCGGTTTTCATTTAGCAGCATCGTCGTGGAAATGTTCATAGACTAGCCGGGCCACCGTTTCGGAAATGCCCGAGACGGCCATGAGGTCGCTGATGCCGGCGCGCGAGACGGCCTTGGCAGTGCCGAAATGCGTCAGCAGCGCGCGCTTGCGCGTGGGCCCGATGCCGGCGATCTCATCGAGCGGGTTCTTGACCATCTCTTTCTTGCGGCGGGCGCGGTGCGAGCCGATGGCGAAACGGTGTGCTTCGTCGCGCAGCCGTTGAATGAAATAGAGCACCGGATCGCGCGGCGGCAGGGTGAAACTGTCGCGGCCGAGTGCGAAGAAGCGCTCGCGTCCCGCGTCGCGGTCGACACCCTTGGCGACGCCGATCGCCGTCACGCAGTCCTCGACGTCGAGTTCTTTGAGAATGGCGCGCACGGCGGTCATCTGGCCCTGGCCGCCGTCGATGAGGATGACATCCGGCCAGGCGGGGAAGGCGCCATCATCGACAGCCTCGGCGCTCCTGTCCGGTTTGCCTTCCTCCTTCAGCAGTCGCGAGAACCGCCGCGTCATCACCTCGCGCATCATGCCGAAGTCGTCGCCCGGCGTGATGTCGGTCGATTTGATGTTGAACTTGCGGTACTGCCCTTTGACGAAGCCTTCCGGCCCGGCCACCACCATGCCGCCGACGGCATTGGTGCCCATGATGTGGGAGTTGTCGTAGATCTCGATGCGGCGCGGCACGCGCTCGAGCTTGAAGGTTTCCGAGAAGCCCTCGAGCAGGCGCGATTGCGAGGCGGTTTCCGCCAGCTTGCGGCCATGGGCTTCGCGTGCATTGGCAAGCGCGTGGTCGACGAGATCCTTCTTCTCGCCGCGTTGCGGCACCTGGATCGCCACCTTGTATCCGGACTTCTCGCTGAGCGCCTGGCCCAGAAGTTCCTGCTCCTCCACGGCCTCGCAGAGGAGGATCTGCCGGGGGCAGGGTTTGTCGTCGTAGAACTGGGCCAGGAACTGCGAAAGCACCTCGGCCGCCGGGAGCGACGGGTCGGCCTTCGGGAAATAGGCGCGGTTGCCCCAGTTCTGGCCGGTGCGGAAGAAGAAGACCTGGATGCAGGATATGCCGCCCTCGTGGTGGATGGCAAAGACGTCCGCCTCCTCGACGCCGGCGGGATTGATGCCCTGGTGGCTCTGCACGTGGCTCAGCGCCGCCAGGCGGTCGCGATAAAGGGCCGCCCGTTCGAAGTCGAGGTTCTCCGAAGCCTCGCTCATGGCGGCGGCGATGGTCGCCTTCACCGCCTGGCTCTTGCCGGACAGGAAGTCCTTGGCCTCGCGCACCAGCTCCGCATAATCCGGATCGCTGATTTCGCCGGTGCAGGGCGCCGAGCAGCGCTTGATCTGGTAGAGCAGGCAGGGCCGCGTCCGGGTCTCGAAGACGCTGTCTGTACAGGTTCGGAGCAGGAAGGCCCGCTGCAGCGAATTGATCGTGCGGCCGACCGCGCCGGCGGAGGCGAAGGGTCCGAAATAGTCGCCCTTGCGGCTGCGCGCGCCGCGGTGCTTGTAGAGCGCCGGCGCGCGGCTGTCGCCCGTGACCAGAATATAAGGAAACGACTTGTCGTCGCGCAAAAGCACGTTGAAGCGCGGCCTGAGGCGCTTGATCAGGTTCGCTTCGAGAAGCAGCGCCTCGATCTCGGTGCGCGTCGTCACGAACTCCATGTTCGCCGTTTCGCGGACCATGCGGGCGATGCGGTTGGAGTGGCCACGCCCCTGGGCGTAGTTGCTGACGCGCTTCTTCAGGCTGCGCGCCTTGCCGACATAGAGAACGTCGCCGGCCTCGTTGAACATGCGATAGACACCGGGCCCGTTCGGCAGGAGCTTGACGAAGGCCTGGATCAGTTCCGCGCCCTTCAATCCCGCGGTCTCGACGCGATTCTCGTTCCACGCGACAGGCGTGGCGGCGCTTTCGCTTTCCGCGACCTCGATCAGATCGTCGTCGTCTTCCGCCTCGGTGCCGTCATAGAGGATGCCGCCGTCTGTCGGCACGCGTCCGTTCATTCCACTATCTCCCTGATATCGGGCGTTTCCCAGGCGAGGTGCTGGCCCCCGTCGAGCGCGATCATCTGTCCGGTAATCGACGGCGTGTCGAACAGGAAGCGGATCGTCCGTCCGAATTCGTCGAGCGTCGGCCCGCGTTTGAGAATCAGGGCTTCGACCTGTGCCTCAAAATCCTTCGGGTCCTGCCGCTCGTTCGGCAGCGTCGGCCCGGGGCCGATACCGTTGACGCGGATGCGCGGGGCGAGCGCCTGCGCCATCGTCCGGGTAGCCGTCCAAAGCGCCGACTTGGACAACATATAGGAATAAAAGCGCGGATTGGGAGCCCAGACGCGCTGGTCGATCACATTGACGATGAGCCCATGGGCGTCCGCCGGAAGCAATGCTGCGAAGTCGCGCGCCAGCAGGGAAGGGGCCTTCACATGCAGGGCGAAGTGCTGATCCCAGATTGCTTCGTCGAAAGCGTCGAGACTGTCCTTCTTGAACACCGAGGCATTGTTGACGAGCAGATCAAGCGGGCCAAGTGCCTCTGCGGCGCGTGCGATCAGCGTCGAAGTCTCGGCCGTATCGGTGAGGTCGGCGCGAAGCGCGACGGCCTTCGTTTTGCCTTTCGAGAGGGTCTCGACCAGCGCTTCCGCTTCGGCAAATGAGGCGTCGGCGTGAATGGCGACCGAAAAGCCATGGGCCGCGAGGTCCTCAACTATAGCTTTGCCGATCCGCTTGGCGCCCCCGGTCACGAGGGCCGCCTTCCGTGCTTTCTTCAACGTTTCATCCCGCATTTTCGAATCTTCGCGTCAGCGGACGAAGATATAGGCAAGAAACGTGAGCCTGAAACACTCCCTGACAGTTCCTTGCGGAAAAATTAATGGAATTGGCGTAAATTGTATTATTTTGAAGTCTTATAGTATATCTTTCGTTAATCTTGAATTATGGTTAACAAATTCCGTGTGGCGCCAAAGCAACATCAAATTTTGGGCGTGTTTGCGCCACCAAAATTTCACATTTTGGCTCTTGTGAATCCTCATTTGCTGGCCAATTTCAGCTCAACCGGGCGGGTTAATTGAAAGTTGTCCGATGTTTCACTGTGGGACCCCAAGCCCAGGGGGCATCGGTACGAAAAGGAGAATATTTATGCGTACGCTCACCACCACCCTCATGGCTTCCGCTATGACCCTCATCGCCTTCCAGGCCGCCCAGGCTGCTGATGCGATTGACGAAGTTCCGGCTGCTCCGCAGGCCGAATACACCGAGCCGGCAGTCAAGAACTGGTCGGGCGCCTATGTCGGTGGTACCGCCGATTGGCACCATGGCCAGCATGACGCGACCGGCAGCAACACGGCAGCCGGCTTCGGCGGTGGTCTCTACGGCGGCTACAACATGCAGAGCGGTCAGATCGTATACGGCGGTGAAGCCGATATCGGCTACTCCGGCCAGGATTCGAGCAAGGGTGACCTGCGCATGAAGCAGGGCGTCAACGGCTCGCTGCGCGCTCGCGTCGGTGTTGATCTGAACCCGGTTCTGCTTTACGGCACCGCCGGTCTCGCCGTTGGTCAGGCCAAGGCCAGCATCGGTGGCGCTTCCGACAAGAACACCATGGTCGGCTGGACGGCCGGCGCTGGTGCGGAAACCTTCGTCACCGACAACATCACCGCACGTGTCGAGTACCGTTACACGGATTACGGTTCGAAGGACTTCAACGTCGGCGGCACCAACGTCTCCTCCGGTTACGACGAGCACAGCGTTCGCGTCGGTATGGGCGTGAAGTTCTGATCGGCTTCTGCCAGATCATAAAAAGGCCGGGGAGACCCGGCCTTTTTCATGTCCTGTCTTTTTCAAACCCGTCGCTCAAGCCTTGAACTTGGCATAATCGGGGAAGTGCTTTTCGAACTTTGCCGGCCAGTTCTTGAGCTTGGCGCGGCCCTTCTGCCATTCGCCGGTAAAGCGCAATTCGATGTAGCGCAGCATCGCCGCAAGGGCGAAATGGCCGGCATGGAGCTTGGCCCCGGTCTTCGGCAGGTTGGCATTCAGATGGTCGAGGCTGCGTTCGACTTTTTCCCATTGCCGGTCGATCCAGGGCTGGTGCACCTTTTCCGGCGGGTGCGAACGTTTCTCGTAGACGATCGCCAGCAGGCTGTCGCAGACACCGTCGCATAGGGCCTCGAGAAGCTCGACGTCGGTGCGCTTTCCGGCATTCTTCGGATAGAGCTTGCCCTTGGTTTCCCGGTCGATGAAATGCGTGATCGCACGGCTGTCATAGATTGCCCGGCCGTCATCGAGGATTAGCGTCGGGATCTTGCCGAGCGGATTGTTGTCGACGAGCTCCGGCGGGTTGGCGTTGGTGTCGGTTAGAACGCTTTCGGCCGGGAACCCGACATAATGCGCCGCCATGCGAACCTTGTTCGAATAGGGCGAGGCGGGCGAGTACAGTATCTTCATCGAACGTCTTTCTTCTGGTGCGGGCAATTCCCGGCGCTACGCCGGGAGTCGCGTAAAAACAAATACCTATGGAGCCGGAGGCAGTGAAACGCTGTCCTTCGGGCATGCCTGGCGATCGACCGCCGGGCAGGATCGGAAATTCAGCGACTTGTCGAAGCAGACCCGGATTTCTTCGAGCCTGTTGCCTTCGCACGTAACCGCGACCGCATCTTTCGTCATGCCGGGGTTTTTGGCGACGAGCGCGCTTTCGATTGCGTTGACGGACAAATTCGTTTGCTGCCGGGGAGGCGAGAGCTCCGAGGGCAGGGCAAGTCTATTCCAGGCCGCGCGCGTGACAACGAAATAGTCTTCCTGGCTGAGGCCGGAACAGGTGCCGTGCTTGCGCCATTGATGGCCGATCAGCCCCATCGACGGGATCAGGTCGAGATATTGTTTGCCGAGAGAGGCGGGCACACGATCGGACTGTCGCGTCGGGCAGAAATCCGGATAGCCCTTTTCGTTCTGAGGCCAGAGGCCGTGCACAATCAGCCCGCGGTTGCTGCCCGTCTCGCATTGGCTGGATTTTCCGTTGGGGTCATTGTCGCCACACCAGGTCGGCGACCAGGAGAGCGAAAGCACATAGAAATCGAAGCCGCTGCCGACCGGCACCGCGGTGATCGCTTTCGTGGACTGCGTTCCGGTCGCGGCCGGCGCCTTCTCGGCGTTCTGATCGCTGCAACCGACCAGGCTGGCCGCAACGAGAAGCGCCGGCAGAAGCCGGCGCGCATCCCGGATTGCTTTCATGGTTAGCGGAGCGAGGCGCAATGCGCGCCGTAGACATACCAGGGATCAAGCCCGCCGACACAGAACTCGATGCTTCTGCCGACGCCGGCGAAGCCCCAGGGACGTTCGATGAGATAGTAGAGCGAGCGCTGCTGGCCGTCGTTCATGACCGCCGTGGCGTAGCAATATTCACGCTCCACCAGATGCGTCTCGTCGCGAAGCTCTTGCCGGTTCTGCCCCATGTCGCGGATCTCGGCGATCGACAGATTGGCGTGCAGATAGTTTGCATCGCGGTATTCGAAGCGCGAGGTGATGAAACCGAGCACCGAGGTTTCACTGCAAACCCCTGCGTTGTAGGACTGTGCCTGGCTGCTGCCGATATAGTCGGCGGCGGATGCGCCCGGCGCTGTGGCGCCGGCGAGGGAAAGCGAGATGAGAAGCGTTGCTGCGAGCGTGCGAGTCATGGGCGTCTCCCTATATCGTCACACGAGATTGCGGTGTGTCGCGCCCGTCCGTCAAGCCCCTCGGGTTGCCTGTTCTTCGCTGCGAAGCCAGAAGCAGCGTGCGGAGGCGAAGCGATCCTGCGCCAGCCGTGCTTTCAGGAACGGCAGCAGCAGGTCGAGCTCGCCCTTCAGCGTAAAGGGCGGGTTGACGATGATGAGGCCGGAGCCCGAAAGGCCGGTGGTTTCGCGGTCGCTGCGGACCGACAGTTCGGCGCAGAGCATCTTCGGAATCTCGAGTGCCTTCAGTGCTTCGTGGAAAGCCTTGATCGGAGCGCCCTGCTTCAATGGATACCAGAGGCAATAGATGCCGCCGGCAAAGCGCCTATGGGCGCGCGCGAGGCCATCGACGAGGCGTTCGTACTCGCCTTCCTTCTCGAAAGGCGGATCGACGAGGATCAGCCCGCGCTTCTCTTTCGGAGGCAGATGCGCGCCGAGGGCCAGCCAGCCGTCGAGTTCGGTGATGCGGCTCTGAAAATCACCGTCGAAGAGCCGGTGCAGGGTCTCGTAGTCCTGCGGATGCAGCTCCATTGCCGAGAGCCGGTCCTGCGGGCGGAAGAGCATGCGCGCCAGCTTCGGCGAGCCGGGATAGAGCGTCAGCTCGGCGCCGGGATTGAGCGTACGAATGGACGAAAGATAAGGAGCGAGGATGGCGGCGATTTCTGCGGGCAGATCACCATCGAGCAACCGGCCGATGCCGTCGCGCCATTCGCCGGTTTTCTGTGCCTCTTCGCTGGAGAGATCGTAGAGCCCGATGCCGGCATGGGTGTCGAGCACGCGGAACGCCTTCTCCTTCTGCTGGAGATAGGTGACAAGCCGGGCCAGGACCGCATGTTTCAGGACGTCGGCGAAATTGCCCGCGTGGTAGATGTGCCGATAGTTCATGAGCGCCGCCGATGGCCGTGATCAATTGTTTCGATGGATGAACGATTGGCTCTTTGAGCCCGTTTGTCGATGCCATATAGAAAAGCCATGAACGTTGCGACCCCCATCAAAGCAGAAAAATCGATCGGCCATTCGGTCTGTCCGCACGACTGTCCCTCCGCCTGCGCGCTGGAGGTCGACCTGACCGCCGAAGGGCGCATCGGCCGCGTGCGTGGCGCATCCGCCAACACCTATACCGCCGGCGTGATCTGCGCCAAGGTGGCGCGCTATTCCGAGCGCATCTACCATCCGGGTCGTCTTATGGTGCCGAAGCGCCGCAAGGGCGCCAAGGGCGAGGGCCACTGGCAGGAGGTGAGCTGGGAGGCGGCGCTCGACGAGATCGCCGATCAGTTCATCCGCGCTGAACAGAAACACGGGGCGGAGGCTGTCTGGCCGTATTTCTATGCCGGCACCATGGGCCAGGTGCAGCGCGACTCCATCGAGCGGCTGCGCCACGCCAAGCGCTATTCCGGTTTCTTCGGCTCGATCTGCACCAACATGGCCTGGACCGGCTTTACCATGGCGACCGGCGCCTTGCGCGGCCCCGACCCGCGCGAGATGGCAAAGGCCGATTGCGTGGTGATCTGGGGAACGAACGCGGTCGCGACCCAGGTCAACGTGATGACGCACGCGGTCAAGGCCCGCAAGGACCGCGGCGCCAAGATCGTCGTCATCGACATCTATGACAATCCGACGGTGAAGCAGGCGGACATGGGCCTGGTGCTGAAGCCCGGCACCGACGCAGCACTTGCCTGTGCGGTCATGCACATCGCCTTCCGCGACGGCTATGCCGACCGGGCCTATATGGCGGAATTCGCTGACGATCCGGCCGGGCTCGAGGCGCATCTCCAGTCGCGCGGGCCCGAATGGGCATCCGCCATCACCGGTCTACCGGTCGAGGAAATCGAAGCCTTCGCCAGACTGGTCGGCACGACGCCCAGAACCTATTTCCGCCTCGGCTACGGCTTCACGCGCCAGCGCAACGGCTCGGTCGCGATCCATGCTGCCGCCTCCGTGGCGACGGTTCTCGGTTCCTGGAAGCATGAGGGCGGCGGCGCCTTCCACTCCAACAACGACATCTTCAAGCTCGACAAGCGCGAGCTGGTCGGCTCGGCCTTCCACGATCCGGATGTGCGCATGCTCGACCAGTCACAGATCGGCCGGGTGCTGACCGGTGACGCCGAGGCACTGCGCCATCGCGGCCCGGTGACGGCGATGCTGATCCAGAACACCAATCCGGTTAACGTCGCGCCGGAGCAGCGGCTGGTGAAGCGCGGTTTCCTGCGCGACGACCTGTTCGTCGCCGTGCACGAGCAGTTCATGACAGATACGGCTGATGTCGCCGATATCGTTCTGCCGGCCACCATGTTCCTCGAACACGACGATCTCTATCGCGGCGGCGGCCACCAGCACATCCTGATCGGCCCGAAAGTGGTTGAGCCGCCGTCGACCGTGCGCACCAACCTCTTCGTGATCGAGGAACTGGCCAAGCGTCTGGGCGTCGCCGGCCATGCCGGCTTCGGTCTCACGGAGCGCCAGCATATCGACCGGCTGCTTGCCAATTACGGCATCGGCTACGAGGAGATGAAGCAGGAGAAGTGGCTCGACTGCCAGCCGGCCTTCGAAGAGGCGCATTATCTCAACGGCTTCGGCCATCCCGACGGCAAGTTCCGCTTCAGGGCGGACTGGGCGGGAACGCCCGCGCCGAACCGGCCGCCGAAGTCCATGGGCATTCAGGGGCCGCACGCTGAATTGCCGGAGTTCCCTGACCATGTCGATCTCATCGAGGTCGCCGACGCCGAGCATCCCTTCCGTCTTGCGACCTCGCCGGCGCGCTCCTTCCTCAACTCGACCTTTGCCGAGACGCCGTCCTCGATCCAGAAGGAAGTGCGCCCGGAAGTGATGATCCATGCCGCGGACGCCGAGGCGCTCGGCATTGCCGATGGTGATGTCGTTCAGCTTGGCAACCAGCGTGGTGAGATCCGCCTGCACGCGAAAATCGGCGGTGGTACGCGCCGCGGCGTGGTGATCGCCGAGGGGCTGTGGCCGAACGGCGCCCATCTCGGCGGCGAGGGGATCAACGTTCTGACCGGCGCCGATGCGGTGGCGCCCTATGGCGGTGCCGCTTTCCACGACAACAGGGTCTGGGTAAAGCGCGCGCCCTAGATCATCGCACGACGGTAACCCGGAGGCCTCATGAGCGGCGACCACCAGCATGCCGATGTCAGCAACACGCCGGTCTCCCGGCTCTGGGCTTCGCTCGGCCTGACCGGCGGGTTCATGCTGGCCGAGGTCGTCGGCGGTATCCTGACCGGTAGCCTGGCGCTGATCTCCGATGCCATGCATATGCTGACGGATACGGCGGCACTCGCGATCGCGCTCGTTGCCATCCAGATCGGCCGCCGCCCGTCCGACCTGCTGCGCACCTACGGCTATGCGCGCTTCGAGATCCTGGCGGCCGCCTTCAATGCCCTGCTGCTGCTCGCCGTAGCCTTCTATATTCTCTACGAAGCCTGGAAGCGCTTGTCGGAGCCGCAGGAGATCCAGTCGGCCGGCATGCTGGTGATCGCCGTCATCGGCCTCCTCGTCAATCTCGCCTCGATGCGGCTGTTGACCAGCCACAAGGACGAGAGTCTCAACGTCAAGGGCGCCTATCTGGAGGTCTGGTCCGACATGCTCGGTTCGCTCGCCGTCATCGTCGGCGCGGTGGTCATCTGGTTCACCGGTTGGCAATGGGTGGACTCGCTGCTTGCCGTCGGCATCGGCTTCATGGTCTTTCCGCGCACCTGGGTCCTGCTCAAGGAATGCGTCAACATCCTGCTCGAAGGCGTGCCGCCCGGCATGCGGCTCTCCGATGTCCACGCGACGATCGCCGCCGTGCCCGGCGTCGCCTCCGTCCATGATCTTCACCTATGGGCAATCACCCAAAGCCAGCCGTCGCTGACCGCCCACGCAGTCCTTGCCGATGGCGCCGATGGCGAAACGGTGCGCCGGGCGATCGAGACGCGGTTGCGCCAAGAGTTTGACCTTCACCACACGACCTTGCAGATGGAGCGCGAAGACCGTGCCGCAAAGGAACACGTTCACTAGAGCATCCTGCTTTCAGGTGGTATCACTTGAAAGTAGAAAGATGCTCTAGAATCAAAGCGCTAGAGCGTCCTTTGTGCGTTCATATGAACGCACGGCGCTCTTGGGGCGGAGCGGACGGATTGCCCCCGCCAATGAAGGATTTCGCATGAGCACACATCACGATCCGCGCGTCAGGATCATCGGCCGCCGCACGCTTTGGGACGGGTTCATCCATCTCGAGGAAGTGACGCTCGAACAGGACATGTCGAATGGCGTGACCGCGACGCTGAAGCGAGAAGTGCACGATCACGGCAGTGCGGCGACGATCCTGCTCGTCGACACCAGGCGGCAGAGCGTGGTGTTGGTACGGCAATTGCGCGTTCCCGTCCTTTTGCAGGGTGACCCGGCCTATATGATCGAGGCGGTAGCGGGGTTGCTGGACGACGATACGCCCGAAATCGCGATCGCCCGCGAGGCATTGGAAGAAACCGGCTACCATGTCGAGGGCGCCACCCATCTTTTCGATGCCTATATGAGCCCAGGCGCGATCACCGAGCGCACCAGCTTCTTCGTCGGCCGTATCGACGTTAACGAGAAACGCGGCGACGGCGGCGGGCTTGCGCATGAGGGCGAGGACATCGAAGTTCTCGAAATAGCGCTCTATGAGGCCTTCGCGATGATCGCCACCGGCGAGATCTGCGACGCCAAGACGATCATGCTGCTGCAATGGGCAAGGCTCAACCGCCACGAACTCATCGGCTAAATCATTGTTTTGTAAGAACATAATTTATTACGGATATTTCACTTTTTGATCCGTATCGGGTAGGCTAAAGCGCTGGTGTCCTCATCATCGACATGGGCGCTCCATGACATCCTCCCTTTCACAAAGCCCCACCGACGACGAACAACAGGCGGAGGGAGGCTGGCTCGCCTTCCTCCGCCGCAACCGTCGCTATCTTTCGGCCGCCGGCACGCTGTTCCTAATCGCCCTTTTCGGCGTCGCGATCTTTCACCTGACATCGGAAGTGCAGTACGACGAAGTCGTGCAGGCCTTGGCGGAGACGTCCTGGACGTCGGTCGCGGCAGCGGTGTTCTTCACGGCCCTGAGTTTCCTGGCGCTGACCTTCTATGATGTCAGCGCGCTCGATTATGTCAGGCGGAAGCTGCCCTATGCCGACGTGGCGTTGACGGCGGCTTGCGCCTATGCGGTCGGCAATACCGCGGGCTTCGGCGCATTGAGCGGTGGCGCAATCCGCTACCGGTCCTATTCCCGCCTCGGCGTCGAGCCGGAAAAGATTGCCCGGATCATCGCCTTTGTGACGCTCGCCTTCGGCCTCGGGCTTCTGACGGTGACCTGTCTCAGCCTGCTCGCCGTCGGCGAATATGTGGCGCCGATGACCGGGCTGGATCCCCTGTTGCTGCGCCTGATCGCCGTCGTCGTCCTCGGTGGATTGTTTACCGTGTTCTTCCTTGCGCGCAACGGACGCGAGGTCAGCCTCGGACGCATGACGTTGCGGCTGCCGGATTCGCGAACCGTCTCCCGCCAGTTCCTGGTGACGGCACTCGATCTCGCCGCTTCGGCGACCGTCCTCTACGTGCTCCTGCCGGACGGCACCATCGGCTGGCCGGCCTTCCTCGCGGTCTATTCGCTCGCCGTCGGCGTCGGTGTTCTCAGCCATGTTCCCGCCGGCCTTGGTGTCTTCGAGACGATCATCATCGCGACGCTCAGTCACAACACCGATGTCGATACCATTCTCGGCGCGCTGGTTCTCTATCGCGTGATCTATCACGTGCTGCCTCTGGTGATCGCGATTGCCGTCGTTATCGGCATCGAGCTCCGGCAGCTTTCCGGTCATCCGGTTGCCTCGAGCGTGCGGCGCATCGGCGGCCGTATGACGCCGTTGCTGCTTGCGACGCTCGGCATCGTGCTGGCGATCATGCTGGTGCTTTCGAGCGTGACGCCGACGCCGGACGAAAACCTGGCTTTTCTGGAAAGTCTGCTGCCCTTGCCGATCGTCGAGGGCGCCCATTTCCTCGCAAGCCTGCTCGGACTGGCGCTCGTCGTCGTCTCCCGTGGTCTTGCCCTGCGCCTTGATGGCTCCTGGTGGGCGTCCATCGCGATTGCGATGGCAGCGCTTTTGCTGTCACTCATCAAGGCGGTCGCGGTGGTGGAGGCGGGCATGCTTGCCTTCTTCCTCCTGGGATTGATTGTCAGCCGGCGCCTGTTCGTCCGTCCGGCATCGCTCTTCGGCCAGGCGCTCACCATACCCTGGCTGACGGCGCTTGGGGTTATCTGCTTGGGCGGACTGGTCGTGCTGCTCTTCGTCTACCGCGATGTCGAGTACAGCCATGAACTCTGGTGGCAGTTCGAATTTTCCGCCGAGGCTCCGCGCGGGCTTCGGGCACTCCTGGGTGTGACGATCGGTTCGAGCCTGCTTGCGATCTGGAGCCTGATGCGTCCGGCAACCGGGGCAGCTGAGCCCGCCTCTGACGATGCGATGGAGCGGGCATTGGCGATCGTCGAGGCACAGGACATGTCCGATGCCAATCTGGTGCGCATGGGCGACAAGAGCATCCTGTTTTCCGCCGATGGGCGCGCCTTCATCATGTACGGTCAGCGCGCCCGTTCCTGGATCGCGCTTTTCGATCCCGTCGGCCCGATCGATGCCTGGCCAGAGCTGATCTGGCAATTCATCGAAAAGGCGCGCGCCTCGGGGTGCCGGGCGGTTTTCTACCAGGTATCACCCGACGGCCTAGCTTACTATGCCGATGCGGGGCTGCGTGCCTTCCGGCTCGGCGAACTGGCGCGCGTGGACCTCACCCGCTTCGAAATGAAGGGCGGCAAGTGGGCAAACCTGCGCCAGCAGGTCAGCCGCGCCCAGCGTGAAGGGCTCGAGTTCCAGGTCGTACCACCAGCAGAAGTGCCTCGGATCATGGACGACCTGACGGCGGTTTCCGATGCCTGGCTGGAACATCACAACGCCAAGGAAAAGGGCTTCTCGCTTGGTGCCTTCGACCCCGACTATCTGGTCCAGCAGCCCGTTGCGATCCTCACCTGTGGCGGACGCATCGTCGCCTTCGCCAACATCCTGGTGACGGGGACCAAGAAGGAGGGGACCGTCGATCTGATGCGTTTTGCGCCCGATGCGCCGAAAGGGGCGATGGATTTCCTCTTCGCTCAGGTCATGGAATATCTGAAGGCGGAGGGCTATCGCACCTTCAACCTCGGCATGGCGCCGCTATCGGGCATGTCGACGCGCCAGATCGCGCCGGTGTGGGACCGGGCCGGCCGCACCTTCTTCGAACACGGTGAGCGCTTCTACAACTTCAAGGGCCTGCGTGCCTTCAAGTCGAAGTTTCATCCGCAGTGGCAACCGCGCTATCTTGTCGCCAGCGGCGGCATCAATCCGATCCTCGCCTTGATGGATGCGACATTCCTGATCGGCGGCGGTCTCAAGGGAGTGGTGAAGAAATGATCCATGTTGCGAACGCCTGGAAATGCCTTGCCTCGGCGGCGCTGCTGCTTTCGGCTTCCATTCTTCCCGCTTCCGCAGAAGACGCGGCGAAGAGCTACGATACCGGGATGATCCCCTCGCCACGCATCATGCTGCCCAAGGAAAAGGCGGCCGCACTGGTCGTGCTGCTTTCGGATGCCGGTGGCTGGACGGACAAGGAGCAGGCGATCGCCGATACGCTCACCGGCGACAAGACCGTCGTCATCGGTATTGACCTCAAGGCCTATCTCGCGTCGCTTGCCAAGGACGACGGCGATTGCGTCTACATGGTCTCCGATATCGAGTCGCTCAGCCAACAGGTGCAGCGCGCAGTCGGCACCGACGCTTATCAGTTGCCTATTGTCGCGGGCGTCGGCGCGGGTGGCGCGATGGCGCTTGCGATTGCCGCCCAGACCCCGCCGGCAACGATCGGTCAGACGTTGGCCGTCGACCCGGAGGAGGGGATCGCGCTCGAGAAGCAACTCTGCACACCGGCCGATAAGGTGCGGAAGGACAACCGGATGGTCTATGGGCTGACCGACGGCGCCTTGCCGGACCCGGTCTCCGTCGTCTTTTCTCCGGCAGCTTCCGCGGATGGCCGTGCGCATGTCGCGGCACTCGTTGCGAAACATCCGGACGTCGAGCAGGAAGACAGCGATGACGATGCCTTCACGGCATTGTCCGATCACCTCACCGATCTGATCGACAGCGAGCGCGATGCCGGCAACCCATTTGGCCTGCCGCTGACCGTTCTCGACGCGAAGCCGACGCGCGATACGATGGCAGTGATCTACTCGGGCGACGGTGGCTGGCGCGACATCGACAAGGAGGTCGGCGACGTCCTCCAGCAGCAAGGCGTGCCCGTCGTCGGCTTCGATTCCCTGCATTACTTCTGGTCCGAGCGAGACCCGCAGGCGACCGCGGACGACCTTGCCAAGGTCATGAGCTACTATCGCAAGCACTGGAACGTCCGCAATGTGCTCCTGATCGGCTATTCCTTCGGTGCCGACGTTTTGCCGCGAACCTTCAACCTGCTGCCGTCAGGCGAGAAAGCCCATGTCCGCCAGGTGACGCTGATGGCGCTCTCGCACGTGGTCGACTACAAGGTCTCGGTGCTCGGTTGGCTGGGTGCGGAGGGCGATGGCAAGGGCGGCGATCCGCTCGATGATATCAAGCGCATCGATCCTACGCTCGTGCAATGCATCTACGGCACGGACGAAGACGACGATGCCTGCCCTGAATTGAAGGGGACCGGCGTCGATGTGATCGGCATCGATGGTGGCCACCACTTCGACGAGGATTATCCGGCACTGACGCGGCGGGTGCTCGATGCGCTCGATCGCCGGCTGGCGTCGGCGAAGTGAACTGACTTTGCGGCGTGGCGCCTGGCCCCTGAAACGGTCAGGAGCAATGACGATGAAGGTGGAGACGCCCCTCTGCGCTGCCGGGGCATATCCCCACAAGCTCGCTTCGACTGCTGTCGTTCACGACAGCCGCGGACGATCACGCCGCCGGCGAAATCAGCGTGCCCGTTGCCTCGCGAGCGCCATCGATCACCGCGCGGCCGCCTTCCATGCGCACCTTGCCCTCGGCCATCATTCGAAGCGCCATCGGATAGGTGCGGTGCTCGACGGTCAGCACCCGTGCAGCAAGGCTGTCGGACGTATCGCCGGGGAGAACCGGCACGACAGCCTGGGCGAGGATCGGGCCCTCGTCCATGCCTTCGGTGACGAAGTGCACGGTGCAGCCGGCGACCTTCATGCCGGCGTCGATCGCGCGCTGGTGGGTATGCAAGCCCGGAAACAGCGGCAGCAGCGAGGGGTGGATGTTGAGGATCCTCCCTTCATGGCGCTGGATGAACGTCGCGGAAAGCAGCCGCATGTAGCCAGCCAGGCAGATGATGTCGGGCGACAGGCGATCGAGCTCGGCAAGGATCGCCGCCTCGTGCGCGTCCTTGCTCTCGAAATCCTTGCGCTGGAAGCTCCTCGTCGGAATGCCGAGCGCCGCCGCTTTGGCGAGCCCGCCGGCATCCGCCTTGTCGGCGATGACGGCAACGATCTCGGCCGGGAATCCCGGCTCGGCCGTTGCCTTTGCGAGCGCCAGCATGTTGGAGCCGCCGCCCGAAATGAAGACGACGACCCGCTTCTTGCCTGACGTCACATCGCTCGTCATAGGGCGAGGCTGCCCTTGTAGATCGTGCCGGCAGCACCTTCGGCGCGCCCGACCATCCGGCCAAGGGTGAAGACGGTTTCGCCTTCGCCGGTCAGCACCGCCGAAACCTCTGCGGCCTTGTCGGCCGGAACGACGACGATCATGCCGACGCCGCAATTGAAGGTGCGCAGCATTTCATTGGCGGCAACGCCGCCGGTCTGGGCGAGCCAGGAGAATACCTTCGGCGCCTTGATTGCATCGAGGTCGATTTCGGCCGCCAGGTGCTTCGGCAGCACGCGCGGAATGTTCTCCGGGAAACCGCCGCCGGTGATGTGGGCGAGCGCCTTGATCGCGCCGGTCGCGCGGATTGCCTTCAGAAGCGGCTTCACATAGATGCGAGTCGGCGTCATCAAGAGGTCGGCAAGCGTGCCTTCGCCGAATGGAGCAGGGGCGTCCCAGGCAAGGCCCGAGAGCGAAACGATCTTGCGTACCAGCGAATAGCCGTTGGAATGAACGCCCGAGGAGGCGAGGCCGAGAATGACGTCGCCTTCGCCGATGTCGCCGGCGGGAAGCAACTGACCACGTTCGGCAGCGCCGACGGCAAAGCCCGCAAGATCATAGTCGCCGCCGGAATACATGCCCGGCATTTCCGCGGTCTCGCCGCCGATCAGCGCACAGCCCGCTTCCCGGCAGCCGCTGGCAATGCCGGCGACGATGGCCGCACCCTGATCCGGGTCGAGCTTGCCGGTCGCGAAGTAATCGAGGAAGAACAGCGGTTCGGCGCCCTGGACCACC
Source organism: Ensifer sp. B1-9 (assembly GCF_050474445.1). Classification (NCBI taxonomy): domain Bacteria; kingdom Pseudomonadati; phylum Pseudomonadota; class Alphaproteobacteria; order Hyphomicrobiales; family Rhizobiaceae; genus Ensifer; species Ensifer sp. B1-9. The sequence continues at coordinate 352,682 of NZ_JBCHVG010000002.1, forward strand.
AGATCGTTGACGCACATGGCGACGAGGTCGATCCCGACGGTGTCGTGCTTGTTGGCGTCGATGGCAATCTTGAGCTTGGTGCCGACGCCGTCATTGGCGGCAACCAGAACCGGGTCGGTGAAGCCCGCAGCCTTGAGATCGAAGAGGCCACCGAAGCCGCCGATCTCACCGTCGGCACCAGGCCGCCTCGTCGAGCGCACATGCGGCTTGATCTTCTCGACCATCAGGTTGCCGGCGTCGATATCCACGCCCGCGTCGCTATAGGTGAGGCCGTTCTTTCCCGACTGGCTCATGCTCGTTCTCCAAGGCTCGTCGTGCGACAGGTAATTTGCGGATGCGATTGGCACGGCAGGCAGGGGAGTGCAAGCCGAGAGCTGTCGTCAACGGCGTTTTTTCAACATTTTGCCCATATCCCACGCTGCAAGCGAGCGAGTATCGCTCCAAACCGCGCGCTCCCGCCCGGTTGGACTTGACCGGCGCCCGCGCCGCCCCCTATCTCCTTTGAAGGATTGTGATACGCGATCGGTGCGCGCGGCGCGCTAGAGCGGGATGAGAAGAAATGCGTGCGGCTTTCCGCCCGCATCCCGCTCTCACTTATGAGAAACGATCACGATGATTTTAGGCCGATCCGACCTAAAATCATCGTGATCTAAAGGGAGTGTCATGGATATCAAGGTCAGCGGTTCCGGATTGCAGCGCCAGGTCATCTTCTGGCTGCTGGTGCTTGCCGCCTTCATTGCCTTCCTCATGGTTTTCAGCTCGATCCTGCTGCCGTTCCTTGCCGGCATGGCGCTTGCCTATTTCCTCGATCCGGTCGCCGACCGTCTCGAGCGGCTGGGCCTGAGCCGGCTGATGGCGACGGTCGTCATCCTGATCGGCTTCGTCGTCGTCTTCGTGCTTGCACTGATGATCATCATTCCCGTGGTCGTCAGTCAGGCTTCGGATTTCATTGCGAACATCCCGGGCTATGCCGCCAAGCTGCAGTTGCTCGTCAACGAAGCGCAGACACGGCTCATTCCGGATTGGCTGGCAAGCCAGATGCCGTCGCTCAAGCAAAGTTCCGGCAAGCTGCTAGAACAGGGAGCCGCCTTCCTGGGCACGCTCTTCCAGCAGCTCTGGAACTCCGGCGTGGCTTTGCTTGACGTCATCTCGCTGCTCGTCGTCACCCCCGTCGTCGCCTTCTACATTCTGCTCGACTGGGACCGGATGGTCGAGAAGGTCGATAGCTGGGTGCCGCGCGACCATGTGACGACGGTGCGCCAGATCGCCCGAGACATGAACATGACAATCGCCGGTTTCGTGCGCGGACAGGGTTCGCTCTGCGTCATTCTCGGCCTTTACTACGGCATCGGCCTGTCACTCGTCGGCCTCAATTTCGGCCTGCTGATTGGCCTTTTCGCCGGCATGATCAGTTTCATTCCTTACGTCGGATCCATGGTCGGCCTCGTGCTCGCCGTCGGCGTCGCCCTGGTGCAGTTCTGGCCGGACTATCTCTGGATCGGCCTCGTGCTGGCAGTCTTCTTCAGCGGCCAGTTCATGGAGGGCAACATCCTCCAGCCGAAGCTGGTGGGCAAAAGCGTCGGCCTGCATCCGGTCTGGCTGATGTTCGCCCTGCTTGCCTTCGGCGCGCTGTTCGGCTTCGTCGGTCTGTTGGTGGCGGTGCCGGCGGCAGCGGCCATCGGCGTGCTTGTCCGCTTCGGCATCCAGCGGTACCTTGATAGCGACCTCTATCACGGGCACGGCAAGGCCGTGGAAAAGAAGGCGAAGAGCGACAAGGCCGCCTGATTTCCGACGATTGTCCCGAGTACAGCATGACAAAACGCCCATTCGAACAATTACCCCTGGCCTTCGGCCACGACCCGGCGACGGGCCGTGAGGATCTGCTCGTTTCCGACCGGCTGAGCGCGGCGATCGCCATCGTCGATCATTGGCCGGATTGGCCGTCACCGGTCGTCATCATCGCCGGGCCGGTTGGCTCCGGCAAATCGCATCTCGCCAGCATCTGGAAAGAACGGGCAGGAGCCGAGGTAATCCACCCGCTCGCCGGCTCCGATGCAGCAATGATTGCGGCGGAAAAGCCTGTTCTCTTCGAGGACGCCGACCGGAGCAGCTTCGACGACACCACCCTGTTTCACGTCATCAACAACGTACGCCAGCACGGCACCGGCCTCTTGATGACCACGCGGCTCTGGCCGATGTCCTGGCCGGTGACGCTGCCGGATCTGCGCTCGCGCCTGAAGGCGGCGACCGTCGTCGAGATCGGCGAGCCGGATGACGAGTTGCTGACGCAGGTGCTGATCAAGCTTTTCGCCGACCGCCAGCTCTTCGTCGATGAACGGCTCGTCGGCTACATCGTCCAGCGCATGGAGCGGTCGCTGGAAGCAGCGCAGACGATCGTCGAGCGGATCGATCATCTGGCGCTCTCGCGCGGCACGAAGCTCAGCCGAACGCTCGCCTCCGAAGTTCTTGAAGAACTGGGGAATCAGCGGCGGTCCGATTGACTGTCACAGAACCGTCGTCAAACTGAGATAGCCGGTGCAACCGGAGCAATGGGATCGAATGAGCATGGATAACGCGGTATCGGCGGTGAACGAGAACCAGGCTGCGGCGGAGGAAGTCGATCTGCTGACCAGCCCGCAGCGCTTCATCAACCGCGAATTCTCCTGGCTGCAGTTCAATCGTCGCGTGCTTGAAGAGACGCTGAACACGGCCCATCCGCTGCTGGAGCGTATTCGCTTCCTGTCCATCTCCGCCGCCAACCTCGACGAGTTCTTCATGGTGCGTGTCGCGGGCCTCGAAGGACAGGTCCGCCAGGGCCTCGCCATGCGTTCGCCTGACGGCAAGACACCGATCGAGCAGCTCGAAGACATTCTCAAGGAAATCGACAACCTGCAGATGGAGCAGCAAGCCTCCCTTGCCGTGCTGCAGCAGTATCTCGCCAAGGAGGACATCCTGATCGTACGTCCAGCGTCGCTTTCGGCGCAGGACAAGAGCTGGCTCGCCAACGAATTCGATCAGTCGATCTTCCCGGTGCTGACGCCGCTCTCGATCGATCCGGCCCACCCGTTCCCGTTCATTCCGAACCTCGGCTTTTCGATGGGCCTGCAGCTCGTCAGCAAGACCGGCCGCGAGCCGATGACCGCGCTCCTGCGTTTGCCGGTGGCGCTCGATCGTTTCGTTCGGCTGCCTGACGTCAAGAACGTCATCCGCTACATCACGCTCGAGGATGTCGTGAGCCAGTTCATCGACCGGTTGTTCCCCGGCTACGAGGTGAAGGGTTCCGGTACGTTCCGCATCATTCGCGACAGTGATATCGAAGTGGAGGAAGAGGCCGAGGATCTGGTGCGCTTCTTCGAGACGGCGCTGAAGCGCCGTCGCCGCGGATCGGTGATCCGCATCGAGACCGATTCGGAGATGCCGGCATCGCTGCGCCAGTTCGTCGTGCAGGAACTTGGCGTTCCGGAAAACCGCATCGCCGTTCTGCCGGGGCTGCTGGCGCTCAACACGCTCTCGGAGATCACAAAGGCGCCGCGCGACGATCTGCGCTTCGAGCCCTACAATCCGCGCTTTCCGGAACGGGTGCGCGAACATGCCGGCGACTGCCTCGCGGCAATCCGCGAAAAGGACATGGTCGTCCACCACCCCTATGAATCCTTCGACGTCGTCGTGCAGTTCCTGCTGCAGGCGGCGCGCGATCCTGATGTCGTCGCCATCAAGCAGACGCTCTACCGCACTTCGAATGACAGCCCGATCGTGCGTGCGTTGATCGACGCCGCCGAGGCTGGCAAGTCGGTGACCGCTCTGGTCGAGCTCAAGGCTCGCTTCGACGAGGAAGCCAATATCCGCTGGGCGCGCGACCTGGAACGCGCAGGCGTGCAGGTCGTCTTCGGCTTTATCGAACTGAAAACCCACGCCAAGATGTCGATGGTCGTGCGGCGCGAGGAGGGCAAGCTCAGGACCTATTGCCACCTCGGCACCGGCAACTATCACCCGGTGACGGCGAAGATCTACACGGACCTGTCGTTCTTCACCTGCAACCCGGTTATCGCCCACGACATGGCGAACATCTTCAACTTCATCACCGGTTATGGCGAGCCGGAGGCGGGCATGAAGCTGGCGGTCTCGCCGCACACGCTGCGCCCGCGTATTCTCAAGCACATCGATGAAGAGATCGAGCACGCCAAGGCCGGGCGCCCGGCGGCGATCTGGATGAAGATGAACTCGCTCGTCGATCCGGAAATCATCGACGCGCTCTACAAGGCGAGCCGCGCCGGCGTCGAGATCGACCTCGTGGTGCGCGGCATCTGCTGCCTGCGACCACAGGTCCCGGGGCTCTCCGACAACATCCGCGTCAAGTCCATCGTCGGCCGTTTCCTCGAGCATTCCCGCATATTCTGCTTTGGCAACGGTCACGGGCTTCCATCGGAAAATGCCCTTGTCTATATCGGCTCGGCGGATATGATGCCGCGCAATCTGGACCGGCGGGTCGAGACGCTCGTGCCTCTCATCAACCGGACTGTGCACGAACAGGTTCTGTCGCAGATCATGCTGGGCAATCTCATCGACAACCAGCAGAGCTACGAAATTCTTCCTGACGGTACCTCTCGCCGGATGGAAGTCGGCAAGGATGCCGAGCCTTTCAACGCACAGCACTATTTCATGACCAATCCCAGCCTCTCGGGCCGGGGCGAGGCCTTGAAGTCCAGCGCACCGAAGCTCATCGCCGGCTGGAAGAGCGGCTGGCACAAATAAACTGGAATTGCATGGTCGAATCTGAAGCGCAGGGGCGTCTGCCCGGCATCCGCCCGGTTTCCGTTATCGATATCGGTTCGAACTCCATCCGCCTTGTCGTCTACGAAGGCCTGAGCCGATCGCCGGCCATGCTGTTCAACGAAAAGGTGATGTGCGGTCTCGGCAAGGGTATCGATGCCACCGGTCGCATGGACGAAGAAAGCGTCGAGCGTGCGCTGAAGGCGTTGCATCGCTTTCACGCGCTCTCGAAGCAGGCGCGTGCGACATCGATGTATGTGCTCGCCACCGCGGCTGCGCGCGAGGCCAGCAACGGCCCGGCTTTCATCGAAAAGGCGGAGGCCATCCTTGGTCACAAGGTCCGCATCCTCAGCGGCGAGGAGGAGGCCTACTATTCCGCGATGGGCATCGTCAGCGGCTATTACGATCCTGATGGCGTCGTTGGCGACCTTGGCGGCGGCTCCCTCGAGCTCGTCGACGTCTCGGGCACGAAGATCGGCAAGGGCATCACCCTGCCGCTCGGCGGCATCCGCCTGTTCGAACACAGCAACGGCTCGTTGACGAAAGCGCGCACTTGGGTGCGCAAGTTCATGAAGAACTCGGCTGTCCTGAAGACCGGCACGGGACGCACCTTCTATGCCGTCGGCGGCACCTGGCGCTCGATCGCCAAGCTGCACATGGAGATCCGCGATTATCCGTTGCACATGATGCAGGGCTACGAGATTTCCTTTGACGAGGCGATGGCGCTCCTGCCGGAGGTGATCGAGCCGAAGAACATCAAGCCCTCGGCCTATTCGACGATCTCGAAGAGCCGCCGCAGCCTTTTGCCCTTCGGGGCGATCGCCATGCAGGAAGCGCTCGCGATCATGGAGCCGGAGCGGATTTCGTTCTCCGCGCTCGGCGTGCGCGAAGGCTATCTGTTCTCGCTGCTGAAGCACGAGGAACGCGCTCAGGACCCGTTGCTGACGGCGGCGAACGAGATCGCCATCCTGCGCGCCCGCTCGCCCGAGCATGCCCGCGAACTGGCCGATTGGACCGGCCGCATGGTGCCGTTCTTCGGGATCGAAGAGACGGAAGAGGAAAGCCGTTATCGCCAGGCCGCCTGCCTGCTTGCCGATATCAGCTGGCGCGCGCATCCGGATTATCGCGGCCTGCAGGCGCTGAATATCATCGCTCACTCGACCTTTTCGGGGATTACCCATGCGGGCCGCGCCTATATCGCGCTCGCCAACTATTATCGCTTCGAAGGGTTGAACGACGACGGCGCCACGAACGCGCTCGCTGGTATCACCACGCCGCGCCTGCTGGAACTGGCGAAGCTGCTCGGCGGCCTGCTGCGTGTCGCCTATCTCTTCTCGGCATCAATGCCTGGGATCGCGCGGAACCTGACGTTCCGCAAGTCGTCTCAGCCGGACGTGGATCTCGAAATCGTCGTTCCGGCCGCTTACTCGGAGTTTGCGGGCGAACGACTGGATGGGCGCCTGCAGCAACTTGGCAAGCTTACCGGCAAGCGGCTCGCTTTCCACTTCGAAAGCTGACGTCGAAGAAAATCCCCGGATGAAACGGGCAGGGCGCGCGAACGCTACAGCGCCGCGCGTCTTGTCGGACGCGCAAAGGTCGCTGTAGCCGACTGATTTGCTGCATGTTTTTATCCTTAAATCGGCGAACGATTTAGGGAAACATGCAGTGTTCGCGCGCCCTTTTTGATTATTCGGCCTTCAGGAAATCGCCGACCTCGAGCAGCACGAACTCGTTGTCATCGGCCTTGTCGAGCGAGCGGCCGGCCGAGAACGGCAGGTTGTTGTCGTTGCCGACGATGATGTGGGTCGCATCGACGCGGTCGACGTTTTCGATGGTGACGAAGGGCATGTCATAGAAGCCTTCGCCGCCGCCCTGGCGCTTCTTGTTGTCCGGGTCGGCGATCTTCAGCAGGTCGATGTAGCCGACCTTGCGCACGGCCTTGCCGACATTGCTGTCGTCGAAGGCGATCTTGTAGATGCGCTTGACCCTGGAACCGGTGGCGAAGCAGTCCGGCTTCGGGTCCTTCGGATCGGCGCAGGCCTTGTCGACCGTGCCGGCGCCGTTATCGCGTTCGATCACCAGCGCGGTTCGGTCATCGAGCATGTTGAAATCGCCGATCGCCTCGCCGCCTTCAGCCAGCGGATAGAGCCAGCTACGGCCGGTCCAGGCTTTGCTTGCAACATCGAGTTCGATGATGCGAAGGGCCGGGCGGCCTTCGGCCTGCTCGACTGTTTCACTGTCCGTCCAGAGCGGGCCTTCGAGCAGGCCGTAGAGCTTGCTGCCGTCCTTGGAAAGGGCCATGCCCTCATAGCCGCCGGAGCGCTTCAGGTTGAAGGCGGGCGTCTTCTTCGACGGATCAGCCTGCAGCGTCAGCGTCGGATTGTCGGGCGACATGATCGGCTTGCCGTTAACGGTCGTCGGGATGACGTCCGTCAGCTTGCCGTCGAGATCGAACTTGAGGATGTAAGGCCCGAACTCCTCACCGACCCAGAAGCCGTCGGCGACCGGCTGGATCGATTCGACGTCGAAGTCGGCGCCGGTGAGATAGCGCTTGTCGGAGCCCTCCATGACGATCGGGAAGGGCGCCTTCTTGTCAGGGTCGGTGAGGAACACTGTCTTCAGCGCCTCGACCTTGCCGGCATCCCAGTCCATCTTCACATGGTGCAGCATCAGCATGGCATCGCTGGAGTTCATCTTGCTGCCGAAGCCATTGTCGGAGAGGCTCCAGAACGTGCCGTCTTCCATCGCCTTGATGCCGGAGAAGCCCTGCATCGGCTGGCCATCGAAGGGCAGCGACAGGCCGGTCGGACGAACGCCGTCCTTACCCGGAACCGTGCCCAGCGCCTCGGCGCGCTTGCGGTCCGGGGTGGTGAACTTGCCCGAGGTCTTCAGGTATTCAGGCGCGTCCGAGGGGGCCGCAATGATCGTGTTTGCCGGCAGGATCGCGTGACCCTTCAGGGTAGCGGTGAAGGACTTTTCCTCGGCCGAAGCGGCCATTGTCATCAAAAGAGAAAGAGCCGCAGTGGCGAGAAGCGTTTTCGTCATGAAAGTCACCATGGGTTGGAGCCTCCTGCATGTCTCCTCGCCCTCGATTTCAGGACAAAGGCATGCAGCCATTCAAAGTGCTACAGCGACCTTTGCGCGTCCGATGGGACGCGCAGGACTGGAGACGGCAACCCGATAGGCGGCTTTGATGACGGTTGGGTGATGCTTGCTTTACAGGCCGATGAAGCTTTGGTGACAGGCTCAGCCGGCGACGGTAAGGTTTGACCAGCGCCCGGGCGTGATGCCGTAAGCCCGCTTGAAATGGCGGGTGAAATGCGCCTGGTCGGCGAAGCCGGTCTCGAGCGCCGCGCCTGCAAGGCTTTCGCCCCTGGCGATCATCTGCCGGGCGCGCTCCAGCCGGCGCATCAAGAGATAACGGTGCGGGCTGGTGCCGAGAACCTTGCGAAATTGCCGGGCGAGCGCGAAGCGATCAAGTCCGCTGATCGCCTCGAGTTCCTGGGAACCGACGGGCCGCTCGAGATTGGCGCGAAGGAATTCTGTTGCCTCGAGAACCGCGTGCCTGTCGGCCTTTCCCTGCTTGATGTCCTTGGCGCCGGCATGCCGATAGAGGCCCTCGGCAATCCGCACGAGGATGTTGTCGAGCGCCAGCTCGTCAATGCCATTGTCGAGGTCCATCAAGGCTTCCCCGACTGCCTGCTGCAAAGCCTCATCACCCACCACCGGTGCTGCGACGAAGGGCAGGGAGCGGCCCGTTTCGTCGAGCGCGGCAAGCAGCCTTTCCGGCTGCACATACATCATCCTGTAGCGTAGCCCCATCTCCGTTCCCGCCCCGCCATCGTGGACCTCGTCCGGGTGGAGGATGATGATGCTTCCAGGTTTGCTGAAGCGGCTTTCGCCCCGGTACTGAAACGTCTGAACGCCGCCCAGCGTCACGCCGATCGCATAGGTGTCGTGGCGGTGCGGTTCGAAGAATTTCCCGTGTAGCCGCGCTTCGATGCGCTCGATGCCTTCGACCGCCGGAGCGACGCGGATGCCGTCGCCCGGCGCGCCGCACAATCGTTCAAGATCGATCGCGGCATCCTCCGATAATGCGTCTGCCGGAACGCCCTGTCGGGCTGAAATGGAGATGACCGTCATGTTCGATACCAAAATTGCGATCGTATTGCGCGAGGACCTGGCAACCTGGCAGAAGCTGAACGTCACCGCCTTCCTCGCCACCGGTATTGCCGGGCAGAAGCCCGATATCATCGGCGAAGATTATCGCGACGGCGCCGGCAACGTCTACAACGCCTTGAGCGTTCAGCCGATCATCGTACTTGCCGCCGATGGGAAGACGCTCGGCAACATTCAACGCCGTGCGATCGAGAGAGACGTTCGGGCGTCGATCTATGTCGATGCGATGTTCGCCACCGGTCACGACAGCGCCAACCGCGCGGTCTTCGCAGAGACCAGCCCGGATGATGCCGCCGTTGCCGGCATCGCGATCCACGCGGACAAGAAGCTGGTCGACAAGATCACCAAGGGCGCAAAGCTGCACGGCTGAAGCGGCTGCCGCCCGATGATGACTATTCCGCCGCACTGGGGGCGAGGGCAGGCGTCGAGCCTCCGACACGCAGCGCCAGCACGCCGAGCTTCTGCCCGCGTCCCTTGACGGCGTGCTCGCCAAGATCTTCGACGCGGACGTAATGCGGCAGACGCATCTTGCGGGCGAGATCGGTGGAGATCAGCACCTGGTGGCCGAGCGTCTTGCAGAAGCCTTCCAGCCGGGCGGTGGTGTTCACCGTGTCGCCGAAATAGGTAATCTTGTGCCGATCGAGGCCGATTTCGGCAGCGACGATGGTGCCGCCATGAAGCGCCGCGCGCAGGCGCGGGACTTCGCCGAATTCCTTCTGCCAACGGTGCGCGTCCGCATCGATGATTTCCAGAATGTCGAAGACGCAATGGATGCAGGCCGCGTTGTTGGTGGCGCGGTCGAAAGGCCAGGTGATGACGGCGGCGTCACCCACATAGTCGTCGATCGACCCGCGATAGCGCAGCACGGGGTCGGCAATTGTCGCAAAGAGCTTGCCGAGATATTCCTGCATCCTGAGGTCACCGTAGCGTTCGGCATAGGAGGTCGATCCGGCGAGGTCGATGAACAGGAAGACGCGCTCCTCCTGGATCGGTCTGCGGTAACGCCCCGTCAGGAGGCTCAGGAACACGTCGCGTCCAAGAAGTTCGCGGACCCTGAGGATGAAGACGAGCGAGCCCGAGATCGTCAGCGCATAGAGCAGCACCGTCTTGGAGGGCATCATCGCCTCCATCCAGTAGACGTCTCCGAAAGCGCCGCTTGTCTGCATGATCAGACCGGCGGCCGCGTAACCGACGTCCAGAAGCACAAAGTAGATCGCAAGCGAGGCGACGAAAAACATCGGTGTCGAGAAGGCGTGAATTCGTCGGTTGAGGCGTCGGAAAATGATGCGCCGCTCGAACGCAATGATCGGAATGCACATGAACAGCGCATAGGTCGCGCCGATCAGCGCGCCTGTGCCATAGGCAATCCAGGCGTAGACTGCCCCGGCGGTCGCAACCACCAGGAGCAGGAGCAGTCCTTCGAAAGTGGAGAAACGCCAACGCATACGGAGAGCCCTGGTACCGGAAGAAGCGGAATCCGTGTCGGCCGGCCCGGTTAACCGCGCCGGCTTCACGCCCCGTCACCTCGTTTGAGACGATGGTGATTCTGTTCCGCCGGGCTTTCAGCTAGAGCCGGATTCGGGCGGAAACTTGGCTCCGCCCTTGCAGGCTCAGCCGCTGAGCTCCACCGTCTCGATCTTCTTGTCGACGAAACGAAGAGCCACTTCGCCATTGATGAGCTTCAGCGCGGTTTCCCCGAAGAGTTCGCGCCGCCAGCCCTTGAGCGCACCGACATCGGCCTTCTCGCCTTCGGCGGCGATCTTGTCGAGATCGTCGCTGTTGGCGATGATCTTCGCGGCCACGCCCTGCTTTTCGGCGATGAGCTTCAATAGCACCTTCAGCATTTCGCCTGCGGCAGCGGCACCTTCCGGCGTATGGCTTTGACGCGGCAGTTTCGGCAGATCGGCCTTGGGAATCGCGAGCGCCTCGTTGACCGCTTCGATGACCGCAGTTCCGGCGCTGGAGCGTTCCCAGCCCTTGGGAATGGTCCTGAGCCGTGCCAGGGCTTCCGCGTCCTTCGGCTGCTGCTGGGCGATCTCGTAGATGGCGTCGTCCTTCAGGATGCGGCCACGCGGCACGTTGCGGGCGCGTGCCTCGCGTTCGCGCCAGGCGGCGACGGTCTTGAGCGTGGCGAGTTCGATCGGTTTCTTGACGCGCATCTTCAGACGCTGCCAGGCGTCGTCCGGATGCAGGTCGTAGGTGTCACGCGCCTCGAGGATCGCCATCTCCTCGGTCAGCCACAGCGAACGTCCCTCGCGCTCCAGTTCGGCGGCCAGGTACTGGTAAATGTCGCGCAGATGCGTGACGTCGGCCAGCGCATAGTCGAGCTGCTTGTCGGTCAGCGGCCGGCGGCTCCAGTCGGTGAAGCGCGAAGACTTGTCGATCTGGGTGCCGGTGACGCGGTTAACGAGCTGGTCATAGGAGACGCTGTCGCCGAACCCGCAAACCATGGCCGCGACCTGCGTGTCGAAGATCGGGTGCGGAATGAGGTTGCCGAGATGGAAAATGATCTCGATGTCCTGGCGCGCGGCATGGAATACCTTGATGACTTCAGGGTTGGCCATCAGCGCAAAGAAGGGCGAAAGATCGATGCCTTTGGCCATCGGGTCGACGATGACGGCGAGATCCGGACTCGCCATCTGGATCAGGCAGAGCTCTGGCCAGAAGGTCGTCTCGCGCAGGAATTCAGTATCGATCGTAATATAATTTGAGCGGGCCAGTTGTTGGCACGCCGCCTCAAGGTCTGCGGTTGTCTCAATCATCAGATTTAAATCACTATGGCAAAAATGCGGCTTACATTTTCGTGTAGCCCGTCGCGCCATCTGTCACAATCGAAATCTCAGACGATCTTGAAATAACCCGTCATGCCGGTCTTCTGGTGCTCGATGATGTGGCAATGAATGACCCAGTCGCCCGGATTGTCGGCCACCAGCGCCACTTCCGCCTGTTCGTCGGGCAAAAGCAGGATCGTATCGGTCGGCGGCGGCAGGAATGTCCGCTTGTTGGAATTGAGGATGCGGAAGCTCAAGCCGTGCAGATGGATCGGATGCGCGTGCGGCGTTCGGTTGGTTACCTGCAGGACATAGCTCTTGCCGAGCTTCATCTCCTCGATCGGTGCGATCGGATCCGGGGTGTCGCCTGGCCACGGCACCTTGTTGATCGCCCAGAACGTATAGCCGAGCGAGCCGCAGATAGAAGGGGCAGCCTTATGCTCGGCTGTTGCCGTCAGTTCGATCGGCACGCGGGTCGCGGTGGAAAGGTCCGCCTCGGAGATCGGGTTGGCGGGCAGGGGGGCGACATCGCGGAGGTCGCGTTTCAGCGAAGAGCCGGCCGCACGGAAACGCGCGATGGTCCAGGGGTTCGATCCGCGGAAATTGCCGAGCACGGCCGTCTGCCCCTCTCCATCGGGCATGCGCACGACAAGATCGACGCGCTGGCCGGGGCCGAAATCATAGCGATCGAGCACGAAAGGCTTGTCGACCGGATTGCCGTCGAGCGCGATTACCATCGCCTCGGCGCCATCGAGGCCGATCGTATAGATGCGCGTGACGTCGGTGGCGGCGATGCGTACGCGCACCAGCCCGCCGGCCGGCGCATCATAGGTCGGTTCCTGCTGCCAATTGGCGGTGCGCACCGTGCCGTAGGTGCCGCCGCGTGCGGCGTCGCGCGGCTTGAACGGGTCGATGAAGGCGCCGCCTGTGCCGAGCCGCCAGTCGCGCAGGTTGAGCACGATCTCGGCATCGAACACCGGATCCTCCGGATTCTCGACGACGATCACGCCGGTCAGGCCGGCGCCCATCTGCGTCAGGGTATTGCAGTGCGGGTGGTACCAGAAAGTGCCGGCATCCGGCGGCGTGATGAGATAGTCGAAGCGATCGCCTGGATAGACATAGGGCTGTGTCAGCTCGGGCACGCCGTCCATGGCGTTGGCGATGCGAAGCCCGTGCCAATGCACCGTCGTCGGCTCGTCCAGCCGGTTGAGCAGGCGTGCGGCGTAGGGCTCGCCCTTGCGCATGCGCAGGACCGGGGGCATGCCGCCGCTTTCGGCCTCTCCCAATCCGTAGGTCATTACTTTCGGTGTGATGCCGTCGGTGGCGATCTGCGCTTTGATAAACTGCGCCGTCAGGATCTGCGGATCGGGGGCGGTGCCGGCGCGTGCCGCCATGCCGGCGCCGAGCGCAAAGGCGCCTCCGAGGGCGGCGGAACCTTGAAGGAAGGTGCGGCGACTGATGGCGGGCATTCAGGCAATCTCGGCAACTGGTTAGATCACGTTAGAGCTGGATGCGGGCGGAAAACCGCAAACACTTTTCCTCATCCCGCTCTGGCGTCGGTTCTAAACCTGAACGCCGCATTCAGCAATTAGCCGGACTGCGCGCATCTTGCCGCAGGTTAGCCGTCCTTGCGCCTGTGGTTGTTGCCGGCGGCGAGCTTGTTGAAGAAGGACGAGGTGCGCAGAAGGTTGCGGAAGGGCATGGCGCGCGCTTCCGCAGGGACCGGCCCGCGCGCCGTCATGCGCTGCAGCGTGTAGAGCATGAACAGGAAGAGGACGGCGGCCGTGTAGATGAAAAGCGCCTGAGGCCCGAAGATCTCGAGCAGAAACGACGCAAAGAGCGGCCCAATGATCGCGCCGAGCGACCAGAAGAACAGCATGCCTGCCGAAACCAGTGCATGTTGGCCCTCTGCGGCATGGTCGTTGGCGTGGGCCGAGCAGAGCGAATAGAGCGGCATTGCAAAGGCGCCGAACAGGAAGATGCCGGCAAAGTTCAGCCACTCGTCGTTGCCGGCGCCGAAGGCCAGGAACAGGCCCGCCAGCAGCGAACCGAAGGTGGCGATCAGGATGATCAGCCGGCGGTCGAGCCGGTCGGAATAGTGGCCAAGCGGATATTGCAGCACGACGCCACCGATGATGCCGGCGCTCATGAAGGTGGCGATGGCCGTCACGGAGAGGCCGATGCCTTGGCCATAGATCGGGCCGAGCGAGCGAAAGGCGGCGTTGGTCAGGCCGACGACGATGCAGCCGATGGTCGCGAGCGGCGAGATGTTCCAGAGTGCTTTCACATCGAAGCGGATGGCTTCCGGGGCCACGGGGCTCGACCGATCGGCGAAGGAGATCGGGACCAGCGACAGCGTCAGCGCCATGGAGATGATGGCGAAGAGTTCGAAGCCCTCGAGGCCGATGCCGGGGATGACATATTGGGCTGCCGTCACCGATCCGAGATCGACGAGGCGGTAGACCGAAAGCGTGCGCGCCCGGTTGGCATTGGTGACGCTGGCATTCAGCCAGCTTTCGACGGTCGCGAACAGGCAGGCGAAGCAGATGCCGGCAAGCAGTCGCATCAGGAACCACATCAGCGGATTGATGACGAGCACCATGGAGATCGCCGCGGCCGATGCGATCGCAGCCATTGCCGAGAAGGTGCGGATGTGGCCGATGGCGCGCAGGATGCGCGTGACATAGACGCAGCCGAGCGCGAAGCCGATATTGTAGCCGGCGCCGATCACGCCGATCAGGGATGTCGAAAACCCCTCTTCCAATGCACGAAGCGAGATGAAGGTGCCCTGCAGGCCATTGCCGCCGATGAGGATGCCTGCGGTAACGAGAAGGGGGATGAGCGGGCGAATCTGAGACATGGGGCAGGCGACATCCGGAAATCGGCCGCGACTCGAGGGATCGTTGCGGGCCTCAAATGTGTAGCCCCGCATTCTGCTGCCGGACAGCCCCGAATTGTGACGATTGCCATTCTTTTCGCGGCATTTCGGCAGGCTCTTGTTCGAGCACGGCCTTGGACTGGCCGTTTCCTTCGTCTACAACGCGCCTCCATCGGGGGCGGCAGCGGTCGCGCGGCTTGACAAAGGCTGCGCATCATGCGCTTTTCCGCCCGATTTTGACCATGTTGCCGCGCGCCGTGTCCCACGAGCCTGCGCGGCTCTTTGCAATTCCGGGATAAGACGATGCATCGTTACCGCAGCCACACCTGTGCCGCCCTCCGCAAGTCGGACGTCGGCTCCACCGTTCGCCTCTCCGGCTGGGTCCACCGCGTCCGCGACCATGGCGGCGTGCTGTTCATCGACCTGCGCGACCATTACGGCATGACCCAGGTCGTCGCCGATCCGGATAGCCCGGCGTTCAAGATCGCAGAGACGGTGCGTGGCGAATGGGTGATCCGTATCGATGGCGTCGTCAAGGCGCGCACCGACGATACCGTCAACAAGGGTATGCCGACCGGCGAGATCGAGCTCTATGCCAAGGAGATCGAGGTTCTCTCGGCCGCCAAGGAACTGCCGCTGCCGGTGTTCGGTGAGCCTGATTACCCGGAAGACGTGCGCCTGAAGTATCGCTTCCTCGATCTGCGCCGCGACACGCTACACAAGAACATCGTCAAGCGCACGCAGATCATTTCGTCGATGCGCCGCCACATGGGCGAAGTCGGCTTCACAGAATACACGACCCCGATCCTGACGGCATCGTCGCCGGAAGGCGCGCGTGACTTCCTGGTACCGTCACGTATCCACCCCGGCAACTTCTACGCCCTGCCGCAGGCGCCGCAGCAGTACAAGCAGCTCTTGATGGTTGCCGGCTTTGATCGGTACTTCCAGATCGCACCGTGCTTCCGCGACGAAGACCCGCGCGCCGACCGCCTGCCGGGCGAGTTCTACCAGCTCGACCTGGAAATGAGCTTCGTCGAGCAGGAAGACGTCTGGTCGACCATGGAACCGGTCATCCGCGAGATCTTCGTCGAGTTCGCCGAAGGCAAGCCGGTGACCGAGACGTTCCCGCGCATCCCTTATGACACGGCGATCCGCAAATATGGCTCCGACAAGCCGGACCTGCGCAACCCGATCGAGATGCAGGCGGTCACCGAGCACTTTGCCGGCTCCGGCTTCAAGGTCTTCGCGAACATGATCGCGTCGAACCCGAAGGTCGAAGTCTGGGCGATCCCGGCCAAGACGGGTGGCTCGCGCGCCTTCTGCGACCGCATGAACGCCTGGGCACAGAGCCAGGGTCAGCCGGGCCTCGGCTACATCTTCTGGCGCAAGGAAGGCGAAAAGCTCGAAGGCGCCGGCCCGCTCGCCAAGAACATCGGCGAGGAGCGCACGGACGCGATCCGCACGCAGCTCGGCCTCGACGACGGCGACGCCTGCTTCTTCGTCGCCGGTGATCCCGCCAAGTTCTACAAGTTTGCCGGCGAAGCCCGCACCCGCGCCGGCGAGGAACTCAACCTCGTCGACCGTGACCGCTACGAATTCTGCTGGATCGTCGACTTCCCATTCTACGAATGGCTGGAGGACGAGAAGAAGATCGACTTCGCCCACAACCCCTTCTCGATGCCGCAGGGCGGCCTGGAAGCGCTCAACGGCGAAGATCCGCTGTCGATCAAGGCCTACCAGTACGACATGGTCTGCAACGGCTTCGAAATCGCCTCGGGCTCGATTCGTAACCAGTTGCCGGAAGTCATGGTCAAGGCATTCGAACTGACCGGCAAGTCGCAGCAGGAAGTCGAAGAGCAGTTCGGCGGCCTCTACCGCGCCTTCCAGTACGGCGCACCGCCGCATGGCGGTATGGCCTTCGGTATCGATCGCATCGTCATGCTCTTGGTCGGCGCCAAGAACCTGCGCGAGATCTCGCTGTTCCCGATGAACCAGCAGGCTGTCGACCTCTTGATGGGCGCGCCGTCGGCCGCAACCCCGGCACAGCTGCGCGAACTGGCGATCCGCCCGATCCCGCAGAAGAAGGACTGAGGTCGAGCAGATCTCGCAAAAAGAAAAGCCCGGCGGTCGTCTCGCCGGGCTTTTTCGTTTGATACGCTCCATCCGTCTCAGCGCCTGCCGTAGGCAGTGTCGCGAACGTCGCGCGTGAACTGCCCCTGTCCGCAAAGGTCGCGTTCGTCATGCAACGATGAGCTTCTGGCGTCGGTCAGAAGTCCATGCCGGGACCGGGCGTCGGCGCGGGTCCATTCTTCTTCGGTTTTTCCGCGACCATGGCCTCGGTCGTCACCAAGAGACCGGCGATGGAAGCCGCATCCTGCAACGCCGCACGCACCACCTTGGCGGGGTCGATGACGCCCATACGGAAGAGGTCGCCATATTCGCCGGTCTGGGCGTTCCAGCCGTGGGCGAAGTCATTCTTTTCTCGGAGTTTTCCGACGATCACGGAGCCTTCGGCACCGGCATTCTCGGCAATCTGGCGAACGGGCATCTCGACTGCCCGCCGAACGATCTCGACGCCGACGCGCTGATCGTCATTGCCGGCCTTGAGCCCGTCGAGTGCGTGCACGACCCTGAGCAGCGCGACGCCGCCGCCGGGCAGAATACCTTCTTCTACCGCGGCTCGCGTCGCATGCAGGGCGTCGTCGACGCGATCCTTCTTCTCCTTCACTTCGACTTCGGTCGAGCCGCCAACCCGGATCACCGCGACGCCGCCGGCGAGTTTGGCGAGCCGTTCCTGCAGCTTTTCCCGATCGTAGTCGGACGTCGTTTCCTCGATCTGTGCCTTGATCTGGCTGACACGTCCGCCGATATCCGCCTTCGTTCCGGCGCCATCGACGATCGTGGTGTTTTCCTTCTCGACCATCACCCGCTTGGCGCGCCCGAGCGTGTCCAGCGTCACGTTTTCAAGCTTGATGCCGAGGTCCTCGGAAATGACCGTGCCGCCCGTCAGGATGGCGATGTCCTCGAGGATCGCCTTGCGCCGATCTCCGAAGCCGGGGGCTTTGACGGCCGCGATCTTGAGACCGCCGCGCAGTTTGTTGACGACGAGCGTGGCAAGCGCTTCGCCCTCCACATCCTCGGCGATGATCAGCAAGGGATGGCTCGCCTGGATCACGGATTCGAGGATCGGGATCATGGCCTGCAGGTTAGAGAGCTTCTTCTCGTGAATGAGAATATACGGGTCTTCGAATTCGACGCGCATCTTCTCCTGGTCGGTAATGAAGTAGGGGGAAAGGTAGCCGCGGTCGAACTGCATACCCTCGACGATCTCAAGTTCGATCTCGGCGGTCTTGGCTTCCTCGACGGTGATCACGCCCTCGTTGCCGACGCGCTCCATCGCCTTTGCCAGATAGTTGCCGATTTCCTTGTCGCCGTTCGCCGAGATCGTGCCGACCTGGGCGATTTCCTCGTTGTTGGAGATCTTTCGGGCATGGGTCTTCAATTGCGCAACGATCGTCTCGACGGCGAGATCGATGCCGCGCTTGAGGTCCATCGGGTTCATGCCCGATGCGATCGCCTTGACGCCTTCCCGGACAATGGCTTGAGCGAGCACGGTGGCCGTCGTCGTTCCGTCGCCGGCTACATCGCTGGTGCGTGACGCCACTTCACGCAGCATCTGCGCGCCCATATTCTCGAATTTGTCTTCGAGCTCGATCTCCTTGGCAACCGAGACGCCGTCCTTGGTGACGCGCGGCGCGCCAAAGGCCTTGTCGATCACCACGTTCCGCCCCTTCGGGCCGAGCGTCACCTTCACGGCATCGGCGAGAATATCGACACCACGCAGCATACGGTCGCGGGCATCGCTGCTGAACTTGACTTCCTTGGCTGCCATTGTTGACCTCCCTCAACACCAAACACGTAGCCTCATGCTCCCGCCGCCCGCCGCGCGGGGGCAATCCTGCATGCTATCGAAAACCCTCAGCGCGCCTCGCTGCCTGTTCGGCTACGTCGCGAAGTCCCGTTCCTCGTCATTGTCCGGCGTCAGGATATCGATCAATGCCGCAACCCGGCCAGCCGGCAGGTGGCGGCCTTCGCCAATCAGCGCCTCGTCGTTGTTGACCCAGGCAATGGCCTCGGCGAGTTCGCCCGCCGTCGCGCCGGTCGCAAGCAACTCGGCCATCAGCGTCTCGTCGACCGGGCCAAGGATAGCGGTAATATCCGCATGCTTCAGTCCCATGGGCTCCTCCTTCCGTTTTATCGGTCGGGAATGCGGGGACCTCGGATCCCCGCCCAAAGTAAATAGGCCGAGGTCTGACGGCATCAAGCGCTGATCATATCATGGAAGCCGAGGGGGCAAAAAACCGCGGTGCCGTCATTCCGGACGAAGCGCGTTGTCCAGGAAATACCATTGGTCGAGATGCGCTCGAACGATGGGCTCGATCGCCTCGTTCAGAAGCAGCATATCGTCCAGGAGGCGCGCGTTGGCGGGATCTGAGGCCGGAAGCCCGATGGGCTCCAGCGCCCGGCATTCGAAGCGAAAGCCGTCAGTACGCAGGCCGTACCAGGGGCAGATCGTGGCACTTGTCATGTGTGCCAGGCGAATGGCAAGCGCGAGATTGCCTTCCTGATGCGGTATGCGGTCGAAGAACGGTCCGCGGATCATGCCGCCAAAACCTTCGTCGCAGAACATGCTGACCACACCACCGCTCTTCAGGACCTTGAGCGCCGGCCGAATTCCCTCGGCGCCCGGCGGAAGAAACTGCAGTCCGGCCTTGCTGCGCACGCGTTCGGCAATCCATGCCTTGGCACGGCTTTTCGGGGGGACGTAGAAGGCGTGGGGCTGGAGACCGAGATTGCGGAACGCGATCGTCCCGACCTCCCAATTGCCGAGATGAAGCCCGACGAGGATGATGGGGCCGTCTTTCGCCGCGTCGCGGATCGGCGCGAGACCCTCGGTCAGCAACCTATCGTGATATCTCTGCAATCTGTTGATGACGGAAAACTCCGTCATCAGGCGCCCCTGGGCCCGACAGTTTTCGAGAAACAAGGCTTCCTGTTCCGCGGGGGTCAGGTCCGGACGCAGATGTTTGATCGTATCGCGGGCGCGCTGAGCGGCGACCTTGTGAAAGCGCGGCACCGCGAACAGGCCAAGCGCGGCCCCCAGGCGCGAGCATGCATCCATCGGTAACAGTTTCATGCCGAAATGGGCGGCAAGGTTGGCGAGATTCGAGAGATTGTCGCTGATCCAGTAGCGCCGAAAGGCTCGCGCGCGTTCGCCCCCCGCCAGCGCGTCAGCAAGACGCGGCGGGTGCTCTTCAGCGAAGATCCAGGCTTTCCGCTTGGCGATGGGTCCCTTTAGGCCAGGATTATCCGGCGCCATGCGACGTGCCTTCTCGCCTATGTAGGGTGACCGGAAGCCCGCCCTTCGGCCTCAGGGTCAGCCGGCAGATCGGCTCGACCGCGTGGCGTTCGCGCAGGCGAACCCGGTAGCGCTGAGCGATGATGGCCAGGCACAGGATCGCTTCCGTCAGGCCGAAATGCAGGCCCGGGCAGACGCGCGGGCCGCTTGCGAAGGGAATGAAGCTGTAGGGCGTCGGGCGGCGGCCCTCGGTGAACCGCTCCGGATGGAAATGGTGCGGGTCTTCGAAGAGGCTTGCGGTGCGGTGGAGGAGCCATGGCACGATCAGGACCAGCGAGCCCGGCTCGGCAGCGACGTCGCCGATCATGTCCGCCTCGCGCGTCTGTCGCGCCAGGATCGGAACCGGTGGGTAGAGACGAAGCGTTTCCTCGATGACGGCCCGGCACCATTCGAGCTGCGGCACGTCGTCGATCGTCGGCATTCGGTCGCCGCAGACCCTGGCGATCTCGTCGTGGACGGCCTTCTCGATCCAGCCCGCCTTGGAAAGCAGATACCAGGTCCAGGTAAGCGTGGCCGCCGTCGTTTCATGGCCGGCCATGAAGATGGTCGCGGCCTCGTTGCGCAAGGCGACGAGATCGAGCTTCAGCTCCGGATTTCGCTGTTGGCGCCGGATGAGCAGTTCGACCATGGAATTGTGGTCACCGCGCCCGGCAAGATGATCCTCCACTACCTTGTCGATGGTCCCGTGGATACGCTTGACCGAGCGGCGCAGGCTCGGGGTGCGCAGGACGGGAAGCCCGTCGTCAAAGCCGAGGAAATAGCCGATGTTGATGGAATCGACCAACGACTGGTAACTGGTGAAGCCCTCGGTAACGGCGGCCGCACTGTCATCACCGAGCTGGTTGCCGAAGACGCTGCGCGCGATGATCTCGGCGGTCAGGCCCGCCATTTCGTGGAGCGCATTGACCTCTGCCCCATCGGGCATCCGGTTCCAGCGCTCGACCAGTTCGCTGGTCGTCTTCTCCATGACAGGGCCGAAGGACGGAACCCTCTTCGCGTGGACGATGTCCGCCACCAATGGCCGGCGTTGCTTCCAGGTGTCGCCATCGGAAATGAACAACCCGTCCCCGAGCAGGAAGTCGAGCGCCCGGCGCATCTGCGGACTCTTGCGCTCGAAGTTCTCGTGTCGTTTGACGACGACCTGCCGGATCAAGTCGGGTGAGTTGACGACGATGACCTGCCGGCCGAGAATCCGGATCTGCGAGACCTTTTCGGTATAATCGCCGGCGCGCCAGATCGACAGGAAATCCGTTCGCGCCTGGAGCAGGAGGCGAAGCGGCTTACCCGGTGGGCCCGAATAGTAATCGGCGCGCACGGGGGCAAATTTCCCGTCCGCCAATTCTTCTCTAAAATTTACAGACTGCTGGAGCCAGGCGAGCATTTACGTCCGATCTGCCGTAACGTGAAGATTATATTCAGGCGTATACTTGTATTTCTTACATAAAGTCCGAGACGACCCTGCTAAGCCTTAGATGTACTCAAGTTCGTCAGAAGTCGGATTTTCAGCCGCGTGAGTGTGGCATGCCCGATTTTGATGAAAAACGCCATCGCCCGACCGCGAAATTTTCTTGATGCCATGAATAGCCTGCTGGGAAAGTGACGATCGCTGCAACCGATGCGCGCTCCGCCAAGAAGTACGGGTGTCAGCCGAAAGCATGTCCGCAAGTAGAAGCGGCCCTTGATCTGTGGGCAGCCAATGGGTGTGAAATACAAACCTGCTTCGGGGAAGCTGGATTGGAAGTCTCGCGGATCGTGCGGCAAAATCAGGGGAC
Source organism: Ensifer sp. B1-9 (assembly GCF_050474445.1). Lineage (NCBI taxonomy): Bacteria > Pseudomonadati > Pseudomonadota > Alphaproteobacteria > Hyphomicrobiales > Rhizobiaceae > Ensifer > Ensifer sp. B1-9. Next base: position 374,471 of record NZ_JBCHVG010000002.1, read on the forward strand.
CGATGCGGCCACTCAGGTTTGCGCGCCCGTACGGGCGCGCAAACGCTTATCGTAACGTCGCTTGTTTCGGGCCCGGCTGAGGCCGGGAACAGGTGCGAGGGTCAGTCGTTCGCGGTCACCTTGACGCCGAGCACCGACGGAATGGTGTTCGGTGCGCCCATGGCGGCGCCCATGATCATCGGGAACGGAACCGGCTTTTCCGGTGCCGCGCTGATTGTCAGGCTCTTCGGGCCATCGAGATAGGCGTTCACGGCGGCGGATACCTGGTTCTGCAGTTCCGGCACATTGAGCTGTGCCATCATGATCGGCACCAGGCCCTTCAGCGACTGAGCCATCTGCTCGCCGGAAACGCCTTGCTGCGAACCGGCATAGTCGAGCGCCTTCTTGGTGATCGAGGCGTCATCGAAGCGGATTTCGGCGCTGTTGAATGTCAGCTGCTGCATCAGGCCCATCATCGCGAGGCCCATGGCCTGGTTGGCCTCTTCCTTGTTCGGGTTGGCCTCGGCCGCCTTCATCGCCTCCTGCATCGACTTGACGAAGGCGAGCGTGTAGCCCGAGATGTCGAAGGCGAAGTTCAGCCGGCCGACATTCTTGAAGTCGAAGGAATATTCTTCCAGGGCGACATTGCCGCTCTCGATCTCCCAGCTACCCTTCATCGTCAGGGCGCCGTCAAGCGTGGTCAGGCCGAGCTTTTCGATTGCGTCCTTCGTTTTGGCGTCCTCGACGGATGAAAGGTCCGCCTTGATGCCGGACGCCGTCGCGTCGAAGTCGAAGCCGGCGTCGTTTTCCTGGCGCGCCAGGTTTGCTTCGGTGCTCTCCAGCGAGAAGACTTCCTTGCCCTTCGCATTCACCGTGATCGGGCCGGTGCTGGCGCTTTCGTAGAGGAGAATATCGTTGATGGTGCCGCCGTTCGCGTTGGCGGGGATCGTCAGGCCCGAAAGCAGGATGTCCTTGACCGACAGGCTGCCCTCGTCCTGGCTTAGATTGACGTCGGGGAACGATACGGTTTCTGCGTAGTATCCGCCGCCTTCGGTTTCTTCGACACCTTCGAAGGTCAACTCACCGATCTTCAGCGCGTCGCCCGGGTGGCTGGCGACCTTCAGTTGCACGCCGGACACCGTTACCTTGTCGCCGTCGACTTCGGCCTTGTCGTAGGTAAGGGATGTTCCGTTCGCGTTCGTCGCCGCGTCGAGCTTCTTCATCAGATCCGCGCCATCGAGCGCGAAGGCCGGACCGGCGAGCGTGAGGAGCGCGGCGCTCGCCATCATCAGGCGGATCTTGCGCGTGTGCATCATTGTCGAGTTCCTTCGTAAAATCTTTGATTGTCTAGCTGTTTCGAAGATGAGGCGTGGCTAATCTGGTTTGTTTCCGCGGCGGGCGTCAACTGGGAGCGAACGGCAACATCCGGTGGATGTCGGCGGCCAGTTCGTGTCTTGCAATCCCCCTCACAATTCGTCCAAATCAACTGCAGCCGAAGCTATTACGAAACAGGGCGAAATTATATTCGCTTGGTCGAACTGCACATGTTCCCGGTCGGGCATGCTTTCCGGGATGTTACCAAGCGCTCGCCTCCGACGCATAGCCGTCCGACCGTTGCACGAACATTGCGCCGGAGCAAGCGGATCGCTTCGACCGCCAACAGTTGGCCCGCAAGGGGGTTCTCCACAATCGCATCCCCTGAAAACCTTGCTGTTCCGGGTTTGTTGCGTTAGCAAGGACCTATGGGACAAAGCCTTACTCCCCCGTCAGGCGGGGACGACAATATTCAGCCGGTTGACCTCAAGGCGGCGCTGGAAGAGCGTTATCTTGCCTATGCCTTGTCGACCATCATGCACCGCGCGCTTCCGGACGTCCGCGACGGATTGAAGCCCGTGCATCGCCGCATCGTGCATGCGATGAGCGAAATGGGCCTCAGGCCCAACTCGTCGTTCAAGAAATGCGCCCGTATCGTCGGCGACGTCATGGGTAAGTTCCACCCGCATGGCGACGCATCGATCTATGACGCGCTGGTGCGCCTGTCCCAGGAATTTGCGATCCGTTATCCGCTGGTGGATGGCCAGGGCAACTTCGGCAATATCGACGGCGATAACGCCGCGGCGATGCGATACACCGAAGCGAAGATGACGGATGTCTGCTCGCTCCTGCTCGAAGGGATCGACCAGGACGCGGTGGATTTCCGCCCCACCTACAACGAGGAGGACCAGGAGCCGACCGTGCTTCCCGGGGCCTTCCCGAATCTGCTGGCAAACGGCGCCACCGGCATTGCGGTCGGCATGGCCACCTCGATCCCGCCGCACAACGCACACGAACTGTGCGACGCGGCGCTGCACCTCATCCGCCATCCGGACGCGAGTGTCGAGGACCTGCTTTACGATCCGGCCAATCCACAGAGGGGCGGCATTGAGGGCCCCGATTTCCCGACCGGCGGCGTGATCGTCGAGAGTCGCGAAAGCATGGCCGAGTCCTATCGCACGGGCCGTGGCGGTTTCCGCGTTCGCGCTCGCTGGGTGCAGGAGGATCTCGGCCGTGGCGGCTACCAGATCGTCGTCACCGAGATCCCCTATCAGGTTCAGAAGTCGCGCCTGATCGAAAAGATCGCCGAGCTTCTGGTCGCCCGCAAGCTGCCCCTGCTCGAAGACATCCGCGATGAATCCGCGGAAGACGTCCGCATCGTTCTCGTGCCGAAGAGCCGCTCGGTCGATGCCGGCATTCTGATGGAGTCGCTCTTCAAGCTGACCGAGCTGGAGAGCCGCATCTCGCTCAACATGAACGTGCTGTCCATGGGGCGCGTGCCGAAGGTCATGGCGCTCAACGAGGTGCTCTCGGAATGGCTAGCGCACCGTCGCGAGGTGCTGCAGCGCCGCTCCCGCCACCGCCTGTCGGCCATTGATCGCCGGCTGGAAATCCTCGGTGGCTATCTCGTCGCCTATCTGAACATCGACGAAGTCATTCGCATCATCCGCGAAGAAGACGAGCCGAAGCCGGTCATGATGGAGCGCTTCTCGCTCACCGATCTGCAGGCCGAGTCGATCCTCAACATGCGCCTGCGCTCCTTGCGCCGGCTCGAAGAGTTCGAGATTCGCACCGAATTCGACGCGCTTTCGAAGGAGAAGGCCGAAATCGAAGCACTGCTCGCCTCGGAGGAGAAGCAGTGGCAGACCGTCGCCTGGGAGATTGGCGAGGTCAAAAAGAAGTTTGCCAAGGCCACCGAGATCGGCAAGCGTCGCAGCACCTTCGCCGATGCACCGGAGGCTGACGTCGAAGCGATCCAGCAGGCGATGATCGAGAAGGAACCGATCACCGTCGTCATCTCGGAAAAGGGCTGGATCCGGGCGCTGAAGGGCCACATCACCGACACGTCCTCGCTTCAGTTCAAGGAGGGCGATGCGCTCAAGGTGGCGTTCCCGGCGCAGACGACCGACAAGATCCTCGTCTTCACGACGGGCGGCAAGGTCTACACGCTCGGCGGCGACAAGCTGCCTGGCGGTCGCGGCCATGGCGAGCCGCTGCGCATCATCGTCGACATGGAGAACGACCAGGACGTGCTGACCGCCTTCGTCCACGATCCGGCGCGCAAGCTCATTGTCTCGTCGGCTGCCGGCAACGGTTTTGTCGTGACGGAAAGCGACATCGTCGCCAATACCCGCAAGGGCAAGCAGGTGATGAACGTTTCGATGCCGGACGAAACCAAGCTGGTCGTGCCGGTCAAGGGAGACCATGTTGCCGTCGTCGGCGAGAACCGCAAGATGCTTGTTTTCCCGCTCGTCCAGATCCCTGAAATGGCGCGCGGCAAGGGCGTCCGGCTGCAGCGCTACAAGGATGGCGGCATCTCCGACATCCGCTGCTTCACGATCGCCGAGGGGCTCGTCTGGGAAGACAGCGCCGGCCGTGTGTTTACCAAGACGAAGGATGAGCTGATCGAGTGGCAGGGCGATCGCGCATCGGCGGGCCGCGTCGTTCCGAAGGGCTTCCCGCGCAGCGGAAAGTTTAGCGGCTGACCAGCAATTGCTGGCCGTGCGGCTGACGAGCCGCATGGCCGGTGTCCCGTTCCGGGGCACTGAATTTGTACATTAAGGTATTGGAAATACAGTTGAAACCGAGCGAGATGCGGCGCTTGTAAGTGCCGCACGTATCGTGGATCACTGCCCATCCAACAGGATGGTGCCAATGCCGAACGCCAACACGCTCGACGATATTCTCCTGGCGCTCGCCAGCCCGGTTCGCCGGCGGATCTTCGAGATCCTCTTTGCCGGCGAGGCGCGTGTCACCGACATCGCCTCGGCCGTTGCGGTGCGAGGCGAAGAACTGGAGAAGCACATCGCACTCCTTGAGGCAGCGGGTCTCGTCACGCGCCTGCGGCGTCGCGAAGGCGAATCGCTAAGCGGGAATCCGGCGCCTTTGAGCGAGGCGGCCACCTGGATCAACACCAATCGTGAGCTGTGGGCGATGCGCGTGCAGATGCCTGAAACCCGACTGGCATCCGCCGCGCCGGAACCGGTGCCGGAACGAACCCCGATTCGTGATCGCCGTGGCGAATCCGACCAGAAGCCGCGCCGCCCGCGGCCAACCGGTCCTCGCCGCGACCATTGATCCGATATCGTTACTCGGCGCAGGTCACTGCGGCTCTCAGCGCCCGGCTGCGCATCTGCCAGAGCGAATGACCAATGAGCGCCAGAATCAGGATCGCGCCGCCCAACAAGGTCTGCGTTGTCGGGGTTTCGGCAAAGACCAGCCAGACCCAGATCGGCGCCAGGATCGTTTCGAGCAGGTAGAACATGCCCACTTCCGGCGCGGAGAGGTAACGCGGTCCCGTCGCCAGGCAGAAGAAGGCGAGCGGGATCATCACGAGGCCGTTGAAGAAGATGTAACTAGGCTCTGCGATCGAGAAGCCCGAAGGAGGCAGCATCAGCAGAGCGACTGCTGCCGGGAAGATCGCCGTCACCAACGGTACCAGCGCCATGTCGCGCTTGCTCGCGCGGCTGATCGTGATGGCACTGGCGAGGAGAAACGCGGAGGACGCGGCCATCGCATCACCGAACAGATGGCCGCTTTCCAATCCGTCCTGGACGATCAATCCGACGCCGAACACCATGACCAGCATCGTCACCAATGTGGCGTTCGATGGCCGTTCCTTCAGGAAGATCCAGGACAAAATGGCGGCAAACATCGAGGTGAAGGCGAGGATGAAGACCACATTCGCCGTCGAGGTGTTGAAGACGGCGAGCAGGAAGGTGCAGGAATTGATGCCGTAGAACAGCCCGACGGCAAGCCCGGTCTTGCCTGGTAACAGGGAGAGCTTCCGGCCGAACACGCGGTTGATCACGAACCAGGCGCCGAGCGCGACGACGAACGTCGACAGGCTGCGCACGGCAAGCAGCGACCAGACGTCGCCACCGGCGGAGCGGATGAGCGGGATGTCGAAGGAGAGCGCGAGACCGCCGAGACCGGTTATGGCAAGGCCGCGCCGGTGCATCGCGGCATCAGAAGATGAACTCAATTTCTAACCCGTTTTCGTAGGTGCGGCTTCCACTGTGGTGTCTCCGCCTTCATAGCGTTCCCAGCCACGGGCCATAAGGTGTTCTTGCGGCAAAAACTTTGTCTTATAGCCCATCTTCCGCGATCCCTTGACCCAATAGCCAAGATAGACATGGGGCAATCCGCGCTCTCTGGCGCGGCGAATGTGGTCGAGAATCATGAACGTGCCGAGCGAGCGGTCTTCTCGATCGGGATCGAAGAAGGAGTAGACCATCGAAAGCCCGTCGCCCATGCGATCTGTCAGCGCTGCCGCAATCAGCGGTCCGCGCGCTTTCTCGCTAATGCCATCGCCTTCGACCCTAAGGCGATACTCGATGATCTTCGTGTGCACGTGCGTGTCTTCGACCATCATCGCGTAGTCGAGCACCGACATGTCAGACATGCCGCCCTTCTGGTGTCTGCGGTCGAGGTACCGACGGAAAAGATTGTACTGTTCGCTCGACGGCTCGGCCGGATACTCCGCCGATGTCACATCCTGATTGGCGGCAAGCACCCGGCGCATGGAGCGGCTGGGCTTGAACTCGTTGGCAAGAATGCGCACCGAGATACAGGCGCGACAGGTCTCGCAGGCCGGGCGGTAGGCGATGTTCTGCGAGCGGCGGAAGCCGCCCTGTGTCAGGAGATCGTTGAGTTCGGGCGCGCGCTCGCCCACCATGTGGGTGAAGACTTTTCGCTCCATCTCGTTCGGCAGGTAAGGGCAGGCTGCCGGCGCAGTGAGGTAGAATTGCGGAGACGGTGCGGTCTGTGTGTTCATCGAGTGCGGAGGTTACTCTTCACGCGGTTGCTCATGACCGTAGCATGGCGGAAGAATGGAAAACGTCAACTCACTCGTTTGCAGCTTCCGCCTCTGCCGGCCAGTTATTTTAGCATTGCCGACAATGGGCGCGCTTCCGGTCAGTACATGTCACGGCGGACCATGACGGTACCGATCAGCAGGTCGTGCAGCAGGCGGCTGCGATCGGTAAAGAGGCCGATCAGCAGGATCAGCGGCGTCAGCAGAGCGTTGGCGATCCAGAAGATGACGAGGTGGACGATGGCGGTCAGGAAATCCATCGGACGTCCATCGGTGCGGGCGACCGCCAATCCCATCATCCGCATGCCGAGGGAGGCCTGCTCCCGCCCGCCGACCGTCAGGCCGAAATAAAGCATGGCGACGATGGCAAAGAGCGCCGGGTAAAGCATGAAGCCGAGGCCGAGCGTGAGGATGCCCAGGAAGAAGACGACGACCGCCGCCGGGATCCACAAAAGGGCGATGATGGCGTAATCCAGCAGGAACGCGAATATGCGCCGGGAGAGCACGCCCTGATAGGCGCGCCAATCATTGCTCGGCAGCCTCAGTTCTTCGTTGTGCATGGTCATCCGTTTAAGCCTCGCTTGGGTGCATGCAGAATATGGGACGGTGACGCCGGCAAAACAAGGATCGCAGGCTCCTGCCTATTCCTTAGGTCGGAAACGGTATCCGGCAACTCAAAATGCTGCGGCGCCCCCGCGCGTCTGAAAAGATGCGCGGTACCGAAGAACCTCGGGGCCAAGAACCCTGGGCCTAACGGCCCTTGGCGAGGATGCGAGCGACCTCGACGGCGAAATAGCTGAGGATGCCGTCACAGCCGGCGCGCTTGAAGGCGAGCAGCGTTTCCAGCATTACCTTCTCGCCGTCGATCCAGCCATTGGCGGCGGCGGCTTTTATCTGCGAATATTCGCCGGACACCTGGTAGGCGAAGACCGGCAGGCCGAAGGCCTCCTTCATCCGCCAGCAGATGTCGAGATAGGGGAGACCCGGCTTCACCATCAGCATGTCGGCGCCTTCCTCGACGTCGAGGGCGGCGTCGCGGATGGCTTCGGTGCCGTTTGCCGGATCGATGTAATAGGTCTTCTTGTCGCCCTTGAGCAGGCCGCCGGTGCCGATCGCTTCGCGATAGGGACCGTAGAAGCCGGAGGCGAACTTCGTCGCATAGGACATGATGCCGACATTCTGGTGCCCGGCGGCGTCCAGCGCCTGGCGGATCGCGCCGATCCGGCCATCCATCATGTCGGAGGGGGCGATGATGTCGGAGCCGGCATCCGCCTGGGCGATTGCCGCTCTGGAGATCATCTCGACGGTTTCATCGTTGACGATCTCGCCGTTGCGCAGGATGCCGTCGTGGCCATGGCTGGTGAAGGGATCGAGCGCGACGTCGGTGATGACGCCGATCTCGGGCACCGCCTTCTTGAACGCGCGGGTGGCCTCATTGATCAGGTTGTCGGCAGCCAGGCTGTTGGAGCCGGTCTCGTCGCGCAGCCGCATGTCGATGTTGGGGAAGGTGGCGATCGCCGGAATGCCGAGGTCGGCTGCCTCCTTGACGGCTTCCACCGCCTTGTCGACGCTCATGCGGTTGACGCCGGGCATTGCCTCGATCGGCTGGACGATGTTGCTGCCCGGCACGATGAAGATCGGCCAGATCAGATCGTCGACGGTCAGGCGGTTTTCCTGCACCAGCCGCCGCGTCCAGTCGGCCTTGCGGTTGCGGCGCATGCGGCGGTGGCCGGTGATCCTGTCCACAAGATTTGTCCTGTCGTTCATAGCGCCGCGCCTTTCCGGTCAAAATCGTCGTTAGCCAAGCGCTTTATCATGGGGCGGCGGCAATTGGGAACCGCGCGTCAGGCAAACAGGCTGCGGCATTTCTTCTCTTCAAATGACGGCGGCAGGGGAGGGCGCGCAGCGATCCCGCTGGCGGAGGAGCAAGAGCCGCCCTATCTTGCCGACCATGCTTCATGATTCTGCCCATGTGCCGAAACCATCGCTCACCGAGATCCTCTTCGGTGTCTTCTTGCGTCTGGTCGCTGCCTCGTGCATCTGGTTCGCACTCAATTACTGGGCCATGCTGATCGGCTTTTCCCATGGCGGCGCCGGTCGCTTCGATCTCCTGTCTCCCGAATGGCGTGCGGCCGCCACCGCGCTCGCCGTCGTCTATCCCGTTGCGGCGCTCGGCCTCTGGCTGCTCGTCTCCTGGGGGCCCGTGGTCTGGGTGGTCGCCGCGGCGATCGAGATCGCCATGTACGAGTTCTATCCGACCAGTTTCGGCGCCCGTCCGCTGCTGCTCGTGCTGCATGCGGCGGTTGCCGTGACCTTCGTTCTTTTCCGGGCGGCACTCTTCTATCAGCGTTGGCGGCAGGCCAAGCAGGTAAGAGTTGATTCACCCTGAGACAGGCTCGTCAAATGGCAAGCTCTTGTTAAGGCTGCGGTTTAAGTAGAATTTTAGACGTATTCGATAGGGTCTCACTCAAGGCGGGAAGACAAACAGACACCGCCAAACAAAACAGTGAGGCAGTCAAATGAACACCAAGATGAAGCCGCAGGCGGCTCAGCCCCGAGACCCTCAGGAAGAAACCATCCGTGGTCTCTACATGGAATCCCTTCACCTCGTCGAGCGCCTGCATCGCCGTCTGCTCGACGTCATCAAGGACGAGTTCGACCGCGAAGGTCGCAGCGACGTCAACGCCGTCCAGGCCCTGTTGCTCTTCAACATCGGCAATTCGGAACTGACCGCCGGCGAACTTCGCTCCCGCGGCTACTACCTCGGCTCGAACGTCTCCTACAACGTCAAGAAGCTCGTCGACCTTGGCCTGATCAACCACCAGCGCTCCCGCGTCGATCGCCGCTCGGTTCGCATCAGCCTGACGGAAGACGGCCAGGACATCGCCGAAACCGTCGCCAAGCTTTATGAGCGCCACATCGGCTCGATCCAGAAGGTCGGCGGCATCGGTTCGGACGAGTTCACCCAGATGAACAAGCTGCTGCAGCGCCTGGATCGCTTCTGGAACGACTCGATCATGTACCGTCTCTGATCCAGACAAAACCTCCAGTTCAAGGGTCGGGCGCAATCCCTGCGTGTCCGACCTTTGCCATTTGTCGGCGTCGCGTTCTGTTGCCCAAAAGCCGCACCCCATTGGCACGCCAATCCCGCGTCTGGCCGGCTTTCCGGACGGAAAATATTAGAAAATCAAAATGTTGCTGTCTGCGACCTACCTGCGGGCCTGTCCGTTGCGGTGAAAAGCAAATGGCGTGTCACGTCGTCGTTCAGCCTCGCCGAGACACGAATTGGCCATATTGCTGTGACAGCGACGACGACATGCGGTAGGTGCGGCCACGTGGTTTCTCGAGCGTGGATTCATTTCGCGTTTCGCCTGCCGGATGAGGGTTGTCACTCGCGGTATCGTGAAAACTTGTGAGGGCAGGGTGGCTCGTTGGTTGACCTTTGTTAACCACGATCGTGTTAGGGCTCCGGCAACATGCGTGCCAGCGCATAGGGCGCGTGCCAACGCATTGGGATGGTAGGAATATGTCGAAAAAGAATGGAATTGATGCATTCTCGCGCCGCGCCTTTCTGCGCTCGGCGGCAACCTTCGGTGCTGTGGCGGTCGCTGGCGCGGCAAGCGCACAGGATGCCCTGAACGAGATCATCAATTCGCCGCGCCGCGGTTCCTGGGATGACCAGTATGACGCGAAGGCCGCGCGGGCCGCGACCGCCGTCGTTTCCAACAATCCGATCTTCGGCATCGATACGCTTGCCAACACGCAGAACGCCATTGCGCAGTATCAACAGATCGTCTCCGCCGGCGGCTGGCCGCAGGTCAATTCGGCAGTTCGCTTGCAGATGGGCGTCTCCGATCCGGCCGTGCAGGCTCTGCGCCAGCGTCTGATGATTTCCGGTGACCTTCCACAGTCTGCCGGGATTTCCAGCGCATTCGACTCCTACGTCGATGGCGCGGTCAAGCGCTTCCAGGCCCGCCACGGACTGCCGGCGGACGGCGTGCTCGGCGAATATTCCATCAAGGCGATGAACATCTCCGCGGATGTCCGGCTTGGGCAACTGAACACGAATATCGTGCGGCTACAGTCCATGTCCGGAGATCTCGGCAGCCGCTATGTCCTCGTCAACATTCCCGCGGCCTACATCGAGGCGGTCGAAAATGGCCGCGTTGCAACGCGCCACACGGCCGTCGTCGGCCGTATCAGCCGCCCGACGCACATCATCAACTCGAATATCTATGAGGTCATCCTCAATCCCTATTGGACCGCGCCGCGTTCGATCGTCGAGAAGGACATCGTTCCGCTGATGCGCAAGGATCCGGAATATCTGGAGAAGAATGCGATCCGCCTCATCGACGGCAGCGGCAACGAGGTCTCCCCTGAGACAATCGACTGGAATGCCGAAAAGGCACCGAACCTGACGTTCCGCCAGGATCCCGGCAAGACCAATGCCATGGCCTCGACGAAGATCAATTTCCATAATGAAAACAACGAGTACATGCACGACACGCCGCAGCAGGGCCTGTTCAACAAGCTGGCGCGCTTCGAATCGTCCGGTTGCGTGCGGGTTCAGAACGTGCGCGACCTGACGACGTGGCTTCTGCGCGACACGCCCGGCTGGTCGCGCCAGCAGATCGAGGCGACGATCCGTTCGGGCCAGAATTCGCCGATCAAGCTGGCGGTCGAGGTTCCGGTCTATTTCAAGTACATCACCGCCTGGGCAGCGATGGACGGCATCGTCCAGTTCCGCGACGACATCTACGAAATGGACGGCGAACAGCAGCTGGCATTGCAGACGACGACCGGCATCGAACAATCGGCCGGCTCGATCGAGCAGGATAATCTGCCGCAATAAGCAAAGTCGGGCATTTTCCGATTGAAGCCGCGCGAGCCTTGCCCGCGCGGCTTTTTCGTGCACGGAGCCCCGCGGTATTTCGGCGCGGCAGATGGGGGAAATGACGCAAACCGCACAGCAGATATTGCTCTCGCCGTGCGAGGAAGCTAAAGAACTGCCACCCTTGAGAGGAGCCTCGCGCCGATGCCTGAACAGACCAATGACGCCTTCTTCACCCGCTCTCTGGCCGACAGCGATCCGGATATCTTCGGTGCGATCGAGAAGGAGCTGGGTCGTCAGCGCCACGAGATCGAACTGATCGCCTCCGAGAACATCGTTTCCCGCGCCGTGCTCGAAGCCCAGGGCTCGATCATGACCAACAAATATGCCGAGGGCTATCCGGGCAAGCGCTATTACGGCGGCTGCCAGTTCGTCGATATCGCCGAGGAACTGGCGATCGAGCGCGCCAAGAAGCTCTTCGGCGTCAACTTCGCCAACGTCCAGCCGAACTCCGGTTCGCAGATGAACCAGGCCGTGTTCCTGGCGCTCCTGCAGCCGGGCGATACCTTCATGGGCCTCGACCTCAATTCGGGCGGCCACCTGACGCACGGTTCGCCGGTCAACATGTCCGGCAAGTGGTTCAACGTCGTCTCCTACGGCGTGCGTGAAGACGATCACCTGCTCGACATGGACGACGTCGCCGAGAAGGCACGCAAGCACAAGCCGAAGCTGATCATCGCCGGCGGCACGGCCTATTCGCGTATCTGGGACTGGAAGCGCTTCCGCGAGATCGCCGACGAAATCGGCGCCTGGCTGATGGTTGACATGGCGCACATCGCCGGTCTCGTTGCCGGTGGCCAGCACCCGTCGCCGTTCCCGCATTGCCACGTCGCCACCACGACTACGCACAAGTCGCTGCGCGGCCCGCGTGGCGGCATGGTTCTGACCAACGACGAAGACATCGCCAAGAAGATCAACTCGGCCGTCTTCCCGGGTCTCCAGGGTGGCCCGCTGATGCACGTCATCGCCGCCAAGGCGGTCGCGCTCGGCGAGGCTCTGCACCCCTCGTTCAAGGACTATGCGGCCCAGATCGTCAAGAACGCCCGGACGCTCGCCGAAACGCTCAAGGCCAATGGCCTCGACATCGTTTCCGGCGGCACCGACAACCACCTGATGCTCGTCGACCTGCGCAAGAAGAATGCGACCGGCAAGCGTGCAGAAGCCGCGCTCGGCCGTGCCTTCATCACCTGCAACAAGAACGGCATCCCGTTCGATCCCGAGAAGCCGTTCGTCACCTCGGGCGTCCGTCTCGGCACGCCGGCTGGCACGACCCGCGGCTTCAAGGAAGCCGAGTTCAAGGAAATCGGCGAGCTGATCGTCGAGGTCCTCGATGGCCTGAAGGTCGCCAACTCCGACGAGGGCAATGCCGCCGTCGAAGCGGGCGTTCGCGACAAGGTCGTCAAGCTGACCGACCGTTTCCCGATGTACGGCTACATGTGATCGGTCGCCCATGCGCTGCCCCTACTGCGGTTCTGAAGACAGCCAGGTGAAGGATTCCCGTCCGGCAGAGGACGGGAACGCCATTCGCCGTCGCCGGATTTGTCCGGATTGCGGAGGTCGCTTCACGACCTTCGAGCGGGTGCAGTTGCGTGAACTGATGATCATCAAGAAGACCGGTCGGAAGGTACCTTTCGACCGGGACAAGCTCCTGCGGTCTTTCGAGATCGCGCTGAGGAAGCGCCCGGTCGATCGCGACCGCATCGAGCGGGCGGTTTCCGGCATCGTGCGGCGTCTCGAAAGCTCGGGCGAGACGGAGATTCCCTCCGAAGAAATCGGTTTGCAGGTGCTCGAGGCCCTCAAGAGCCTCGATGACGTTGCCTTCGTGCGTTACGCTTCGGTCTATCGCGATTTCTCGCATGCCGAGGATTTCGAGAAGGTCATCACCGAGATCAGCGCCAAGATCGCGCGCGATCCCGGCGAATAGAACACACGCTGGATAGAGCCATGGCAGCGACCAACCGTGAAGACGAGAGGTTCATGGCCGCGGCGCTGAGGCTGGCCCGCCATCATCTCGGACAGACATCCACCAATCCTTCCGTCGCCTGCCTGATCGTCAAGGACGGCGTCATCGTCGGGCGCGCCGTGACGGCGCGAAGCGGCCGTCCGCATGCCGAAACCCAGGCTCTTGCCGAAGCCGGCGAGGGGGCGAGGGGAGCGACGGCCTATGTGACGCTGGAGCCCTGCTCGCACCACGGCAAGACGCCGCCTTGCGCGGACGCGCTCGTCGCATCCGGCGTTGCCCGCGTGGTGATCTCGATCCTCGATCCGGACGAGCGCGTCGCCGGGCGCGGCGTCGTGCGCCTGCGCGATGCCGGCCTCACCGTCGATATCGGCGTTCTCGCGGAAGAGGGGCAGCGGGCGCTCGAAGCCTATCTCATGCGCCAGGTCAGCCGCCGCCCCTATGTGACTCTCAAGCTTGCCGTTTCGGCCGACGGCATGATCGGCCGCAAAGGGGAGGGGCAGGTTCGCATCACCGGTCCCATCTCCCGCGGGCAGGTGCAGATGCTGAGGGCCGAGACGGATGCGATCCTGGTCGGGATCGGCACGGCGACGGCTGATGATCCCGAATTGACCGTGCGGCTGCCAGGGCTCGAAAATCGCTCGCCGCTGCGCATCGTCCTCGACCGTCGGCTCGACCTCCCGCTTGCTTCGAAACTGGCGCGAACGGCGCGGGATGTCCCGGTGATCGTGGTCTCCAGTGATGGATCCGGCGAGACGGATGCTGACGACGGCCGGGCCGCACGCAAGGCGGCCCTGGAGGCGGCGGGCGTCGAGGTTCTCGAAGCCGGTTCGATTGCCGATCTGCTAGCGGCGCTCGCTTCCCGCGGCCTCTCCTCCCTGATGGTCGAAGGCGGAGCCGTCGCGGCACGCGCCTTTCTCGCTGCGGATCTCGTCGACCGTATTCAGCTTTACACCGGCCCCGGGGCGATTGGCGAAAACGGTATCGCATCCCCATTTGACCGTAAGTCCGTGCCGAGAGGCTTCCGACGCGTCGCCGAGGCACGGTATGGCGACGACCTGTTCGAGGAATACGAAAGAGAGAACTGATGTTCACAGGCATTGTTACCGATATCGGCACCGTCGATGCCGTCACCCCGCTCAAGGAAGGCATCAAGCTGCGTGTTGCCACGAGCTATGATCCGAAGACCATCGACATGGGCGCCTCCATTGCCCATTCCGGCGTGTGCCTGACGGTGACCGCCCTGCCTGAAGCCGGCAGCAACGAGCGCTGGTTCGAGGTCGAGGCCTGGGAAGAAGCGTTGCGGCTGACGACGATTGCAGGCTGGACGAAGGGCACGCGGATCAACCTCGAGCGATCGCTGAAGATCGGCGATGAGCTCGGCGGCCACCTGGTCTCCGGCCATGTCGACGACAAGGCCGAAATCCTCTCGGTGGAACCGGAAGGTGACGCGGTGCGCTTTCGGCTGCGGGCACCCGAACATCTGGCAAAATTCGTAGCGCCGAAGGGCTCCGTCGCGCTCGACGGAACGTCGCTGACGGTCAACAAGGTCGATGGCGCCGAATTCGACGTGCTGCTTATCCGTCATTCGCTGGAGGTCACCACCTGGGGCGAGCGCAAGGCCGGTGATTTTGTGAACTTCGAGGTCGACACCATGGCGCGATATGCGGCGCGCCTGGCCGAGTTCCCGGCACCCAAGCCGGCATGAGCGAAGTTTGAAGTTCCTTGCCGAAAATGTCCGTTACAACCGTACCGCCCCCAATTGGGGGCGGTGGCGTTTCAGGAGGGGCAATTTAAGGCTTAGCGCACATAGAAGGTCAGGCTGCCATCGGCCGCCCGTTCGGCGCCGGCGATGTTGTTCATCTCGACGTTCTCGCCCTTCAGCTTGGTTGCCAGCGGCCTGTTGGCGCGGACTGCGGCGTGCAGGGCCGAAACTTGCTTCGGCGTCGCTTCGTTGATCCAGGTCCGCGTCTGGCTCGTTGCCTTGAGCGTGTCGATATCGACGACAGTGAAGTGGTTGCCCTTGAAGTGGCGTACCGTCTGGTCGATATGCGCCGGCCAGTTCATCGCAGCGCCTGCCGCGTAGGAGATGCCCCCGAAGGGAAGGGCGGAGAGAGCAGCGATGACGGAAAGCTTGGCAATGCGGTTCATGGTCATGCTCCTTGGTTGCCTGCGGCATCGCGAGCGCCGGCCTCCTGCCCGATCGCGGGACCGCTACGGGTGTCCGGGGCCGATCACCATCTCGTGCCACAGCGGCCAGCAGGCGTCGTTTACGGGTTGCATAACCCGCAGTGGGACGTGCTGGACTGTTTCGACTAATTGGGACGACGTTTCCTCGGCTTGGGGCGGGGGCGCGTCGTGCCAATGCCTGGAAAACTGTGCCGGAATCTGGCCGTTTCCATGGCGCCAAGGGCGGGAAAACAATTAAAAATTGTTCATGTTTCGGCGTTCGCACGCGTCTGCTGGCGCTCGAACATGATTACGTGATTGCCGTGATAGGTCGTTCGCCAGAACTCCTGGAAGCCGTGCTTTTCCGCGACACGGATCGAGGCGTGGTTTCCGATATCGATGATGCAGGTTTTCCGGAGTCTCGGAAATTGCTGATCGGCCCATTTGAGCGCGGCACTGACGGCTTCCGTCGCCAGGCCCCGGCCATGGGCTTTGGGCGACAGCGCCCATCCGGTTTCCATCGTTCCCTCGAGTGACGGCGTGATCGCGCGATGCACGTCGTGAAACCCGGCCTCGCCAAGAAAGGTCCCCGTCTGCCGATCCTGGATGGCGAAGAAGCCGAAGCCGAAATAGTGCCACATGCCGACCTGGCGCAGGAAACGGGTCCAGGATTGTTCGCGCGTGAACGGTACCCCGCCGACAAAGCGGATCACCTCGGCATCGCCGAACAGGGCAACGTAGGAAGGGAAATCGTCACGGCGATAGGGGCGCAGGACGAGGCGATCTGTCTCGATGATAGGCACGCTATGCATGTTCGATCCTATGCTGTGGTGAACTCAAGCGCCGGGCTCGCCGTCCCAATAGTCGACGCTGCTTTCCGCGCGGCCGATGAAACGGAAGCGCCGTTCGCCGTCGGGGCCGCGCGTCTTGGCGAGAAACTTGCCGGAATCGGGATACTCGCAAATCTCGGTTGCTGCCATGGTCGAGATCGACAGGTATTTGAGCGGAGCCGTGCCGGTGTTGATCAGGTGATGCGCCGTTTCTGGCCCGCCCGCCGGCGCGCCCAGGATATCGCCCGGGCCCACCGAATGGCGTTCGCTGCCGAAGCGGTAGGTGCCTTCGCCTTCGAGGATGATGAAAAGCTCTTCCTCGACGTGGTGATTGTGGAAGGGACAACCGGACTTGCCCGGCGGCACTTCGCCGTAGCCGATGCCGAGATCCCTAAGGCCGAGCAGCGCGCCGAAGGAGGCGTCGCGTGATTCGAACCGCTCGCCTCTCGTCCAATGATCGAGGTCGAGGGTCTTCGGGTTGACGACCGGTTTTCGCGTTTCCGTCATGTCTTCCTCCCTGGCGCCGTGCATTTCGCAAGAAGCATCGACGGTGCTTCCCTATCCGTGTCCCGCGATCGCGGGATCGTCAACAGGGAAGCGTTGAAAATTGATAAACGTCACGTTGATTGTGTCTCCGTATTGCAATCCTATGACGGTAGCTGCAGCGGAGCGCATGCGGATCACATTGGACCGCGCGTTTGCCATGTTGCCTCCTTCAGCGCTTCGCCAACGTCCTTCGGGGCGGCTATTCTGGCGCCGTTCGGCGCGGCAAAAGGCCTTCCGCGGCGGAATTTGCTTGCCATTCGGCGCCGGGCATGGTTTGACCGCCGCCTCAGTCGGTCGCATCCGGCGACGAACTCTCAAAGACAGGTGATCCATGGCAGAGACCACGGCAGCCCACATCCTGATTGTGGAAGCGCGCTTCTATGACGATATGGCCGATGCATTGCTCGACGGCGCCAAGCATGCGCTGGACGCAGCTGGGGCCACCTATGATATCGTGACGGTTCCGGGCGCGCTCGAAATCCCGGCTGCGATCGCCATGGCGCTTGACGGTGCCGACGAGGGCGGCACGGAATATGACGGCTTCGTCGCACTCGGCATGGTCATTCGCGGCGAGACCTATCATTTCGATATCGTCGCGAACGAATCTTCGCGGGCCATCATGGATCTCGCCGTGAGCGAAAGCCTCGCTATTGGCAATGGTATCCTGACGGTCGAGAATGACGACCAGGCTTGGGCACGTGCCCGCCGGTCGGAAGGTGACAAGGGTGGCTTCGCCGCGCGCGCGGCGCTCACCATGATTGAATTGAAGAAGAAACTGGGCACGGAAAAGTGACGAAGACACCCTCGGATCAGCCGCTGAAGCAGGTCAACCAGCGCGGTGCAGCGCGCCTTGCCGCCGTGCAGGCGCTCTATCAGATGGACATTGGCGGTACCGGCGTGCTCGAAGTGGTTGCCGAGTACGAAGCCCATCGCCTCGGCCAGGACGTCGACGGCGATACCTATCTGAAGGCGGACGCGTCCTGGTTCCGCTCGATCGTCGCCGGCGTCGTGCGCGACCAGCGCAAGCTCGATCCGTTGATCGGTTCGGCGCTTCAGGACGACTGGGCGCTGTCGCGGCTCGATTCCACCGTACGCGCCATCCTGCGCGCCGGCACCTTCGAGATGCTGGAGCGCAAGGACGTGCCCGTTCCGGTGATCGTCACCGAATATGTCGAGATCGCCAAGGCCTTCTTCGAGGATGACGAGCCGAAGCTGGTCAACGCCGTTCTCGACCGCATTGCCAAGCAGGTCCGCAGCGAGTTCAGGAAGTAAAGAGTTATGGTTGCGGTTGCTGCGGATGACATGGGGACCACCCTTCGCGAAGCGCGCCGCAATGTTTTTCACCTGACCGCAGCCCAGGCTATCATGGGTGTCGTCGGGCCGATCTGCTTCTCCATCGGCGGCGTTGCCGGCTATCAGTTGCTGGCGGATGACAAGTCCCTCGCCACCGCGCCACTTACCGCCTTTAACGTCGGCATGGCGCTCGGCGTCGTGCTGGTCGCGATGCTATCGCGCGTGATCGGCCGTCGTTTTGCCTTCATGACCGGGACCGGGATCGCAGCCGCAGGTGCGGCGCTCGCCGCAATCGCGCTCTTCCGTGAAAGCTTCTGGCTCTTTGCCTTCGCCCTTGCCATGCTCGGCTCGTCGAACGGCTTCACCCAGAAGCTGCGCTTTGCTGCGGCCGATGCTTCCCCGTCGTTCTACAAGCCCAAGGCGATCTCGCTGATCCTTGGCGGTGGCATTGTTTCAGCGGTACTCGGCCCGCAGATCGTCATCTTTGCCGGCAATCTGTTCGCGCCCGTTGCCTTTGCCGGCGCATTCGTTGTGCTGCTGCCGATCAGCCTGCTTGCGGCATTCTTCTTCGCACCGCTGCGGCTGCCCGAACCGAGTGCGATGGTGAGAGATCACCACGACCGGGCCGTGCGTCCTCTCGGCGCGATCGTGCGCAGCCAGCGCTTCGCCACCGGCATGGTCTGCGGCATCTCCAGCTACGCGCTGATGACCTTCATGATGACCGGTGCGCCGGTCGAGATGGTCGTGGGCTGCGGTTTTTCGACGGAACTTGCGACGCTCGGCATACAGTGGCACGTGCTGGCGATGTTCGCCCCGAGCTTCTTCACCGGCTGGCTGATCAGCCGCTTCGGCGCCGAGCGTATCGTCGGCTGCGGCCTGCTGTTGTTGATGGCCTGCGCCACGGTTGCGCATATGGGCATCGAGCTCTGGAACTTCTGGGGCGCCCTGGTGCTGCTCGGCCTCGGCTGGAACTTCGGCTTCATCGGTTCGACGGCGATCGTCGCGAGCAGCTACCGCCCGCAGGAGGCCGACAAGGTCCAGGCCTTCCACGACATCATCCTGTTCAGCACCGTGGCGCTGTCGTCCTTTGCCTCGGGCAAGGTCCTCTCCGCCTATGGATGGGACATGCTGAACGCGGTCGTCTGGCCGGTCACCATTGTCTGCCTCGTGCTTCTGTTGCTGTTGAAGCGCGCTCCCCGGAACGCCGCCGCCTAGCTCCTTCCCCCGACAATCGAAGTCGCCCGAGCGCCTTGTCACTGGCGTTTTCCGGGGCTTGACGATCTCCCGTTGCAACCGCACTCTGGCCGCGCCGTGACAGGTGCTGCTTGAGGAGGTGGCGCGTGATTCGCGGTTTTGAGGGGCCCGTGGCCGGGAGTGAGTCTGCGGGTTGTAACGGAGGGTAATGCGAAATGACCATTTTGTTGGGCGTTATCGCATGCGGGTTGCTCGCGGTGGCTTATGCCATCTGGGCAACACAGTCGGTGCTGGCCGCCGACCAGGGGAACGCCCGCATGCAAGAAATCGCAGGCTACATTCGTGAAGGGGCGCAGGCCTATCTCACGCGTCAGTACAAGACCATTGCCATCGTCGGCGTCGTCGTTTTCATCGCCGCTTGGGTTCTTCTTTCCCCCGCCGCCGCGTTCGGCTTCCTGATTGGTGCAATCCTTTCGGGCGCTGCGGGCTTCATCGGCATGCATGTTTCGGTTCGGGCGAACGTCCGCACTGCCCAGGCGGCTTCCGTCAGCCTTGCCTCCGGCCTCGACATCGCTTTCAAGTCCGGCGCGATTACCGGCCTTCTCGTAGCGGGCCTGGCGCTCCTCGGCGTCTCCGTCTACTACGTCGTCCTCACGGTCGGCCTCGGGCATGAGCCCGCCTCGCGCGAAGTCATCGACGCGCTGGTCGCGCTCGGCTTCGGCGCTTCGCTGATCTCCATCTTCGCCCGTCTCGGCGGAGGCATCTTCACCAAGGGTGCCGACGTCGGCGGCGATCTCGTCGGCAAGGTGGAAGCCGGCATCCCCGAGGATGATCCGCGCAATCCGGCGACGATTGCCGACAACGTCGGCGACAATGTCGGCGATTGCGCCGGCATGGCGGCCGACCTCTTCGAGACCTATGCCGTCTCGGTCGTCGCAACCATGGTGCTCGCGGCGATCTTCTTCGCCGGCACGCCGGTGCTCGCGACCGTCATGGTCTATCCGCTGGCGATCTGCGCGGCCTGCATCATCACATCGATCGTCGGCACTTTCTTCGTGAAGCTCGGTGCCAACAACTCGATCATGGGCGCGCTCTACAAGGGCCTGATCGTTACCGGCGTGTTGTCGATCTTCGGTCTCGGCGCCGCCACGTCGTTTACGATCGGATGGGGCTCGATCGGCACCGTCGCAGGCAAGGACGTCACCGGCTGGAACCTGTTCTTCTGCGGTATCCTCGGCCTGGTCGTGACGGCCCTGATCGTTGTTATCACCGAATACTATACCGGCACCAACAAGCGGCCGGTGAACTCGATCGCCCAGGCCTCTGTGACCGGCCACGGCACCAACGTGATCCAGGGCCTCGCCGTTTCGCTGGAATCGACGGCTTTGCCGGCGATCGTCATCGTCGGCGGCATCATTGCCACCTACCAGCTCGCCGGTCTCTTCGGCACGGGCATCGCCGTCACCGCCATGCTCGGCCTTGCCGGCATGATCGTGGCGCTTGATGCGTTCGGGCCGGTGACCGACAACGCCGGCGGCATCGCGGAAATGTCACACCTGCCGCCGGAAGTGCGTAAATCGACGGACGCGCTCGACGCCGTCGGCAACACTACCAAGGCCGTCACCAAGGGCTACGCGATCGGTTCGGCCGGTCTTGGCGCGCTGGTGCTGTTCGCCGCTTATTCGAACGACCTCAGCTACTTCGCCGCCAACGGCGACAAGTACCCGTACTTCGCCGATGTCGGACAGATCTCCTTCGATCTCTCCAACCCCTACGTCGTGGCTGGATTGATCTTTGGCGGTCTCATCCCCTACCTCTTCGGCGGTATCGCGATGACGGCCGTCGGCCGTGCGGCCGGGTCCATCGTCGAGGAGGTTCGCCGGCAGTTCCGCGAAAAACCCGGCATCATGGAAGGCAAGGAACGGCCGGACTATGGCCGCGCCGTCGATCTTCTGACCAAGGCGGCAATCCGCGAAATGGTTGTTCCCTCGCTGCTGCCGGTGCTTGCACCTGTCGTCGTCTACTTTGGCGTACTGCTTCTGTCGGGCTCGAAGGCCTCGGCCTTCGCTGCCCTTGGCGCATCGCTTCTCGGTGTCATCGTCAATGGCCTCTTCGTGGCGATCTCGATGACCTCGGGCGGTGGCGCCTGGGACAATGCCAAGAAGAGCTTCGAGGATGGTTTCGTCGACAAGAACGGCGAACGTCATCTGAAGGGATCGGATGCGCACAAGGCATCCGTCACCGGCGACACAGTGGGCGACCCCTACAAGGATACCGCCGGCCCGGCGGTGAACCCGGCGATCAAGATCACCAACATCGTGGCGCTGCTGCTGTTGGCGATCCTCGCCTGATCGACCACTGAAACGAAAAAGGCCCGCGGAACGAGGTTCCGCGGGCCTTTTGCTTTGTGATGGGTGAACTATTTGCTGCCGAAGTCCTTGAACAGGCTCTTTGCGGCAGCCTGTCCGGCGCCCGGTCCGCTGAGAAGCTGGCCGAGGAAGCTCGTTTCCTTGCCGCCGGTCGGCGTCGTGCGTGACAGCATGTCGAAGACCTTGCCGTCCTTCAAAGTATAATGCGCAAGCTGGCTGACAGTGCCTTCCTTGTCGAAGTAGACTGCAAGGATCGACTGGTCGATCAACTTGGGCTTCATGAAGGCGACGGGACGCTTGCGGGTCTGCGAAATGTAGTAGAACACTTCGTTGTCGAAGGTCGCGGTGGTCGAGGGCGTGCCGAGCGACAGCAGCACCTGTTCGCGGCTGGAGCCAACCGGAACGAGATTTAGCGTTTCCTGGTCGACCACGTAACCTTGATGAAGGACTTCACCGACATTGGCGGACTGGCAGGCTGAAAGGGTGAGACCGGCGATGGTAGCTACGACCGCCACGCGGCCGAGGGTTTTAAAGTTTTTTCTCAAATACCGCTTCGTCAACGACAGCTCCCCTTGGAGAAACGATGGCAGATCCGCCATTGCAATTCGTGCCTGCTTCGGTAAACCAGCTTCGGCTGTCATGCAACAACGGGATGGGCGCTTGCGCGCATTTCGAGAAAGCCAAGCCCGAGCTTTGTGATGATTTTTGGACTGTTCAAAAGAAAAAGCGGCAATACGGCGATTGTCGAACGGCAGTATGCGCTGCTGACGTCGGCCGCACGCCAACCCTATCTCTATACCGACCTCGATGTGCCGGACACGGTCATGGGGCGTTTCGAGATGCTGTCGGCAATGCTGATCCTTTACTTCCGCCGCACACGCGCCTCCGCAAGGCCCGGGCAGGAAATCGCCCAGGAGATCATCGACGCTTTCTTCGAGGACGTCGATCACTCGATCCGCGAACTTGGCGTGGGCGATGCCGGCGTTCCGAAGAAGATGAAGAGGCTGGCCGGCATGTATTATGGTCGCCTCGAATCCTATGCGGCTGCGCTGGAGGCAAAGGACAGGGCCGCCCTTGCGGCGGCGTTGAAGCGCAACTTCCACCCGGAAGGGGGCGATGCCGCGCCCGCGATGGAGGCGCTTGCAACCTATCTGCTAACCGTGGAGGCACAACTCGCCGACGTCGGCGAAGAGGTCGTCGAGACCGGTCAGTTGCAGATTCCGTCCGCTGGAGCTTAATAGAGCGGTCATTAAGAGATAACAGCGTCGCAAACCCGAATACGGGCGACGGCTGCATTCGCGACTGGGCGGCATCAATCGCCCTGGCGAGGAAGGATCCGATCATGAAAGACGATGGCCAGCCGGCCTTCTCCTATCCGGTGAGGGTGGGACATATCTCGGCGAACGCTGTCAGCGTTAAGCTTTCCGCAAACGAGCGCGAGCGTGCGGCGCTCGCGCAGCTCTGGGGTGTCGACGATGTGCTGTCGCTCGGCGCTGACCTGCAAATCGCGCGCTGGAAGAAGGATGGCATCAAGATCAAGGGCGATGTCACGGCCCGCATCGTGCAAAGCTGCGTGGTGACGCTCGAGCCCGTCGAAGCCGACATCCACGAGCCGGTCGAAGTGATCCTAGTACCCGAGGGATCGCGGCTCGCCCGCCAGGCGAGCAACGACGGCGGCGAGATGATTCTCGATCCGGATGGTCCCGACATTCCCGACACCTTCACCGGTGACACGATCGATGCCGGCGTCGTCGTCAGCGAGCAGGTGGCGCTTGCGATCGATCCCTATCCGCGCAAGCCTGGCGCCACTTTCGGCGCGCGCATCGAGAGCACGGCAGCGGACGACAAGAAGCCGAACCCCTTTGCCGTTCTGAAGGACTGGAAAAAGGACTGAGGCTCTGAAAGCCTCCTCTACAATTCGGTTGTCACGCAAAGGAAAAGCAGTATTTTGGCCCCAAACCGGCCAAAAGAGCCGCGAAGCGATCTGCCGCGTGCTTGGCTCAAGCGTCAGAAGCAATATGTATCGTCATTGCGTCCCAGGTGAGTGCGCCACGACGGTACGTGTTGTGTGGCAGAAATGAAGGATAAGACACGCGTGGTCAGAATTTCACTTGACGTGATGGGTGGCGACTATGGTCCCGAAGTCGTCATCCCGGGCGCCGCAAGGGCGCTCGAACGTCATCCGGACATCAAGTTCGTGTTGTTCGGCATCGAGGCGCAATGCGCGGGGCTCCTGGAAAAATATCCGAAGCTCAAGGCCAGCAGCACTTTTCATGACTGCGAGATCGCCGTCGCGATGGACGAGAAGCCGAGCCAGGCGCTTCGCCGCGGCCGCGGAAAATCGAGCATGTGGAAGGCGATCGACGCGATCAACGCTGGCGAGGCGGATGTCGTCGTTTCGGCCGGCAATACCGGCGCGCTGATGGCCATGTCGGTCTTCTGTCTGCGCACGATGCAGGGGATCCAGCGTCCGGCGATCGCCGCCATCTGGCCGACGCTGAAGGGCGAAAGCATCGTGCTGGACGTCGGGGCGACGATCGGCGCGGATGCACAGCAACTCATGGACTTCGCGCTGATGGGCGGCGCCATGGCGCGGGCGCTTTTCGAGATCGAACGGCCGACGGTTGGTCTTCTCAACGTCGGTGTCGAGGAAATCAAGGGACAGGAGGAGGTCAAAGAAGCTGGCCGCCTGATCCGTGAAGCCAATATCGACGGCTTTGACTATTACGGCTTCGTCGAGGGTGATGACATCGGCCGCGGAACGGTCGATGTGGTCGTGACCGAAGGTTTTTCCGGCAACATCGCGCTGAAGGCCGCCGAAGGCACCGCGCGCCAGATTGCCGAATATCTGCGCGCTGCAATGTCGCGTACCCTGCTTGCCAAGATCGGCTACATCCTGGCGAAGGGCGCATTCGATCGTCTGCGCGAGAAGATGGATCCCAGGAAGGTCAATGGCGGGGTATTCCTTGGCCTCAATGGCGTCGTGATCAAGAGCCATGGTGGTGCGGATGCCGAGGGTTTCGCAGCCGCGATCGATGTCGGCTACGACATGGTGAAGAATGGCCTGAAGTCGAAGATCGAGCTCGATCTGGCGAAGTACCATGGTGCGGAACCGCCCCAGGCCCTTTCCGCCGGCATGAATGATGAGGTTTGAATAGATGATCCGTTCCGTCGTTCGCGGCTTCGGCGCAGCCTTGCCGAAGCGCGTTGTTACCAACCAGGAGCTGGAATCCAAGGTCGATACGTCCGATGAGTGGATTGTGCAGCGCACGGGCATCCGGCAGCGCTACATCGCCGGCGAGGGCGAAACCACCGCGTCTCTTGGCGAAGGCGCTGCCCGCGCGGCCCTCGCCAATGCCGGGCTCACGCCTGACGATATCGACGTCATCATCCTGGCGACCTCGACACCGGACAACACCTTTCCGGCAACGGCCGTCAACATCCAGGATCGCCTTGGCATGCGCCATGGTGCGGCTTTCGACTTGCAGGCCGTCTGCTCCGGTTTCGTCTATGCGGTGACGACGGCCGACGCCTATATCCGCGGCGGGCTTGCCAGGCGCGTTCTGGTGATCGGCTCGGAGACGTTCTCGCGCATTCTCGACTGGACCGACCGGACGACCTGCGTGCTCTTCGGCGACGGCGCCGGTGCCATCATCCTGGAAGCCCAAGAGGGCGAGGGCACGAATGCCGACCGTGGCGTGCTGACGGCGAAGCTCCGCTCCGACGGTGCCCATCGCGACAAGCTTTATGTTGACGGCGGCCCTTCGACCACGGGCACGGTCGGCCATCTGAAGATGGAAGGCCGCGAAGTCTTCAAGCACGCGGTCGGCATGATCACCGACGTGATCGAGGCCGCTTTCGAGGCGACCGGAACGACCGCGGACGATCTGGACTGGCTGGTGCCGCACCAGGCCAATCGACGCATTATCGACGGCTCCGCCAAGAAGCTCGGCATCCCTCTCGACAAGGTTGTGGTGACGGTCGATCTGCATGGCAACACGTCTGCTGCCTCCATTCCGCTGGCCTTGAATGCGGCGGCAAGCGACGGGCGGATCAAGAAGGGCGACCTCGTCCTGCTCGAGGCCATGGGGGGTGGCTTCACCTGGGGCTCCGTGCTCCTCCGCTGGTAAAGAAATTGCTTAAGCAACAGGCGCTTGACCGCAAAAGGTAAGGGCAATAGTCTTCGGACGCTGATCGGCGTACCAGACGTTGGTGGGGGAAGATGAGCGGAAAAACAGTAACACGGGCGGACTTGGCTGAGTCGGTTTTTCGCAAGGTAGGTCTGTCGCGGACAGAGTCTGCCGAACTGGTGGAAACCGTCATTGACGAAATATGCAACGCAATCGTGCGTGGCGAGAGCGTGAAGCTGTCTTCTTTCGCGACTTTTCAGGTCCGCGACAAGAACGAGCGCATCGGGCGAAACCCGAAGACCGGCGAGGAAGTGCCGATCTCGCCGCGGCGTGTCATGACCTTCAAGGCGTCCAACGTGCTCAAGCAACGGGTGCTGAAGGCCCATCTTAGCCGCAGGGCCAAGCAGAAGCCGGTATCTCCCGTCGCGTGAAGTCACGGCGTCTGCCACAAATGTGGTTGAAAACCCATCCATAAGCCGTTGAAATGGACCTGATTCGTGCCATCATCGGTATGATATCGGTTCATTGCGGCTTGCGAGCGTGAGTCGCGTGACATGGATTGGGAGCCACATGGAAAAGAGCCCGGACGCTTTCCGCACCATCAGTGAGGTCGCCGACGATCTCGATCTGCCGCAGCATGTTCTGCGCTTCTGGGAAACCCGTTTCCAGCAGATCAAGCCGATGAAGCGCGGCGGCGGTCGACGGTATTACCGACCCGAGGATGTCGATCTCCTGAAGGGTATTCGGCACCTCCTCTATGACCACGGCTACACCATCAAGGGCGTGCAGAAGCTTTTGAAGACCAACGGCAACAAGTTCGTTGCCGCCATTGCCAGCGGTGATCTCGCGACCGTCGAGGCGCTTGCGGCATCGAGCAACGAGGAACCGGCGCCGCCCAAGGCCGGCGTTTCGGAGGAGGACCAGATCGTCGGCCGCGCCAAGGCGCCGGCGAGCCGCCGCTTCTTCTCATTTGGCGGCGGCAGCGACGACGTGCCGGAAATCTCTCTCGGCAAATCGTCGTCTGTCGGCAAGGAAGATCGCGCCCTGCTTCAGGAGGCGCTCTACGATCTCCTGGAATGCAAGCGCCTGCTCGACCAGGTGCGCTGAGGCCGTCTGCGATCGCCTGCGAGGCGCATGCCTGGTCGACAACGCGCAACGCTTTGATGGCCTTAAAGAAATTCAGTGGTAACGCAGGCGTGGCGCTTGCGCGGTTGTGGGACGCATTGCTGCCAGCCAACCGGAGCTATCGGCGAACATTCGTTCGATCGTCGGTTTGGGAGATTGGCGGGCGGCCCGCACCCAAGTGCTTCGGCCCTGGGCAAGAGGGCAACCCACCTATGCATGGACGCGAGCGATTGAGGGGCGCCTCACTGGGCTCGCGTTCTGTCGCTTACCCTACAGGTGCCGCGTTTTAGTAGGACATACGGAAACCACCGGGGCTCGATGCGGAAACATCAGGCTGCGGATAGGGGCCGGTCCACTGCGCGTAGGTTGTGTTGGTCGAACCGGACGTCGCACATCCGGACAGGGTCAGGACGACGAGTGCGGCCACGGCCATCAGAGATTTAAGAGGCATGGTTTTCTCCTATGAGGGGAGGCTCCAGGCCTCAAGGGCCAGTACCAAACTGTCCCTCAAATCGGTTGTGATGGCAAGCTCACGTTGCGTTAGGGACAACGTTTCGAGCGACGCGATTTCAGGTTTGGTGAAGGTTCCATTGCGGCGCACCAGAGTCGATCTGAGGAGCGATGGCCGAGATAATCGGATCGATTTCCTCACCGAACCCTGCCGGGTCCGCTTTTCCACTCCGGACATTTCTTTTTCACGCCGACTTCGAAATTCCCGCTTGCGCTCTAAGCGCTGGTTATATAGGGGTTTCTTCGGTTCGGAGCGTAGCGCAGCCCGGTAGCGCACTTGACTGGGGGTCAAGGGGTCGTGGGTTCGAATCCCGCCGCTCCGACCATTTTCTCAATCCTCGATCCCCCATAGAGCGATTGATCTGTTTTCCACTTCTATTCTATCCGCGCTACTCCGCCGGCTGAAGGATTGCTGGCACACGGCGTCTGATGGCCGTCCTCTTATAGAGCGTCTCGGTTTGATCGAGCATCACATCGAGGGTGAAGCGTTGTTTTCGGCTCCGCGCGACGGCAGACAGCTTTTCGAAAATCTCCGCTGCGGCTGCCTTGACCATCGTCTTCGCAAGCAGTGACGTGTCGTCGCTGTTCGGCAGGATGAAGCCGTTCTGGCCATCCTCGATGACCGTGCGGGCTCCGCCGATATCGGTGGCGATGATCGGTTTGCCGGCGGCCGCCCCTTCCAGCATCACATAAGACATGGCTTCGTAGCGGCTCGGCATGACCAGAAGATCGAAAGCCGGTGCGGCCTGTGGTCCGGCGAAGGCCGAGGTCAGGTGCATGCGGTTCTGCAGTCCGCTTTCGGCGATCGCCTTGCGCAAGGTCCCTTCGAGTTCACCGGCGCCGACCATCACCAGATGGCTATTGTTCACCGAAGCGGCGACGCTCTTGAAGGCGGCGATGAGACGCTCCGGCGCCTTTTGCGCCGAAAGCCGGCCGATGAAGCCGAAGACGAAGGCATCTGGCGCGATCCCGAAGCTGGCGCGAATCGTTTGCGCCATGTCGCATGAGGGCGGGGTAACGCCGTTGACGATCACCGACGTCCGATCCTCGGGCATATGCAGCGATAGGGCGTGACGGTATTCGTCTTCGGAAACGCAGATGAGCCGGTCGGTAAAGAAGCGGGCAAGGCCCCATTCTATCGCGCCATAGATCAGCCGGCCGCCGCGGCCGAGCCTGGGATCGAGGGTGCGAAAGGCGTGTGGGGTATAGAGGCGGGGAATGTGCGGACCGGGAAGCCGGATCCGGGTCAGCGCGCCGGCCTTGGAGCTATGGCCATGGATGATGTCGAACCCGCCGCCGCGAATGATGCGCCGCAGTTCGAGGAAGGAGGCTAGATCCCACGGACCCGGCGCCCGCTTCATGTTGACGGCATGGATGGCCGGCAAACCGACCGCCTTCAACTCGCGCACGAAACCGTCCTCAGCGCGCACCGGCGAATACACCGCTTCCACATGATGCCCGCGTTGGTGCATGCCGCGGCAGAGGTCGAGAAAGTGTCTGCCCGAGCCGCCACCGCTCGGTTCCAGAACCTGAAGGAGGCGCAAGGGGAGGGCCGGTCGCCGGCCCGGAACGAAGTGTTCCATGATCAGGAGCTCCAGCCGGCACGCGTTTGCCGGCGATGGCGATATTCGAGGGCGGCACATCCCCAGATGATTCCGAGGAGCAGGTAGAAATGGCGCCAGTGATCGGTATCGATGACGTTGCCAACGCCGACATGGCCGAGGACGGCAACCCAGGCAATCATGAGGTAGGTTTGCCAGGGGCGATTGAGCAGCAGGAAGCGGAAGCCGAGTGAAAGCGTCCAGATGATGAGCGTCACATAGCTGATGAAGCCAAGCCAGCCATAGGACGTCAGCGACTTCAGCCAGACGTTGTGCTCGTCTTCGGGGAAGATCGTGCTGAAGACCATGGGGCCGATGCCGAGAGGCTTCTCCATCGACATCAGGAAGCCCAGTCGATGGCGATCGAAACGGCCGAGGTGCCCGCCGTCATAATCCTGCACGAGCTGCGATCGGCTGGAAAAGAGCGTTGCGACCTGCTCGGATTGAAGGGCGGCGAGAAGCGCGCCGACGACCAGGAGGGCGCCCACGAGCGCCAGGACGAGGATTCTGAGACGAAAGAGGCCGCTGCGTTCCCTAAGCAGCATGACGAAGACGAAGGCGACGACGCAGAAGAGGTTGAGCGCCCAGGCGGCACGCGAAAACGACAGGAAGACACCGAGGGCGAGGATCAGCAATGCGGCTATCTTCGGCGGCGCCTTCTGGATCGGCTGCGTCAGGATGCCGTGAATCAGATACATGGCCGGCACCGAGAGAAACGGGCCGAATACGTTCGGGTCCTGAAAGGCGCCCTTGGCGCGACCGTAGAGCGTGAAGTTCTCCGCGCCCGGAACGGCGCCGAAATAGCCGAGGATGCCGAGCAGCGCGGTAATGATGGCCGCGACCGTCCACGCATTGAAGATGAGCCTCAGCCGCTCATGACGATCTTCTATGATCGCAGCATAGAAGATCGACGACAGCGCAAGAAAGCCGGAAACCGCCATGTACATCGGCCCCTTGGTCAGGTCGACCATGACCGTCAAGGACAGAATGCCGCCCACCATGAACAGCGTCAGAAGCGTGAGCAGGGGCGCGACGCTCCGTGAAATCTTGAGACCGAAGAGTGCCCAGAGGCCGATGAGTGCGACGAGGAACAATTCGTAGGGCGCGGGCTCGAAGATGACGAAGCCGGAAAGAAACACGGCGACCGCCACCAGGCCCGAGCCGAGCAGCGAGAGCGCTGCAAGCTGGGGACGAGCGATCGGAAACCGGCCTGTCTCGACGGCGCTCAATAGGCGTTCTCGGTGTTGAGGAGACGGAACGGCGTCAGGAACAGGATCCTGAGATCGAAGAGCAACGACCAGTTTTCGATGTAGTAGAGATCGAAGGCCGTGCGCAGGCGGATCTTCTCGTCATTGTCGATCTCGCCGCGCCAGCCATTGATCTGCGCCCAACCGGTGACGCCGGGCTTGACGCGATGGCGCGCGAAATAGCCTTCGACGACGTCGGAATAGGTCCGGTTCTGGGTCTGTGCCAGCACGGCGTGCGGGCGCGGCCCCACGAGCGACAGTTCGCCTTTCAGCACGTTGAAAATCTGCGGCAACTCATCGATCGACGACTTGCGGATGAAGCGGCCGACCGGCGTTACGCGAGGGTCGCCCCTGGTCACGGCGTTGCGTGCCGAGTGGTCGCTCATATGCGTATACATCGAGCGGAACTTGTAGACCTCGATCGTCTCGTTGTTGAAGCCGTGCCGCTTCTGCTTGAAGATGATCGGGCCGGGAGAGGTGGCTTTGACGGCAATGGCGGCGCCCAGCATGATCGGCCACAGAAGCACCAGCGCGACCAGACTGAAGAAGATGTCGAAGCCGCGCTTGGCGACCGAGTCCCAGTCGGCGATCGGCTTGTCGAAAATGTCGAGCATGGGCACGTCGCCGACATGGGAGTAGCTGCGCGGTCGGAAGCGCAGATTGTTGGCGTGGGCGGCGAGTCGGATGTCGACCGGCAGGATCCAGAGCTTCTTGAGGAGCTCGAGAATGCGCTTTTCGGCCGTCAGCGGCAGCGAGATGATCAGCATGTCGATGCGCGCCAGGCGCGCGAACTCCACGAGTTCGTTGACCGTTCCAAGTTTCGGATAACCGGCGATGACGTTGGGCGAGCGCCGCTCGTCGCGATCGTCGAAAATGCCGCAGATACGGATGTCGTTGTCGGGTTGATCCTCAAGCGTGCGGATCAGGTCCTTCGCCGGCTGGCCGCCGCCAACGACGACGGCGCGCCGTTCCATTGTGCCGTTGCGGGCCCAGTGACGGATGGAATAGGCGATGAAAGCGCGTTCCGCGACGAGAAAGAGCGCGCCACCGACGAACCAGCCGCCGAACCAGACGCGGGAATACTGGTGGCCGGATTTCAGGAAGAAGAGGGCGATGGCGATGCCACCAAAGGCGGCCGCCCAGGCCGCGAGAATACGCGGCATCGCGCGTAGCCAGGCACGCAGAGCCGGGATCTGGTAGGTATCGGCAATCTGCATCGCGGCAACCGCCAGAGCCGAGCCCCCCACCAGGATCGCCAGATAGAGCGGCAAGTGGTCGAGGGCGGGCTGAACATAGAGTGCGTTGATCGCGTAGCCGATGGCAAAGAGTGCGCTGAACTCGAACAGCCGCATCAGCCCCATGATCATGGCAGGCGAATAGGTGTCGGCCCGGAACTGTTCGGCGATTTGGCGTGCCAGCGGGTTGAGTTCCGCGGTCGGCCCGTCGCTCGGCATCTCGCCGGGTGCACGGGCGCGGATCTCCGAAATCTTCTTGCGAAGCACTTCCGGATCGAATGAACCCGGGCGATCAATCTTGTTCATGGCTGTCTTCCGGCGCTGAAGTTCCTCCGCCCGGATAGCAGAAAGCCACTAAGAAACGCTTACGTTGTAGATGACACGCTATCCGTGGATGGCTGGTAACGGCACAATTCCCGATAGAGGTCCAGCATCTCGGACGACATGACCGAAGCGGCGAAGCGCGATTTGAACGTGTTCGGCTCAGGCATGACTCGCATCGCCCAGTCCTTTTCGCTGATGGAGCGCGCCATGATGGTGGCCAGCGATTGGACGTCGGCCGGTTCTGCAAGCGCGCCGCTGTCGGGCCCAAGTATCTCCGGGATGCCGCCGACACGGCTGGCGATGACCGGTTTTCTCGCCGCGAGCGCTTCGAGGACGATATAGGGCATGGACTCCGCGCGCGAGGGAACGACGACGTTGCGCGCCAGCGTAAATGCTTCGCGGGTCTTCATGGCTGGCTGCATCTTGATGCGGCGGCTGAGGCCCTGCTGCAGCATCAGTTCGCCATATTCCTGCTGTTGCGGGCCGTCGCCGATCATCAATGCGGACAGGGGTCGTCCGACGAGGCGTTCGGTCCGCGCGAAGGCCTCTACAAACAAATCGGGACCCTTCAGGTCCCGCATCATGCCGATATAGAGAAAATCGGCCGCATCCGGCCGGGGGGAGATCACTTCGAACTCCCCGTCGTCTATGCCGTTGTAGATCAGTTCGTGCCGGACGTGTGGCGCCCCGACTTTGGTGAAGTAGGTCTGGCGTTCGAAGTCGCAGACGAAAACGAGCGCATCCGCCAGCCGCTCCTGGACCCGTTCCAGCGGGAAGACGAGCCGGCCGATCAGGGAGCGGCGGCGATAGTGGAGGCTCCCTCCGTGCGGTGAATAGAGGCGGGCTACGCGATACCTGTTGACCCGCAAGGCTGAACCGATGAGGCGGGCTATGGCGCCACCCTTGGCGCCGTGCCCATGCAACACATCCGGTCGCAAACTTCTGATTTCCTTGTAGCCGCGCCACAGCGCGGCAAAATCCGACGGCCCGATTGAGCGGTGAATCGGCATGCGGACGAGGCCGAGTGCCAGGTAGGGCCGGATCTCGTCGAACAGTGAATCCTCGTGGCTACCCCCGGTGGTGCTGTCGCAGAGAATGCCGACCTCGTGGCCGGCGCGAGCGTGCGCCTCGGCGAGATCGCGCACATGGCGGAAAATTCCGCCGACCGGCGACCTGAAACAATGAATGATGCGCAGGGGACGCTGTGGCTGCATCGAGATCAGAACAGCCGTTCGCGGATGTAGATCGTATCGCCGGCGAGAACCGCGTCGGTGATCGGAACCCGGCCGGTGATGATGCGGCCGTTTATCTTCCGGGTAATGTCGGCGTTGGATTGGTTGGCGCGCGGCGAGAAACCGCCAGCGACCGCAATCGCATTCTGCACGGTCATCCCTGGCACATAGGCATATTGTCCAGCCTGGCCGACTTCGCCCATGATGAAGACCGAACGGTAGCGATCGACCTCGATCGTCACGTCGGGGTCGCGCAGGTACCCCTGGCGCAACTTGGCGGCGATCATGCCTTCGAGCTCGGGCAGGGTCTTGCCGCGCGAGGCGACCGTGCCGATCAGCGGGAAGGCGACATATCCGGCCTGATCGACCGTATAGGTGCCGCTGAGGCCCGCCTGTTCGAAGACGTTGATGCGCAGGCGATCGCCGCTGTCGAGGCGATAGGGTTGGATGGT
Source organism: Ensifer sp. B1-9 (assembly GCF_050474445.1). NCBI lineage: Bacteria > Pseudomonadati > Pseudomonadota > Alphaproteobacteria > Hyphomicrobiales > Rhizobiaceae > Ensifer > Ensifer sp. B1-9. The sequence continues at coordinate 407,907 of NZ_JBCHVG010000002.1, forward strand.
GGCTTCGCTGAAAGCCTTCGGCGCCGGCTGATAGCTTGTGCAACCGCTGAGCAACATCGACAGCACTGCCGCCGTGATCGCGAGACCCGTCTTGATAGCTGCGGTTGACATGCGGTTCATAGGCTCCGGAAACGACCCACCTTTTCAGACGTTATCGAACCGTTAGGGTTAATAGCCGGTAAACTCGCGGTAGAATTTTTGCGATGTATCGCTGTGGCGGAGAAGGGGTTATCGTCCGGAAGTTGATCCCATTAACCCTTGCGTTACCATGTTCATTTACCCTCCGGCAAAATTTGAAGGTTCGGAGCCAGTAGCATGTCGGGAAGCGGCAGCGGTCAACAGGATGTGGATATCGATCTCGGCGGCCTGTTTCGCGCCGTCTGGGATCGGCGCGTCAAGGTGCTGCTCGCAACCGCCGGTGTGGCGGCACTCGCCTTCGGTGCCACGAAGATGATTGCTCCGGACTATCAGAGCGAAACCCGCGTGCTCATTGAATCCCGTGAGCCGGAGTTCAGTGGCCCGAACCAGGCCTCGCAGGCCGGGGCCGATCGCGTCTTCGACGAGTCCGGCATCTTGAGCCAGGTACAGGTGCTCCGCTCCGCCGACCTCATCAAGCAGGTTGCGCGCAACATGAAGCTCTATGAGCTCAAGGAATTCGATCCGTCGGCTGCGCCCTCGGCGCTTTCGGATCTTCTCGTCATGCTCGGCCTCAAGAAGAACCCTTTGGAAATGCCACCCGAAGAGAGGGTGCTCAAGGAATTCAACGACAAGCTCCAAGTCTATCAGGTCGAGAAGTCACGCGTGATCGCGATCAGCTTCACTTCGAAGGATCGGCAGCTTGCGGCCGCGGTTCCGAACGAGATGGCGAAGGTCTACCTTGCGCTTCAAAGCGGCGCGAAGCTCGACACCAATTCCGAGGCCACCCGCTGGCTCGAGCCGGAGATCGCCAATCTGCGCGAGAAGGTGCGGGATGCGGAGGCAAAAGTTGCCGCCTACCGCGCATCGTCCGATCTGTTGCCGACCGGCGAGACGACAAATTTCGCGACACGGCAACTGACGGATATCTCGACCGAGCTGGCCCGCGTGCGTGGTGAACGTGCCAACGCGGAAGCGCGCGCTGCCGGCGTGCGCTCCGCGCTTGCGAGCGGCCGGGCACCGGACACGATCACCGACGTCGTCGGGTCGCAGATGATCCAGCGGCTCAAGGAGACCGAGGCAAACCTGCAGGCACAGGTCGCCGATCTTTCGACCACGTTGCTTGACGGTCATCCGCGCCTTAAGGCGCTGAAGTCGCAACTTGAAGGCATCCGCGGACAGATTCACACGGAGACGCGCAAGATCCTGACGAGCCTCGAAAACGAGGCGAAAGTCGGCGAACTGCGTGAACAGCAGCTCGTCCAGCAACTCAACGCGCTGAAGGCACAGTCGGCCCAGGCGGGCGAGGAGGAGGTTGGCCTGCGCGCGCTCGAGCGCGAAGCGACAGCCCAGCGGCAGCTGCTCGAGACCTATCTTGCCCGTTACCGGGAGGCGACGTCGCGCACGGTCGAGAATGCGACACCAGCCGATGCACGTGTGATTTCAAATGCGGTGGTCCCGACGAGCGCCAGCTTCCCGAAGGTGCTGCCGATCACGATCGTTGCCGCTCTTGCGACGTTCCTGTTGAGCTGCGTCGTGATCATGCTCGGCGAACTGTTCAGTGGCCGGGCGCTGCGGCCGGTCTCGGCAACCGGCGAGCGGCTGGCACCGGTTCGCCCGCGGCCAGCCCTGGCTGCAAGCGCCGCCGACATCCCGATCGTTGCCGCGGACACCTCGCCCGACGTAGCGCCCGTGGCCGATGGTGACGCTGTCGACCTGCTGCCCGCGGCGCAAACGTCGGATGCGGATGCGGACGCCGCGGAAGCAGCCGCCGAACCGGATTTCTCGATCGAAGCGGTGGCGGAACATCTGCGCGCCACCGGCGTGCGCGTCGCGATTTCGGTGTCGCCGGGCGGAGACGAAGGGTCGACCGCAACGGTGATGCTGGCACGCCTTCTGGCCGAGGATGGCGTGAAGGTCGTGCTGATCGACCTGACCGGCTCGGCCTGCCCGACGCGCCTGATGGCGCGCTCGCCGCAGCTTCCCGGCATTACCAACCTTCTGGCGGGTGAGGTGCCCTTCACCGATACCATTCATGCCGACCGCTTCTCCGACGCCCACATCATCCCCCAGGGCGATGCCGACCCGCGGCAGGCGATGCGTGGCATCGAACGGCTGAAGATGATCATCGACGCCCTGACCAACGCCTATGATCTCGTTCTGGTAGAATGTGGTCCGGCCGACGAAATGGCTGTCGAGAAGATTGCCGGACGCGATGGCGCAGAGATCATCCTCTCGGCACCGTCGGTCAGCGATGAACGCATCGTCGAGGTTCTGACCGGCTTTGGTGCCGCTGGCTATCGCGACATCGTCCTCATGACCGGGCAGGCAGAGACCGATCCGGATTATCCCGACCAGGATGCCGCCTGACGGAGGGCGGCGTGCCGACTGCGCGTAATCAACGCGGTCCGCACGGTTGCGACGCTACTGTTCAGCCCCTCAGTCGGGGATGCTTTGTGAATCGACTTTACCTTGTCTGAACCGCCTCGCTCGCTGTAGGCGAGCGTAAACCGCCTTGTTCGACTTCGCTGCAGCCTTTGCCCGCACGACGAGGTGATGGCGCAGGACGGCAAGGCGCCCCCAAAACGTCACCGGTAACGCAATGTCACGCAACGGCGTCTCGATCGTGCACCAGGATCGCTTGTAGGGTTGGTCGCCGACACCGAAATCGAACAGGCGCAGGCCTTGCGTCGAGAGGCGCTCGATCATCCGATAGAACAACAACTCACCCGGGCTTGCATCGCCCGCCAGCGCCTCGTCGATCGATCCGAATTGACAGATGACATGGTCGCCTTTCAGAGAAAGCCCGGCGACGGCAACCACCCGCCCGTCATGTTCACCCTTGAGCCGGATGGCGTTCAACTGCATGAGCTGTGGATCGCCATCCTGGTCGGAGGCAAGCGCATGGAAGAAGGCCTGTGTCTCGGTGTCCTTAAAGACATCGGGCAGACCGAGTGTTGCAAAGCGTGCCGTCTTCTGCCGAAAGAAGGTGTCGAGCAGCGCCTGCGTTTCGCCGGCAGTTTGGGCGATCACATAGTCGTAACCGCCAATTTCCGCCAAGCGTCGCTCGGAGATACGCATCTTCTTGCGGCGGCGCTTGGCGTTGATCTGGGCCAGCGTGAGCTGGATGCTGCCGAGGAGGGGGAGCTGGAACGAAGAATTGGGATTTGCGACGCCAGGGAGTGCGGCGAAGGGGCTGACGCTGCCGCGCCACTCGCTTGGTGTCCGTTCGATCATGAGGACATCGGCGAAGCCGAGTAGCGCCCTTGTGATGTCTCCGGCCAAGGCTTGGGCCAGCGCCGGCGTCATCGCCGCCGAGACATCGGCGGCAAAGAGCCCGGTGTTAAGGTTGCTGTGTTCCGTTCCGATCAGACGGGCGCTCCGAAACAGGCGCCCGCGACTGAGTTCCAACGGCAGAATGAGGAGAAGCTCACCATCGAGCGCTACGCGCAGCAGCAAGAGATCGCTGCCGTGGGTTTCCGCCCAGGCACGGCACCAGTCGTAGGCGTGATGCAGCGAATTGCCAGCGAGGCTGTCGAGTGCACGCCACTCGGCCTCCAGCGGCTCCATTGTGCGATGGATCGAAATCGCGAAGCGGCTCGCAGCATCGGTCGGACCGACACGCGTGGAAGCACGCGGGCGACGGTCGCCGGAGCCTTCCATGGTAAGGTCGGAGTTCGTCATCGAAGGTGCCATCCGGTCCCTGTTGCCGAGCGATTGAACCTCAAGTCCGCTACGATCCGTTTAATGCGGGAATTCTTATGAACTGCTTTGGAGAATAACCGGGGAACGCGGTTAGCAAAGCGTGAAACGAGCGGGCATCCCGTGACCCAACCGATCAATCGAGAAAACCTGTGGCCAATGCCTTTGCCCATTCAAGCCGGTTGCGGCTGGCTGCGAGCCGGGACATAGCCATCCAATCATAGGGAACGTTGCGGAAGGTGACACCCCACCCTGCCGCCGATTGTTCGATGATCGCGTAGCGCGCATGCGGAGAGCCCGCCTCGACCTTGTGCGGCACGGGCTGGTCGTCGACATAGCCGGGGCAGCCGACGCTGCCGGGATTGACGACGAGGCGTCCGTCGGAGAGGCGGACGTCGCGTTGGATGTGGGTGTGACCGCAGAGGATCACCGGATAGTCGATACCGTCGGCCAAAGCCTCGATCGCTGAATGGGCTGCCATATGGACGATGCCACCAGTGCTCAGGGCCTCGAGCCAATAGGCCTCGTCGTTTTCCGACGTTGCATGGCACAGGAAGGCCGTGCTTTTGTAAACCAGCGTCGCGGGCAAAGTGGCGAGCCATTCGCGGTGTCGCGGCTGCAATTCGTCGTGAGCGGCGCGATCGGACAACCCCATGTGCAGGGGGTCGACAGTCAGCAGATAGCGATCGTGATTGCCGCGGATCGACGGCATCGGCCGCTCGATCAGGATGTCGGCGGTGCGGGCGGCATTGAGCGGGCCGCTCAGGTGATCGCCAAGATTGACGATGTCGCGAATACCCAGCGCATCGATGTCGGCGAGTACCGCTTCGAGCGCAAGATCGTTGCCGTGGATATCGGAAATGACCGCAAGTCTCATCAGTGACCTCTTCGATGTGCGCAACGCCTACAGCGTCGCGCGTCTTTTAAGACGCGCAAAGGTCGCTGTAGCACTTTGATTTACTGCATGTCTTCGTCCTCAAATCGAGGTCGATTTAAGGAGACATGCAGTAGGGGATCAGCGATCCTTGGCGGGCTTTTCCATCCATTTGATGATCAGCATGGCTGGCAATATCCAGAGCAGGCCGGTGAAGAAGAAATAGGCGAGATGCACCCACCACGGCGACGCGCCGAGCAGCAGCGAGGCGAAGGTGACGGCGGCAAGCGCATAAACGACGACGAGGATGATGATCAGGATCGTGCCGATCAGCTTTCTGAGGCGTACGGGCATTTCACTTCTTTCACGTGGCTTACATATGGGCAAGGAGGCCGCGACCGCATGCCGCAAAGGTTTCGGCCTTGTTTTGCATGCCGCTCTGGTGCAAATCAACGGCTTTCCGAGAGGTGCGACCGTTGATCCGTCCGGTCGCTCCGCCGACAACCCTGCGATACCAGAGGGAAAATGATGGCCGGCGTCGAATTGGCGACAGAACAGATGCTTCGAAACGAGATCAGCAGGACCGACCGTAACCGGCGGCAAATCCGCGGCTGGCTGGCGGTGGTGCTTTTCACCCTCTTTGCGCTCGTGCTTGTCGGTGGCGCAACGCGCCTTACGGAATCGGGATTGTCGATCACCGAATGGAAGCCGATCCATGGTGTGGTCCCGCCGCTTTCGGCCGAGGAATGGGAGGAAGAGTTCCAGCTCTACCAGCGCATTCCGCAATATCAGCAGATGAACAACGGCATGACGGTCGACGAATTCAAGACGATCTTCTGGTGGGAATGGGCGCACCGGCTGCTGGCCCGTACCATCGGCTTGATCTTCGCCCTGCCGCTCGCGTTCTTCTGGTTGGCCGGGCGGGTCGAGCGTAAGCTCCGGATGCCGCTTCTCGGCATCCTCGCGCTTGGCGGCTTTCAAGGCTTCATTGGATGGTGGATGGTTTCCTCCGGCCTCGTCGAGCGCACCGAGGTCAGCCAGTACCGGCTGGCGACGCACCTCGTCATCGCCTGTCTGATTTTCGCCTCTTGTATGTGGATCTTCCGCGGGCTCAGTCCGCATTCGAATGATGTCGCGCCCACCGACCGTTCACGCAAGATGGCAATGATCATCGCGATCTTCAGCCTGTTCCAGATCTATCTGGGCGCGCTCGTCGCCGGCCTCGATGCCGGCTTCAGCTACAATACCTGGCCGCTGATGGATGGTGCGATAGTCCCGCAGGATCTGTTCCTGCAGCAACCCTGGTGGATCAATCTCTTCGAGAACCCGAAGACGGTGCAGTTTGTTCACCGCATCGGCGCTTATGTGCTGTTCTCCTTCGCGCTGATGCACATGATCGCTTCATTGAGGGCTGCCCCGGAAACCACACACGCACGGCGCTCGATGCTTCTGTTCCTGCTCGTCTCGGCCCAGGCGGCCATCGGTATCACCACGCTGGTGTTGCAGGTGCCGATCGGCTGGGGCGTGTTGCACCAGGGCGGCGCTCTAGTCGTGCTCGGCTTCGCCGTCGCCCACTGGCGCGGATTCTACGGCGAATATCCGCGGCCGACGGCGATCGAGTATCGCGACTGACGTTCGCACCGAAGCGATGAATCAGAAGACCCCGGCGAGCCGCTCGCCGGGGTCTTCTGATTTTCAGGTGAAGTTGCCGTTTAGGCCGACAGCATCAGGTCCATGTTCTGGACGGCCGCGCCCGAGGCGCCCTTGCCGAGATTATCGAGCAGGGCGACGAGGTTCACGTGATTGCCGCCGCTGGTGCCGAAGACGAAGAGCTTCATCGTGTCCGTGCCGGCAAGCTCGGTCGCGTCGATGCGTGCGAGCTTTTCACTTTCCGCAAGCGGCACGACCTCGACGATCGACTGACCGGCATAGTGCTCGACCAGCGCCGCGTGCACCGTCTCCAGTGTTGCGCCGGCGGCAAGATCTTCGAGGTAGAGCGGAACCTGGACGATCATGCCCTGCGCGAACTTGCCGACCGAGGGGGCGAAAATCGGAGCCCTATCGAGCAGGCCGTGCATCTTCATCTCGGGCACGTGCTTGTGCTTGAGCGGCAGGCCGTAGAGGAAGTGCGGTGCGCTGATGTGGTCCGGATTGGTCTCGTCCTCCATCTGCGCGATCATCTGCTTGCCGCCGCCGGTATAGCCGGAAACCGCGTTGACCGTGACCGAATAGCCGTCCGGCAGGATGCCGGCCTGGCGCAGCGGCCGGATCACGCCGATCGCGCCGGTCGGATAGCAGCCGGGATTGGCGACATGGCGGGCGTCGCGGATCTTCTCCGGCTGCGCCTTGTCCATTTCGGCAAAACCATAGGCCCAGTCGGGCGCAATGCGGTGCGCGGTCGATGTGTCGATGATGCGCACCTTGTTATTGCCGGCGACCATCGAAACCGCTTCGCGCGAGGCATCGTCCGGCAGGCAGAGGATCGCGATGTCGGCGTCGTTCAGGAGATCTTCGCGCATCGCGGCGTTGCGTCGTTCTGCTTCCGGTATGGAAAGCAGTTCCAGATCGCTGCGGCCGGCCATGCGCGTGCGGATCTGCAGGCCCGTGGTGCCGTGTTCGCCATCGATGAAGATCTTCGGTTTCATGATTTTCCCGTTCTGCCAGTAGGTTAGAGGTCGTTCCGGAATCAGTCTGGCATAGAATTGAATCATTTTCTCAACAGGCGGGCGGACCACCGCCAAGCCTGTCAATTCCTATACAAGCAGCCGCCCTTCGTCGCAACGGCGGCGCTTGCTTTCAGCGCAGTGGCGCGCGCTCCGCAAGCTTTTCCGCATGCAGCCCCAGCAGGTACATGGCGACGGTCGCGCCGGCGATCGCGGTGATATCGGCATGATCGTAGGCGGGCGCCACTTCCACGACGTCGCTGCCGACCACCGTCAGCGCGCCGAGCTTGCGCAGGACCGAGAGGATCTTGGCGCTCGACGGGCCGCCAGCGACCGGCGTGCCGGTGCCGGGCGCATAGGCCGGGTCGAGGCAGTCGATGTCGAAGGTGAGATAGGCTTTCCGCTCGCCCACCTGCCGGATGATCGACTCGGCAATCTCGGTCGCGCTCATTTCTTCGACGTCATAGCCATAGAGGATACGAACGCCGCAATCGTCCGGCGCGTGGGTGCGGATGCCGATCTGGATCGAGGCGTCGGTGTCGATCAGGCCCTCGCGCGCGGCACGGCCGACGAAGGAGCCGTGATCGATGCGGCCGCGCTCGTCCGGCCAGGTATCCTGGTGGGCATCGAATTGCACGAGGGCGAGGGGGCCGTGGATAGCCGCATGCGCCTTCAGGATCGGGTAGGTGACGAAGTGGTCGCCGCCGAGCGTCTGCAGATAGGCGCCGCTCCTGAGAATCTTGGCGGCCTCGCGCTCGATCGTTGCCGGCGTCTTCGAATGGTTGCCGTAGTCGAGCAGGCAGTCGCCGTAGTCGATCGTCGCCATCTCCGAGAAGAGATCGCGCTCGAAGGGGTATTGCGGATCGTTGTCGAAGATCGCCGAAGCGCGCCGGATCGCCTGTGGCCCAAAGCGAGCGCCGGGGCGGTTCGAGGTCGCGGCATCAAACGGGATGCCCCAGACGACGGCATCGACGCTCTTCAACTGCTTCGAGTATTTGCGCCGCATGAAGGAGAGAATGCCGGCATGTGTCGGGTCGGATGCCGCCGATGTCAGTGAACGCGCCGTCAGCGCATGATCGATTGTCCTGTTGGCCATGGCCCGCCTCTGCTCCAGGGCGGGGTGGGCGCATCCTGTGCGCGCATCCCGCTCCAACGTGTGGTGGCGAGACGTTGGACAATCGTCGCCGGCAAGGCAAGGCCCCTGCCGGCCGAATCTTTCGCGATTACGAGGCCTTGGCCTCGTAGGTCGGGGCAAAGTCGCCAAGCGCCTTCGCTTCGGTGATGCGCGCGGCGACATCCTCTTCGATGATCGTTTCGAGCTGCGCGAAGCTGTCGATCACGTAATAGATCGGCTGCACGATATCGATGCGATAGGGCGTGCGCAGCACGGTCATCAGGTCGAACGGACGGAACTCGATGCCAGGGGTCTCCATCGCATTTCGTGTCTCGTTCGGCGAAGACACGATGCCGGCACCATAGCAGCGACGACCCTTCGATGTGTTGATCAGACCGAACTCGACCGTGAACCAGAAGATCCGGAACATGTGCCACGAATAGCCCTTGCCGAGCGAAGCCGCCTTTTCGCCGAAGCGACGGACGAAATTCGCGTAGCTCTGGTTGGTGAGCAGCGGGCAATGGCCGAAGACTTCGTGGAAGATATCGGGCTCTTCGATGTAGTCGATATGCTCACGCCGACGAATGAAAGTCGCCAGAGGAAACTTGCCCTGGGACAGGAGCTCGTAGAAGCGTGACGGCGGAATGAGGGCGGGAACGCCTTCCACACCGAATCCGGTAGTCTCGGCCAATCGGCGGTTCACGTCCTTCAATTGGGGCACGTGATCGGGGCCGAGGTTGAGCGTCCTTGCGCCTTCCAGATATTCGTCGCAGGCCTTGTCGGCAAGAAGCTTCATCTGCCGCTGATAGAGCTCGCCCCAGATCGCATCCTCTTCCGGGGTGTAGAGATAGGTGCCGTCAGGCTCGGGCAGCTTGGCGGTATAAGTGCTTTCCTTGGTCATGACGCCTCCTCGCTCGTCAGAACAACTTCTTCTGTTGCAATTGTATCGCGATTGGAGCGAGTATTTGTTTCACAGTTGCCAGGCTGTGGACTGTGAGCGGGAGAAAATTTCGGTATGCCGTCCGATGTGAAAGAAAATCTTCAACCATTGCGAAAGCTGTTGCGGCTGATTCAGGCCGATAGCGGCCAGTCTCTTTCGGAACTGGCGGAAAAGGCCGGCATGTCGCAAAGCTCGGCGTGGCGACGCCTGCAGGAACTGGAAGGCGACGGCGTCATCCGCAAGCGCGTGGCGCTGCTCGATCCGGCAAAGCTCGATCTCAAACTCTGCATCATCGCCCACGTGACACTCGAGGACCATCACGACGAAGCGATCGCGGCCTTCTCGGCCGTGGTGCGCGACCGGCCGGAAATCATGGAGTGTTACGCTCTGTCGGGTACGTTCGACTACATGCTGAAGATCCGCGCGGCCGACGTCGAAAGCTACGACGCCTTCATGACGCGGTATCTGATGCGCAATCCGCATGTGCGCACGGTCGTATCGAGTTTCGTGTTGCGCGAACTCAAGTCGACCACCGAATTGCCGATCTGAAGCGGCTCAAAATGAGCGCCGCACGGAGCCGCGTCGTTTAAGTGCGCTCGAATCCGTACTGCCGTTCGATCTTGCCGACCCGCACCTGATAATCCTCGTACCAACGCTCGCGGCCTATCCGCTGGGCGGCAAGATGACGGACGTTGCTTTTCCATGCCGTGATGCTCGCTTCGTCCGCCCAGTAGGAATTGGTAATGCCGAAGCCATCGGCGCCGCGCACGCTTTCGAGGCCGAGAAAGCCGGGCTGTTCGCGGGCAAGCCTCTCCATTTCCGTGCCCATGTCGTCGTAGCCGTTGTCGCCGGCCGTGCGCCGTGAGGAGAAGGTGACGATGTAATAGGGAGGCGCTGGGGTCTTGGCGACGGGGGACGTGGTCATACGCTATGCCTCGGAAGGTCGACGTTATCGGATGTTATGCTGGCGACGATAACAAAAAAGGCGGAGCAAAGCCCCGCCTTTCCAGTGTCGCAGTTTGGAAGCGATTAACGCTTCGAGAACTGGAACGAACGACGTGCCTTCGCACGGCCGTACTTCTTGCGCTCGACCACGCGGCTGTCGCGGGTGAGGAAGCCACCACGCTTCAGAACGGAGCGCAGGCCCGGTTCGAAGTAGGTCAGCGCCTTGGCAATGCCGTGACGAACGGCACCGGCCTGGCCGGAGAGACCACCGCCAGCAACGGTCGCGTCGATGTCGAACTGGCCGTCACGGGCAGCAGCGACGATCGGCTGCTGCAGGATCATCTGCAGAACCGGACGGGCGAAGTAAGCCGAGTAGGGCTTGCCGTTGATGGTGATCTTGCCGGAGCCCGGCTTGACCCATACGCGGGCGACAGCGTCCTTACGCTTGCCGGTCGCGTAGGAGCGACCCTGGGCGTCGACCTTCTTGACGTGAACCGGAGCAGCCGGTTCCGCGGTCGTGGCGATGTCCTTGAGAGCGGAAAGGTCAGCCATTATCAGGCGCTCCTTGTGTTCTTGCTGTTCAGCTTGGCGACGTCGAGGACGGCCGGCTGCTGTGCTTCATGCGGGTGGTTGGCGCCTGCGTAAACGCGCAGGTTCTTCATCTGGCGACGGCCGAGCGGACCACGCGGAACCATGCGCTCGACGGCCTTCTCGATGACGCGCTCCGGGAAGCGGCCTTCGATGATCTGGCGAGCGGTGCGCTCCTTGATGCCGCCGGGGTAGCCGGTGTGCCAGTAGTACTTCTTGTCGGTGTACTTCTTGCCCGTCAGAACTGCCTTCTCGGCGTTGATGACGATGACGTTGTCGCCGTCGTCAACATGCGGGGTGAAGGTAGCTTTGTGCTTGCCGCGCAGGCGGTTTGCGATGATGGAAGCGAGGCGACCGACAACGAGGCCTTCGGCGTCGATGATGATCCACTTCTTCTCCACCTCTGCAGGCTTCTGAACGAAGGTTGCCATATCAAAACTCTTTCTTTGGACCCGAGCGGCGAACCGCCGGGCGTTTCTTGTTGCTTGGTTTTGGCCGGTCTCCCGGACAAAAGAAGAAAGCGGCCCTTGAGGACCGCGATCTGCGGCAGCTTATACGCAAGTGCGAAACAAGCGTCAAGAACGCGAAATCAGCGTTCTGGAAATAAAGTCAAGCAAAAACAATAGGTTATTATTATGGTATTTTGATACCACAAATTAGCGCGGTGGAATCGAATAGGTCGCCGTTGCATGCGCGACGAGATCGTCACTGCCGACCTTGACGATCGATGCGTCGAGAACGGCCAGCCGCTTGCCGAGTTTCAGGATCCGGCAGGTGCATTCGAGCGGTTCCGGCTCGGGCTTGCGCAGGAAATTGATGTTGAGATTGGTGGTGACTGCAAGCGCGATCGGTCCGATATGGGCGATCAGCGCGATATAGGCGGAAACGTCGGCAAGCGCGAAGAGGGTAGGGCCCGAGACGGTGCCGCCCGGGCGGATGTGCCGCTCGTTCGGATCGAGCCGCATCGTGGCAAAGCTGGGGCCGACCGCCGTGACATGAAAGACCTTGCCGTCGGTGTGGACCTGCGGAAAATCCGTGTCGAGAAACCGGTTGAGGTCGTCGACGGTCATGATCGGCTCGATGGTCATTCATTGCATCCTTCAACATATCTGCCGCCACCTGAAACCGACCGGCGGCCGGACGCAAGGCGGAAAAAGGTCTTAGACGGGATGCGCCGCTGGTTCTCCCGCCAGCTTGCGCCGCACGCGCGTCCGGCGTACCACCAAGCCCGAGTTCACGTTTCAGGAGAAGATCATGGCCGAGGTCGTATCGTTCAGGAAGGAAGAGCCGAACGGGATGCTGCTGCGCGAACGCTCCGGGCCGGTGTTGCGGCTGACGCTTAACAATCCGCCGGCCAACGTGCTTTCGATCGCCATGATGGAGGCCTTGCACGCGGAGTTCGACGCAATCGCCGCTTCCAAGGAAATCAAGGTCGTCGTGCTTGCCGCTTCGGGCAAACTCTTTTCCGCCGGCCACGATCTCAAGGAAATGACTGTTCATCGCGAGGACGACGATCGGGGCAGAGCCTTCTTCGAACAGACGATCCGCATGGCCGCTGAGTTGATGCTGAAGATCAACCGGCTGCCGCAGGCGGTGATTGCCGAGATCGACGGGCTTGCGACGGCGGCCGGCTGCCAGCTTGTGGCAAGCTGCGACCTGGCGATCTGCACCGACAGCTCCACCTTCTGTACGCCCGGCGTCAATATCGGCCTCTTCTGCTCGACGCCGATGGTCGCGCTCACGCGTGCGGCGCATCGCAAGCAGGCGATGGAGATGCTCTTGACCGGCGAGACCATCGACGCCTCGACCGCCAAGGATTTCGGCCTCGTCAACCGCATCGTGCCGCAGCAATATCTGCGCCAGGTCGTCGACAAATATGCCGCGGTGATCGCGTCGAAGTCGCCGCAGGCGCTGAAGATCGGCAAGGAGGCCTTCTATCGCCAGGCCGAGATGGACCTGCCGGATGCCTATGACTACGCCGTCGGCGTCATGGTCGAGAACATGCTGGCCCGCGATGCCGAGGACGGTATCGGTGCCTTCCTCGGCAAGCGCATGCCGGAATGGAAGGACGACTGACGGTCAGGCGAGCTTCAAGAGCAGCGCGCCGAGTGCAATGACGCAGGCAGCGGCGATGCGCCAGACGCTGACCGGTTCCTTGAGGAACACGACCGAGATGACCACCGCAAAAAGGATCGACGTCTCGCGGAGCGCCGCGACGGTGGCGACCGGCGCCTTGGTCATCGCCCAGAGCGCCAGGCCGTAAGCGCCGATCGACCCGGCGCCGCCGATGAGTCCGCGCCACCAGTTCTTGTAGACGTGGCGGGCGACCGGCTTGATGCCGCGTCGGGCGAAGGCCCAGGTGAAGAGCAGCGCTGGCGGCAGCAGGGCCATCCACAGCGTGTAGGAAATCGCATTGCCCGAGATGCGCGCGCCGATGCCGTCGACATAGGTGTAGCAGGCGATGACGCAGGCGTTGAGGAGGGCGAGCACGATCGCGTGTTTCCCGCCCTTTCGCGACTCGAAGGCGAGTGTCAGGACGCCGGCCGAGATCGTCAGAATGCCGATCATCGTACCGAACGAAAGCTGCTCGCCGATCAAGGCACCGCTGGTGGCCGCGACGATCAAGGGCGCGGTGCCGCGCATCAGGGGATAGACGAGACCGATGTCGCCGGCGCGATAGGAGGCGGCGACAAGCTGGAAATAGGCGAACTGGAACAGCGCCGAAACCAGGATGTAGGGCCAGGCTTCCGGTTTCGGCAGGGGCAGGAAGGGCAGGAAGGGGATTGCCACGGCGGCGGCCCCGAGCGCGATCATTGCTGCGTCGAGCGATTTTTCCGAGCCTGCCTTGACCAGGGCATTCCAGGTCGCGTGCAACAACGCCCCGAACAGGACGAGCGCAATGACTTCAACGGGCAAGATGGGACCTCGGAAACGATGTGGCAGGCTTTATGACGCTTGTCGCGCCGCTCGGCCGTAAATGCAATCGGAAAGTGTCGCGGCGGCGGTCGTCTTGAGCGACACGCGGGAAGTATGGAGCGCGCAGTTGACTTGCCGGGTCCCGGCATCATTATACGGCCGTTACAATGGACCCCGTAGCCTTAGATGAACCACGACGCCTATCCGGACTACTATCTCGCCGACATCCTGCGCGAGACCAAGACGATCGCCCTCGTCGGTGCCTCACCGAATGCCGAGCGACCGAGCCATCGGGTCATGGCGTTCCTGTTGCGCAAGGGCTATCGGGTGATCCCGATCAATCCCGGTCACGTCGGCAAGACCTTACTCGGCCAGACGGTTGTCGGCAGGCTGGCCGACGTCAAGGAACCGATCGACATGGTCGACGTCTTCCGCGCGGCCTATGCCTTGCCGGCGCTCGTCGACGAGATCCTGGCGCTTGACCGATTGCCGAAGGTGATCTGGGGCCAGCTCTCCGTGCGCCACGACGGCGCAGCGGCAAAAGCGGAAGCTGCCGGGATCAAGGTGGTGATGGACCGCTGTCCGGCGATCGAGTATCCGCGGCTGATCGGCTGAGATAGGGCACGGTCCGCACAACCGTCAGTTTCGCAAAAATCCTCTTTGACCGCACACGTAGGCTCTGGAATAGTGCCGCCACCTCCGCGCTGGCCGCGGAGGGTCGATTGCGGGTCACACACAGATTCAAAGTGATAGGGCGTCCTCGGCGCGCCGGCTGGCGCGGCGCTCGGGTCATGGGAGGTACGAAATGACGAAAGACAATCCTGGTTTCAACACGCTCGCAATCCACGCCGGAGCGCAGCCTGATCCGACCACGGGGGCGCGGGCGACGCCGATCTACCAGACGACGAGCTTCGTCTTCAACGATACCGACCATGCCGCGGCGCTTTTCGGTCTCCAGCAGTTCGGCAACATCTACACCCGCATCATGAACCCGACCCAGGCTGTGCTGGAAGAGCGCATCGCTGCGCTCGAAGGCGGCACGGCGGCGCTGGCGGTTGCCTCCGGCCATGCGGCACAGTTGCTCGTCTTCCACACGATCATGAGCCCAGGCGACAACTTCGTCGCGGCCAACCGGCTCTATGGCGGCTCGGTCAACCAGTTCGGCCATGCCTTCAAGTCCTTCGACTGGCAGGTGCGCTGGGCCGATCCGAGCGACCCGGCCTCCTTCGAGGCGAAGATCGATCGGCGCACCAAGGCGATCTTCATCGAAAGCCTCGCCAATCCCGGCGGCACCTTCGTCGACATCGCCGCGATCGCCGAGATTGCCCGCAGGCACGAATTGCCTCTGATCGTCGACAACACCATGGCGACGCCCTACCTGCTGCGGCCGCTGGAGCATGGCGCCGATATCGTCGTGCATTCGCTGACGAAGTTCATCGGCGGCCATGGCAATTCGATGGGTGGCGTCATCGTCGACGGCGGCACTTTCGACTGGTCGAAGTCCGGCAAGTATCCGATGCTTTCGGAGCCGCGTCCGGAATATGCCGGCGTCGTCCTGCACCAGGCCTTCGGCAATATCGCCTTTGCGATTGCCGCCCGTGTCCTGGGCCTGCGCGATTTCGGCCCGGCAATCTCGCCGTTCAATGCCTTCATGCTCGTGACCGGTGCCGAGACCCTGCCTCTGCGCATGCAGCGCCATTGCGACAACGCGCTTGCGGTCGCCAAGTGGCTGAAGACGCACGACAAGGTGTCGTGGGTAAGCTATGCCGGGCTTGAGGACGACCCCAACCACGCGCTTCAGCAGCGCTATTCGCCGAAGGGGGCTGGCGCCGTTTTTACCTTCGGTCTCAAGGGTGGCTACGAGGCCGGCAAGCGCTTCGTCGAGGGGCTGGAAATGTTCTCGCATCTCGCCAATATCGGCGACACGCGCTCGCTCGTCATTCACCCGGCCTCGACCACCCATCGGCAACTGACGCCCGAGCAACAGGTGGCGGCCGGTGCCGGACCGGATGTCGTCCGTCTCTCGGTCGGCATCGAGGACGTCTCCGACATCATCGCCGATCTCGAGCAGTCGCTGGCCAAGCTCTGAAACAGGAGGGGAGGCGACGCCTCCCGCGAAGGTGCCAAAATGACGAAAATGCAGAAATTCGATCTGTCTTCCGTCGAGGCGGAAACCGGTACGCCGGCCGCCGACCGGCTGATTTCCGGGGTGCCGCAATTCCGGACCTGGAACCTGGAGGAGGCCGAGGGCGGCCTCTACGCCGGGGTATGGGAATCGACGCCGGGCAAATGGCGGATCGTCTACGAGGAGTGGGAATATTTCCACATCATCTCCGGCTATTCGATCGTCACGCAGGATGGTGGCGAGGCGGCGCATCTGCGTGCCGGCGACAGCATGATCCTGCGCCCCGGTTTCGAAGGCACCTGGGAAGTCGTCGAGACCACGCGCAAGGATTACGTCATCCGCCTTTGATCGCCGCAGCACCGGAGACAGGGCTTCGGTGCGGCTCACCAGACCAGGTCGAGGCGCTCCAGTCCGTGGAAATGGAACGCATCCTTCACCTCGGGTTCGTTCTTCAGCCGCATGTTCGGCAGCCGCCGAAACAGGATCGGCAGCGATAGATTGAGTTCAAGCCGGGCCAGCGGCGCGCCGATGCAGAAATGCAGGCCGGCGCCGAAGGAGACGTTGGCGCCTTCGTCACGCGTCGGCCGAAACACATTCGGGTCCGTGAACTTTTTCGGGTCGACATTGGCCGCCCCGAGCAAAAGGCCGATCTTGTCACCCTTTCGAAGCGTGATGCCGTCACCGAGCTCGACGTCCGTCAGGGCATAACGCTGGAAAATATGCAGCGGTGCCGCAAAGCGCAGACACTCCTCGATCGTCAGCGCCGTTGCCGCTTCCGTGGCAAACAGGTCCGTGGCAGAGAGTCCGGATTGCAGGATGGTTTTGACCGCATTGCCGATCTGATGCACCGTCGCTTCGTGACCGGCATTGAGGAGCAGGGCGGTGGTCGAGACCAGTTCGGCCTCGGAAAGCCGCTCGCCATCCTTTTCCGAGGTGATCATGTGGCTCAGCAGATCATCGGCGGGATTGTGGCGTTTCTCCGCGATGATGTTTTTGAGGTAGGCGGCAAAGTCGGCGGAAGCCCGGTTGGCGTCGAGTTCGGTCTCGTGGCTCGGGTTGAAGACATACATCCGGACCATGCGGTGCGACCAGTCGAGAAGATCGGGTGCCGCCTCGACGGGTATGCCGAGCATGCGGGCGATGATCGTCACCGGGATCGTTTCGGCATAGGTCTTGAGCAATTCGACTTCACCATTGCGCTCGAAACCGTTGATCAGGGCATGCGACAGCCGTTCGATATCCGGTCTCAACTGTTCGATCTGCCGCGAGACGAAGGCGCGGTTGACGAGTGTACGCAGGCGCGTGTGTGCCGGCGGTTCGAGCTCCAGCAGCGAATGCTCCTCGAGCGCGTCGAAATCCTTCAAATGCGGCTTCGGTGCCGGAAGGCCAACCTCTTCGCGCGTCGCCACATGCAGAATCTGCCGGCCGAAACGCCGGTCGCGCAGCAGCGTGTTCACCTGGTCGTAGCCAGCGAAATACCATTGTTGCCGCTCTTCCCAGAAGAAGGCCGGGCATTGCGCGTGGATCTCGGCATAGGCGGCGAGTGGATCACGGTAGAACGCGGGATCGCGCGCGTCGATGGAAACGCGCCTTTGGGCGCCATTAATAGTTATACCAGGCATGCAACGGGCTCTTCGCAGGATTTGACCGAGATCTATTTCTACGGGAATCGTCGTTCGACCGGCAAGTGCAGACATCCCTCCGGCCGCCGGCACGGCGTTGACAGGGCCGGCGATGGCAGTCAATTTCGTGAGACTGCGTAGGGCGCATCGGCCGGAGGCTGAAAGGGCAATGCCCGCCTATGGATGACATGCCGTTAGTTGCGCCGATGCCAAACCTTGAAAACCTGAAGAGCAGGCGAAGCAGCACCTCAAATGGCATCGCGAACGGTACCATCCGGTCGCGGCCCAGAGCAGGGCTGCCTTGCCGCGTTACCGGGAAATTGATGACGACGCCATTCTCAAGGCGGAGTTCAAGCTTGCCGACGCGCAGGAACTGATTGCGCGCCAATCCGGATTTGACAGTCGGCAGGCGCTCAATTCAGGAGCCCTGACAAGGACCGCGCAGTCAAGTCCCACGACTTCGCGGCCGGTGCTGCAATCGATCGCCGCGCAACTGTTCGTTGCCGATATCAAGGCCGCGTGCGACTTCTACGCAGAGAAACTCGGCCTTGCCGTCGATTTCGCCCATGGCGATCCGCCCTTCTATGGGCAGATGACTCGGGACAGTGCCCAGGCCCGCCTTCCGTCTCGTTTGCGAGCCGGTCTTCGCCGGCGACATCCGGCAGCGCGAAGACCTGCTTTCGGCTGTCATCACAGTCGAAACCGCCAATGACATCAAGCGATTGTTCCTGACGTACTAGGCTGCAGGCGTGCATTTTCACCAGCGGCTGCGGATGGAACCCTGGGGTGCCCGCACCTTCATCGTGCTCGATCCGGACGGAAATTTGGTCCTGTTCGCTGGGCCGGCCGATTGGTCGTGAACGGCTAAAATGGATGCCCGCGCTGCTCCTGCCGTTTCGGCATCCATCCGGTCTTTGCCGCAATGCGGTTGCGAAACAACTTCCGCCTTCCACCCTTTTTCGGTGGCGCCGGGCGACCTATTTGCGCAATGATGCGGGCAGCAGGCAGGGAGCGGCATGGCAAAAAACCAGTCCAGTCTATCGGCGGGGATCGTGGCGGCGATCCGCAAGCGGCGCCCCACGGTCGTCCATCGCGAAACCGCGGTGAACCGCGGCGACATCGTCATCGCCTCCTATAACATCCACAAATGTGTCGGCACGGACGGGCGGTTCGATCCCGGGCGGACGGCCCATGTGATCGGCGAGCTGGGTGCCGATATCGTTGCGCTTCAGGAGGCGGACCAGCGGTTCGGGGAGCGCGCCGGGCTTCTCGATCTCGACCACCTCCGCCGTGAAGCCCACCTCGTCTCGGTGCCGATCTCCGGGTTTTCCGCGAAGGGGCATGGGTGGCACGGCAATGTGCTGCTGCTGCGCGAGGGAGCGGTTTCGGACGTGCGGCAACTGAAACTGCCGGGCGTCGAGCCGCGCGGTGCCCTCGTCGTCGATCTCGACCTGAAGGTCGGCCCATTGCGCATCATCGCCGCCCATCTCGGCCTTCTCAGGCATTCCCGCGCTCAACAGGCCGAGGCAATCCTCGAGGCGGCGGCCGATGCGAACGGGCGGCCGACCTTGCTGATCGGCGATCTCAACGAGTGGCGCATGGGTCGGCGCTCGTCGCTGTCGTTCCTCAGTCCGGTTTTCGATCCGTCGCATGCCACGGTCGCGAGCTTTCCGTCGCGCTTTCCCCTGCTTCCGCTCGATCGTGTGCTTGGCAATCCACACCACCTGGTAACCTCGGTCGCCGTACATGACTCACCGCTTGCGCGGATCGCCTCGGACCATCTGCCGATAAAAGCCTCGATCGCGTTGAAGGCTGCCCAGCAGGAGCACCGAGACGGAAATCGGGTCGATGCCGGTCGCACGGGATCGGCCTGACGTCAGGCGCGGGGCGAGCTTTCGATGTTGTCCTTCGTCCTGATCGTCGTCGCTATCATCGTCGGTGTGGTCGTTTCGGCCGTCCTCTACATCTACGGCCGGTTCGGGCGGCGCCCGCATGGGCTGCCGTCGACCGCGCTGCCGGTGGCCGAGGCTGGAACCGAACTCGATCGGCATCTGGCGCCGCTTCTTGCAGCCCATCCAGCGGCAAATGGCGTGTCGCTCGTCTCCGACAATATCGAGGCTCTGGTGGTGCGCGCGCATGCGGCGCGGCGCGCCGGTCGAAGCCTCGATCTGCAGTATTACTATTGGAAGGATGACCTGACCGGTCTTCTGCTGGCTCGCGAGATCCTGGCCGCCGCCGACAGGGACGTGCGTGTCCGGCTGCTGCTCGACGACATCAATGCCGGCATTCACGATCGCATGTGCATCGCGCTTGACGCCCACCCCAATATCGACGTGCGGCTCTTCAACCCGAGCCGGGCGCGGACCGATCGCTTTCGTCGCGGCTTCGAAATGGCGATCCGTGCCTTCAGCGCCACCCGCCGCATGCACAACAAGCTGTGGGTGGCGGACGGTCGCATCGCCATCGCCGGTGGACGCAACATCGGCGACGCCTATTTCGACGCTGCCGAACTCTCCAACTTCCGCGACCTCGACGTCTGGATGGTGGGGCCGGTGCTGGAGCAGGCGTCTGCCATGTTCGACCGCTATTGGAACAGCGCCTCGGTTCTCCCGATCGCGGCGCTGCGCACACCGCGCAAGCAATATCTGCCGGCGCTCCGCGACGCCGTCGACGGGCTTGCCCGGACGCCGGCGGGCCGGTTCTACATCGAACGCATCGACAGCGCGGTCAAGGAGGCCGACATCTATCACGGCTCGCGGCGCCTTCACTGGAGTTCGGAGATCCGCCTGGTATCGGACCCGCCGGAAAAGGCGCTGATGCAGCGGCGCCAGAACTGGTTGCTGCGTGAGCTCTTCCCGTTGATAGAGGCGGCCGCGAGGGATCTCAGGATCATTTCACCTTATTTCATTCCCGGCGTTGCCGGGACGCGCGAGCTTACCTCCATTGCGGCGCGGGGCGCGCGCGTCTCGGTGCTGACCAACTCTCTTGCTGCGACGGATGTCGCAGCCGTTCACGGCGGGTACGTCAAGTATCGCGGCAAACTCGTGCGCGCCGGCGTGGAACTCTTCGAATTGAAGGAACAGGGCGATGTCGCCGAAGGACATCGCATGTCGTTGTTCGGCGCGCGCAATGCGAGCCTGCATAGCAAGGCTTTCGTTGTCGATGGCCGACACGGCTTCGTCGGCTCGATGAACTTCGATCCGCGCTCCGCATCGCTCAACACGGAAATGGGCGTGGTGTTTGCGGACGAGGCTCTTGCCGGCGAACTCGCCGGCATGTTCGAGGAGGAGACTTCGCCGTCGATCAGCTATCGGCTCGGAATGGACGGCTCACGGCTTGTCTGGCGTGATCGCGCCAACGGTTCCGAGAGGCTGCTGCGGCACGAGCCGGATGCCAGCCTTGCGAGGCGTTTGATGGCCAACCTGATCCGAATTCTGCCGATCGAGTCCCAGCTCTGACGAAGCGATGGATCGGCTGCATGATTTGCCGTTCGTTTACCGAGGTCATCGAACCCTGTGCGAAACGCTCGATCGCGGCGGGCTTGCGCCGCGCTTATCGGCGAAAAAAGGCTCTATTGACAACCATGTGTGGAGGAGTGCCGGACTTCGCAGCAAAGCGGGGCGTTCGATTAAGGTTATCGAAGCTTCGCGACTTGAAGTGAAGGGTGTTGACACTCTATGTAGGAGCAGAAGGTAAATCCCGTGATTCCCGGTTCGCAAAGGTTTTGCGAGCCCGATTGATGAAGGTTCGATATGAGAAATCCCGTTGATACCGCACTGGCACTGGTGCCGATGGTTGTTGAGCAGACCAACCGCGGTGAACGTTCCTACGATATCTTTTCGCGCCTTCTGAAGGAGCGCATCATCTTCGTCACCGGTCCGGTCGAAGATCAGATGGCGACGCTCGTCTGCGCCCAGCTCCTCTTCCTCGAAGCCGAAAACCCGAAGAAGGAAATCGCGCTCTACATCAATTCCCCGGGCGGCGTCGTCACCTCGGGTATGGCGATCTACGACACGATGCAATTCATCAAGCCTGCGGTCTCGACGCTCTGCGTCGGCCAGGCAGCCTCCATGGGGTCTCTGCTTTTGGCGGCCGGCCATAAGGACATGCGTTTTGCGACGCCGAATGCGCGCATCATGGTTCACCAGCCCTCGGGCGGTTTCCAGGGCCAGGCCTCCGACATCGAGCGCCATGCCCGCGACATCCTCAAGATGAAGCGCCGCCTCAACGAGGTCTATGTCAAGCATTGCGGTCGGACTTACGAGGAAGTCGAACAGACGCTCGATCGCGACCATTTCATGAGCGCGGACGAGGCTCTGGACTGGGGTATCGTCGACAAGGTACTGACCTCGCGCGAAGAGATCGAAGGCGCCGAGCAGGCCTGATAACGCGCTTTTGTGTCGCGATAGATGTAATTGTGACACAATTGTAATGGCTCAAGGGCTTTATCGACAGGGTAAAGCCGTTAATATGGACCGTTAATGCTATGTTGGATTCTGAGGGCATAGTGTTCGGATGAGTTGGGAGAGTCGTTGCAGCCGTATCGGGCGTGTCCGTGCCGATGCGGTAAGTACTCCCGGAAGCCCTGCATGAGGATAGGCTACAGGGCGAATTGAGTGGTCCGCGATACTTTTCTTGAAGTGTCCGGCGTGCTGGAAGGAAGTGGAAATGAGCAAGGTCAGCGGAAGCAACGGCGGTGACTCGAAGAATACGCTTTATTGTTCGTTCTGCGGCAAAAGCCAGCACGAAGTCCGTAAGCTGATTGCCGGACCGACCGTCTTCATCTGCGATGAATGCGTCGAACTGTGCATGGACATCATTCGCGAAGAGAACAAGACCTCGATGGTCAAGTCCCGCGACGGTGTGCCGACCCCTCAGGAAATCATCAAGGTTCTCGACGAATACGTCATCGGCCAGCAGCAAGCCAAGCGTATCCTGTCGGTCGCCGTACACAACCATTACAAGCGCCTGGCGCACGCCGCCAAGGGCAGCGATGTCGAACTGGCGAAGTCGAACATCATGCTCGTCGGCCCGACCGGTTGCGGCAAGACCTATCTCGCCCAGACGCTCGCCCGCATCATCGACGTGCCGTTCACCATGGCGGACGCCACGACGTTGACCGAGGCCGGTTATGTCGGTGAGGACGTCGAAAACATCATCCTCAAGCTGCTCCAGGCTGCCGACTACAACGTCGAGCGCGCCCAGCGCGGCATCGTCTACATCGACGAAGTCGACAAGATTTCGCGCAAGTCCGACAACCCGTCGATCACCCGCGACGTTTCGGGCGAGGGCGTGCAGCAGGCGCTGCTGAAGATCATGGAAGGCACGGTTGCATCGGTACCGCCGCAGGGTGGCCGCAAGCATCCGCAGCAGGAATTCCTGCAGGTCGACACGACCAACATCCTGTTCATCTGCGGTGGCGCTTTTGCCGGCCTCGACAAGATCATCTCCGCCCGCGGCGAGAAGACCTCGATCGGCTTCGGCGCCACGGTTCGTGCGCCGGAAGACCGTCGCGTTGGCGAAGTACTGCGCGAACTGGAGCCGGAAGATCTCGTCAAGTTCGGCCTGATCCCGGAATTCATTGGTCGTCTGCCGGTCCTGGCAACGCTCGAAGACCTCGACGAGGACGCGCTGATCCAGATCCTGTCGGAGCCGAAGAACGCGCTCGTCAAGCAGTACCAGCGCCTGTTCGAGATGGAAGACGTGGAGCTCACCTTCCATGAAGACGCGCTGCGCGAGATTGCCCGCCGGGCGATCGTGCGCAAGACCGGTGCTCGCGGCCTTCGCTCGATCATGGAAAAGATCCTGCTCGACACCATGTTCGAGCTGCCGACGCTTGAGGGCGTGCGCGAAGTGGTCATCTCCGACGAGGTGGTCAAGGGTGCAGCGCGGCCGCTCTACATCTACTCCGAGCGGTCTGACGAAAAGACCAACGTTTCAGCCTGAGAAAGCTGAATTATCGTTTGAGAAGCCCGCCTTGTGCGGGCTTTTTCATGTTTGCGCACTTAGCTGTTGAGACTAAGGGGCGGCAGCGCAGATTTCACAATTCGATTGTTGCTAAAGTGTCCCAAACAACGCAATGATGTGACGATTCAATGAAGGACCTTTGTCGTTGCGCGTCCTTGAGCCTCGTTCTCCGTCGCAAGGCCCGCAACAGAAATGATGCGTAGTCAGAAGGACCCGGCCACGGTGGGTGTCGCGTCAGCCTTGAAATGGACGCGGTCGCACTCCACTTTCATGTGGAAAATATGACAGCCGGGAGTGCCTGCGGGGCTCCCGGGAACGGGCCCGAAATCGGGACGGAAAGGAAATGACATGACGAACAAAACGTCACCGGCGACTGAAAGCGCGACCTACCCGGTCCTGCCGCTCCGCGACATCGTAGTCTTCCCGCACATGATCGTGCCGCTCTTCGTCGGCCGTGAAAAGTCGATCCGTGCGCTTGAGGAAGTCATGGGTACCGACAAGCAGATCATGCTTGCCACCCAGATCAACGCCACCGACGACGATCCGGAACCGTCCGCGATCTATGACGTCGGCACCATCGCCAATGTCCTGCAATTGCTGAAGCTGCCCGATGGCACCGTCAAGGTGCTGGTCGAAGGCCGTGCGCGCGCCAAGATCGACGGCTACACGCCGCGCGAAGAGTTTTATGAGGCTTCGGCGCATACGCTGAACGAACCGGAAGAAGATCCGGTCGAGATCGAGGCGCTGAGCCGCTCGGTCGTTTCCGAGTTCGAAAGCTATGTGAAGCTCAACAAGAAAATCTCCCCCGAGGTCGTCGGCGTCGCCAGCCAGATCGAAGACTATTCGAAGCTCGCGGATACGGTCGCTTCGCATCTGTCGATCAAGATCGTCGAGAAGCAGGAAATGCTGGAGACCACCAGCGTGAAGATGCGCCTCGAAAAGGCGCTCGGCTTCATGGAAGGTGAGATTTCCGTCCTGCAGGTCGAAAAGCGCATCCGCTCGCGCGTCAAGCGCCAGATGGAGAAGACCCAGCGCGAATACTACCTCAACGAACAGATGAAGGCGATCCAGAAGGAACTCGGCGACGGCGAAGATGGCCGCGACGAGATGGCCGAGATCGAGGAACGCATCGCCAAGACGAAGCTTTCCAAGGAAGCGCGCGAAAAGGCTGACGCGGAACTCAAGAAGCTGCGCCAGATGAGCCCGATGTCCGCGGAAGCGACCGTGGTTCGCAACTATCTGGATTGGTTGCTCGGCCTGCCCTGGGGCAAGAAGTCGAAGATCAAGAGCGACCTGAACCATGCCGAGGACGTGCTCAACACGGATCACTTCGGTCTCGACAAGGTCAAGGAACGCATCGTCGAATATCTCGCCGTGCAGGCGCGTTCGTCGAAGATCAAGGGCCCGATCCTGTGCCTCGTCGGCCCTCCGGGCGTCGGCAAGACCTCGCTCGCCAAGTCGATCGCCAAGGCGACCGGCCGCGAATATGTGCGCATGGCGCTGGGCGGCGTTCGTGACGAAGCCGAGATCCGCGGCCACCGCCGTACCTATATCGGCTCCATGCCGGGCAAGGTCGTCCAGTCGATGAAGAAGGCGAAGCGGTCCAACCCGCTGTTCCTGCTCGACGAAATCGACAAGATGGGCCAGGACTTCCGCGGCGATCCGTCGTCGGCTCTGCTCGAGGTGCTGGATCCGGAACAGAACTCGACCTTCATGGACCACTACCTGGAAGTCGAATACGACCTGTCCAACGTGATGTTCATCACCACGGCCAACACGCTGAACATTCCGGCGCCGTTAATGGACCGCATGGAAGTGATCCGCATCGCCGGCTATACCGAAGAGGAAAAGCTGGAGATCGCCAAGCGGCATCTGCTGCCGAAGGCGATCCGCGACCACGCGCTGCAGCCGAAGGAGTTCTCCGTGAGCGACGGGGCCCTGATGGCGGTCATCCAGACCTACACGCGGGAAGCCGGCGTCCGTAACTTCGAGCGTGAATTGATGAAGCTCGCCCGCAAGGCGGTAACCGAGATCATCAAGGGCAAGACCAAGACGGTCGAAGTCACGGCGGACAACATCAACGACTACCTGGGTGTGCCGCGCTTCCGTCACGGCGAAGCCGAACGCGACGATCAGATCGGCGTGGTCACGGGTCTTGCCTGGACCGAGGTCGGCGGCGAACTGCTGACGATCGAAGGTGTCATGATGCCCGGCAAGGGCCGCATGACGGTCACCGGCAACCTGCGTGACGTGATGAAGGAATCGATTTCGGCGGCGGCGTCCTATGTCCGTTCGCGGGCGATCGATTTCGGCATCGAGCCTCCGCTGTTCGACAAGCGCGACATCCACGTGCACCTGCCGGAAGGCGCAACGCCGAAGGATGGTCCGTCGGCTGGTGTCGCCATGGCGACCGCGATCGTATCGATCATGACCGGCATCCCGATCTCCAAGGATGTGGCGATGACCGGCGAGATCACGCTGCGCGGCCGGGTGCTGCCGATCGGCGGTCTCAAGGAGAAGCTGCTCGCAGCGCTCCGGGGTGGCATCAAGAAGGTGCTGATCCCCGAAGAGAACGCCAAGGATCTCGCCGAGATCCCGGACAACGTGAAGAACGCGCTCGAAATCATCCCGGTTTCGCGGATGGGCGAAGTGCTCGAACACGCTCTGGTGCGCAGGCCGGAGCCGATCGACTGGGACCCGGCAAACGAGCCGGCGACCGTCGCAGCGGTTGATTCGCAGGACGAAGCGGGTTCTTCGATCGCCCACTAAAAAGTGCCGGGCAATGGGCGCCGCGCCCTCACGCGGCGCCGATTTTGCAGAAAAATTGGGAAGACCGGCCTCTGGCCGGTCTTTTTTGTTGTAAAAGCACGCCGCAAGCCTTGCATTCCAAGGGATTAGGCGCAATTGGGAAAGGCAAGACGCGGGCGATGCGCAAGCCGCCGCGCCTTAAAACACAGTCGTTTCGAACCAATCTGAAAGGGGTGGAAACATGAACAAAAATGAGCTCGTGTCTGCCGTTGCTGAGAAGGCCGGACTTTCCAAGACCGACGCATCTTCTGCAGTTGATGCAGTTTTCGAGACCATCCAGGGCGAGCTGAAGAACGGCGGCGACATTCGCCTGGTCGGCTTCGGCAACTTCTCGGTTTCGCGCCGCGAAGCCTCGAAGGGCCGCAACCCGTCCACGGGTGCGGAAGTTGATATCCCGGCTCGCAACGTGCCGAAGTTCACGGCCGGCAAGGGCCTGAAGGACGCCGTCAACGGCTGATCAGATTTGCTTGGCGGCCGGACACGAGGCCGGCAGTCCAGGTATTCGAGGGTTCGGCGAAAGCCGGACCCTTTTGCATTTCAGGGGCAGCCCTTGCAGCCTCCCGCCATTTGCTCTACGGCTTGCCCATTCTCAGGGCGGGGTGAAAGTCCCCACCGGCGGTAAGGGCACGACAGCGCCGCGCGTCCTTCAAGGCGCGCCAAGGTTGCTGTAACGCTAAGCGGTGGCCCAAGCCCGCGAGCGCCTTTCTCCTGGAACAGGGGGAGGGGTCAGCAGATCCGGTGCAACTCCGGAGCCGACGGTCATAGTCCGGATGAAAGAGAATGGTCGTCGGCACGAAGGGCAGGGCTGCCCGGCGTCGTGCCGTGCGCTCATGCGTCCTGATTTGTGTTTGTCCGTTTCTCAGGGTGCATGACATGAATCAGACTTCCCTCGGTTTTTCCTCCTCGCGTGCCATGGCCGGAGCCGGCTTCATGGTGCTGGCCGGCATAGCCTTCGCCGGCCTCAACGTCGTGACCCAATGGCTGACGATGACGCTCGGCTTTCCCGCCGCCGCCACGGCCTTCTGGCAATATGCCTTCGCCTTCCTGTTTTCCCTGCCGTTCCTGCGCCGTGCCGGACTTTCGGCGATGCGCACCGATTACCCTTGGCGCCACGCGGTGCGTGTGGCGCTCGCCGCCTTCGGCGTCGGGGCCTGGGTCTCCGGCCTCGCTCACGTGCCGATCTGGCAGGCGATCGCCCTGGTCATGACCTCGCCGTTCTTCATCATCCTTGGCGCTCGCCTGTTTCTTGGCGAGCGCGTCGGCCCGGCGCGCTGGACCGCGACGGCGGTCGGATTTGCCGGCGCCATGATCATTCTCGAACCCTGGTCGGACAGCTTCACCTGGGCGGCCCTGCTGCCGATCCTCTCCGCGTTGCTGTGGGGCGCGTCGTCACTCATCACGAAGAGCCTGACGAGCAGCGAGCGTCCCGAAACGATCACCATCTGGCTGCTTGTCCTCCTGACCCCGATCAATGGTGCCATAGCGCTGACGGCTGGTTTTGCGGTTCCGGACGGCGCGGCACTCGGCCTTCTCGTGCTCGCCGGAGTTCTGACAGTTTTCGCGCAGTATCTGCTGACACTGGCCTACACGGTTGCTGACGCAGCCTATGTGCAGCCCTTCGATGATCTGAAGCTGCCGCTCAATGTTTTCGCCGGCTGGCTGGTCTTTGGCTACGCGCCGACCGGCTATCTCTGGATCGGTGCCGTGCTGATCCTCGCAGCCTCGCTGTTCATCATGCGCAACGAGATCAGGCGCGAGCGGGAGACCGCCGCCGCCTGAGTGGTGCAAAACCGTTCGGCTGTCATTCGGCTGTCATCCCCATCGCGCAGAAACCCCATGTTTTTCAGTAGTGTCCATGGGGGATTTTATGACCAATGCATCGCGCGTGGCGGCACTTGCCGCCGTCCTTCTTGCATCCGCGGTTTTTCCCGCGGCGGCCGAGCCCGTATTCAACCGGATTGCATCCTTCGCTGTTGCCGACAATCTGCCTGAAGGCGACGCGCGCAAGGCGCCGACGTCCGCCGAGATCATTGCGGCCAGCGAGGACGGCAATACGCTGATCTACTCGGACAGCCCGGGCAAGCGCGTCGGCCTGATCGACATCACCGATGCCAAGGCGCCGAAGGCTGCCGGCACGATCTCCTTCGATGGTGAGCCGACCTCCGTCACCGTTGCCGGCGCCAAGGCGCTCGTTGCGGTCAACACGCGCGAAAGCTTCGTCAAGCCTTCCGGTCTTCTCGCTGTGGTCGATCTCGCTTCGAAGAAGGTTGAGGCAACCTGTGACCTCGGCGGTCAGCCGGACTCGGTCGCCGTCAACAAGGATCGCACGCTTGCAGCGATCGCCATTGAAAACGAGCGTGACGAGGACGTGAACGAAGGCAAGATCCCGCAGATGCCGGCCGGCGACCTGGTCATCCTGTCCCTGAAGGACGGCGTTGCCGATTGCGGCGCGCTGAAGCGTGTGACGCTGACAGGTCTTGCCGAAATCGCCGGCGAGGATCCGGAGCCGGAATTCGTCTCCTTCAACAGCAAAGACGAGATTGCGCTGACGCTGCAGGAAAACAACCACATCGTCATCATCGACGGCAAGACCGCGACGGTGAAGACGCATTTCTCCGCCGGCACGGTTGACCTCAAGGACATCGACACCAAGCGCAACGGTGCGATTGCCTTCAAGGACGAACAGCCGGGCCGCAAGCGCGAGCCGGATGCGGTGAAGTGGCTCGATGACAACCGGATCGTCGTGGCCAACGAAGGCGACTACGAAGGCGGTTCGCGCGGCTTCACGATCTTCGATACGACCGGCAGGGTCCTCTACGAATCGGGTGCGAGCTTCGAGCATGCCATTGCCGCGATCGGCCACTATCCGGAGAAGCGTTCTTCTGCCAAGGGCGTCGAGCCCGAGGGCCTGGACGCAGCGAAGTTCGGTGACGACAACCTGTTCTTCCTGCTCTCGGAGCGTGCTTCGGTCGTTGGCGTCTACAAGGACACCGGTGCGGAGCCTGAACTGCTGCAGTTGCTGCCGTCGGGCATCTCGCCGGAAGGCGCCGTCGCTATTCCGTCGCGCAATCTGCTCGCGACCGCAAACGAAGTCGATCTCGTCGAGGACGGCGGCGCGCGTTCGCACGTGATGATCTACGAGCGCGGCGAGGGCGAGGCAGCCTATCCGCAGATCCGCTCCGCTGAGAAGGACGACCTGCCGATCGGCTTTGGCGCACTCTCCGGTCTCGCCGCCGTCGCGGACAAGCCAGGTTTCCTGCGCGCCGTCAACGACTCGGTCTTCTCGTCCCAGCCGACGATCTTCACGATCGACGCAACGCAGAAGCCGGCCCTCATCACCGAAACGCTCACGATCACCCGGGACGGCGCGCCGGCTCAGAAGCTCGACATCGAGGGCATCGCCAATGACGGGGAAGGGGGCTTCTGGCTCGCATCCGAGGGCAACTCCGACAAGCTCTACAATCACGCAATCTTCCACGTGAACAAGAAGGGCGAGATCAAGAAGGAAATCGCCCTGCCTGAAGCGCTGCGTGTCGGCGAAACCCGCTTCGGCTTCGAAGGCATCACTGTCGTTGGCGAAGGTGACGATCAGACGCTGTGGATGGCTGTCCAACGCGAATGGAAGGATGACGAGAAGGGTTTCGTCAAGCTCGTTTCCTATAAGCCGAAGAGCGAAGAGTGGGGCGCCGTGCGCTACCCGCTGGAAAAGGCCGGTGACGGCTGGGTCGGCCTCTCGGAAATCTCCGTTCATGGCGACTACGCCTATGTCATCGAGCGCGACAACCTGATCGGCCAGGCAGCCAAGCTCAAGAAGATCTACCGGGTGGCGTTGACGGAACTGAAGCCGGCAGCACTCGGTGGCGAACTGCCGGTCGTCAAGAAGGAAGAGGTACGTGACCTCATTCCGGACCTGAAGGCGCTGAACGGCTACGTCGTCGACAAGGTCGAAGGTTTCACCGTCGACGCCGGCGGCAACGGCTACGTCGTCACCGACAATGACGGTGTCGACGACTCCTCCGGCGAGACCCTGTTCTTCTCCATCGGCGCTATCAACGCGATGTAAGCGTTACGCCCGGAGAAAACGGAAGAGGCCGGGATATGACGTCCCGGCCTCTTTCAATTTCGGCACTGCGTGACCCGATCGAGGAGCCGCCATTAGCGGGCGACAGCGATCTGTGCTGCCTCTTCGGCTTCATCCTTGCGCTTGCGGATCTCGTCCGTCCTGTCCACCAGCTTGCCGACGATGTCGTAGAGGGCGTCGAGTTCCTCGTCGTCGAGCGCCGAGAAGATTTCCTCGAGCAGCTGCTTGCGTGGATGTTCGGCGGCCTCGAGAACGATGCGCCCGGTTTCGGTGATCGAGACGATCTTTGCGCGCCGATCTTCCGGGTCCGGTTTGCGCATGACCAGGCGGTCACGTTCGAGACCGTCGATGGCTTCGGTAACCGTGCGCGGCGCGAAGTTCAGCGCGCAGGCAATATCGGTCGAGCGACAGGGACCGAGCTTGCTGAGGAAGAAGAGGAACTTGCTGCGTGCCAGCGATACGCCTTCTTCGGTCATCGATTCGTTCACCAGCCGGTGGACCCGATGGTAGAGCTCGAACAGTCTGTCGGAAACTTCGAATGTCTTCTTCATGATCGTCATTGGAATTTCATGAGGTGCCATGTGAAATGGCAGTAACATTAGTGATAGTTATAATTACCGCATTTGTCGACACAAACCTCCGGGACTTCACGGTAAGCACCCGACAGGCAAAGAAACGGCCGCCGTTTCCGGCGGCCGTTTCTGTTGGTTCGTCATGGTTTTCGTAACCCGAACATCGGTTACAAATCGCTCGTCCACTTCACGGTCGATTGCGATGTCTCCGGCGCGAGCCCGCGAAAAACCAGGTTCGGACCTGCGCGATGGTTATGCCGCCCGGCGGGTCGAGCCGGCGGACGGCGCGTAGCCGTAGGCCTGGGCTTCTTCCAGGGTGAAGCGGGCGATCAGATCTCGCAGGCGGCCAGCTTCCTGGGCAAGCGTGGCGCTTGCCGCATTGGCTTCCTCGACCATCGCGGCATTCTGCTGCGTCACCTGATCCATCTGGTTCACGGCCATGTTGACCTCCGACAGTCCCGCGGACTGCTCCTGCGCCGAGACGGCGATCGCATCCATGTGCTGGTTGATCGTGACGATGAAACCTTCAATGGTGCGGAGAGCCTCGCCGGTTTCGCGCACGAGCCGGACACCACTCTCGACTTCGACGGCGGAGTTGCGGATCAGATCCTTGATCTCCTTGGCCGCATTGGCCGAGCGCTGGGCAAGTTCGCGCACTTCCTGGGCGACGACGGCAAAACCCTTGCCGGCATCACCGGCGCGGGCCGCTTCGACGCCGGCATTCAGCGCCAGGAGGTTCGTCTGGAAGGCGATCTCGTCGATGACGCCGATGATGTTCGAGATCTGGCTCGACGAATGCTCGATCCGGCCCATGGCATCGACGGCGCCCGAGACGATCGCGCCGGACTTGCGGGCGCTTTCGTTTGCCTGGCTGGCCACGGCGCGGGCCTCGTTGGTGCGCTTCGACGAATTGCCGACATTGACGGTGATCTGGTCGAGGGCGGCGGCGGTCTCTTCCAGCGAAGCGGCCTGCTGCTCGGTCCGGCGCGACAGGTCGTCGGCGCTCTGGCTGACTTCGCGCGCACCGCTGTCGATGCTGCCGGAGCTGGCCGAAACGGCGGCAAGCGTGTCGGCAAGCTGGGCGACGGCCTGGTTCAGGTCGTGGCGGAGCTGCTCGAAATCAGGCGCGAAAGGCTCGTTGAGCTGGAAGGCGAGATCGCCGGAGGCCAGGCGGCGCAGACCGCCGGCCAGGCCCGCCGTCGCTTCCTGGAGACGGCGCTGAGCTGCGGCCTCCGCTTCTTCGGTCAGACGCAGGCGATCGGCCTCGGCGCGTGCGCGCTGCGCCTCAGCATCCGCTTCGAGTTGCTGGTTGGTGATTGCCGCCTGACGGAAGACTTCGACGGCACGAGCCATCTCGCCGATTTCGTCCTTGCGGGCGCCGTAGGGGATGTTCCTGTCCGTGTCGCCCTCCGCAAGGCGCGCCATCGAACGGGTAATGATCTGGATCGGACGAGCGATACCGCGCACGGCATAGAGAATGGCGCCGATCACGATGATGGCAGCGACAGCGATGACGGCCATCTCGATCTTGCGGATCTGGTCATGCGTTGCCGAGCTTGCGGCAACCGCGGCATCGGCTCCGGCGACGTTGAGGGCGCGCACTTCCTTGATCGCCTCGTCGACCTTCTGCTCCGTTTCACGCATCTCGACCTTGAAGACGCTCTGCGCCTTCATGTTCTCGAGGTTGTTGGAGAGCTTGACCATGCCATCTGCGATGGAGAGGTAGGCCTGGTAGGCAGCGCGCACTTTTTCCAGCGCTGCCTTGTCGGCGTCCGTCACCATCAGCGCCGCATAGTCGTCGGCGAGCTTGTTGAAGCCTTCGACGGTCTGGCCGATGACTTTTTCCGCGGCCTTCTTCTCGAAGGGCGTCAGCGAGATCAGGTGGCGCGCAAACGCCATGCGCGTGTCGGAAAGCTGGGTTTCGAGCGCGCGGGAAAGCGAGACACGCGGCAGCCAGGTGGTGGCGATCTCGTTGTTGCGCTCGTTCATCATCTTGATGCCGCCGAGCGAGGAGACCGCAAGCGCCGCGACAATGACGGCGACCACGAGGAAAAGGGCAATGAGCGTGTGTGAAATCTTGAGCCGTGACATAGGTTCCCCCCGGAAGGACGGCCGTCCATAAAGCTGTACTTGATGAAGTCGTTCCGGCTCTTGATCGTCATGACGGAGCGGATGCCGAAGCAGGAATCATTCCGGTGCCTGGACGCGCTCTGAGCGCAGCCGGCGGA
This sequence comes from Ensifer sp. B1-9, assembly GCF_050474445.1. NCBI lineage: Bacteria > Pseudomonadati > Pseudomonadota > Alphaproteobacteria > Hyphomicrobiales > Rhizobiaceae > Ensifer > Ensifer sp. B1-9. The sequence goes on from NZ_JBCHVG010000002.1 coordinate 441,187, forward strand.
AACCTAGCGAACAAGATGTTACAAAAACCCTAAGCGATTAAAGTGAGTATAATCTGATATTTGCAGGTACTCGGACGGTGCGGTTGATCGTTTGGTTTCGTCAATCTTCACGGGGATCTTCTGTATTAGTCTCGGCTTTACTTGGCTGGCCTGAAATGTGCTCGTCTGTAACCGGCCAATCTGCCACGTGGATGAAGGGACGCCGCTGATTGACGGGCACCGGCCTGCCGGGCCATGGTCGGCCATGCCCTTCCGCTTCGTCCACACCGCAGATCTTCATCTCGATTCGCCCCTCCGCAGCCTCGCCCTCAGGAACGCCGACCTCGCGGAGATCGTGCGTGGCGCCTCTCGACGCGCCTTCGTCAAGATCGTCGATCTCTGCATCGCCGAGCAGGTCGATGCGCTGCTGATCGCGGGCGATCTCTATGACGGTAGCCAGACGTCGATGAACACGGCGCTGTTTCTCGGACGGGAGTTGCGCCGGCTGGATGAGGCGGGGATCCGGACGTTCGTCATCCGCGGCAACCACGACGCCCAGTCGCAGGTCACCAACGAGCTTACGCTGCCGCCCTCGGCACATGTGTTCAAGGGCAAGGCAAAGGCTGTTCTCGCCAAGACCCTGGCAAGCGGGCGCGACGTCTACGTGCACGGGGTAAGTTTCGCCAGTCCGCACGCGCCGGAAAGCCTGCTGCCGGCCTTTCAGCCGCCGATGCCGGGCGCAGTCAACATCGGCATGCTGCATACCAGCCTTGCCGGCGCCGCTGGCCATGATCCCTATGCGCCCTGCAGTGCCGCCGACCTCGTGGCGCATGGTTTTGACTACTGGGCGCTCGGCCATATCCACCAACGCCAGATCCATGCGACAGGCCGCTTCGTCGTCATGCCCGGCATACCGCAGGGCCGCGACATCAACGAGGCCGGCGTGAAAAGCGTGACGCTGGTGGCGATCGATGACGACGGACGGACCGAGATTGCCGAGATGCCGCTCGGTATCGCCAGTTTCGAGCGCCTGCCGGTCGATATCACCGGCCTCTCCGAGTGGCGCGATGTGCTCGATGCGGTCAGGCAGGCGCTTACGCGCGTCACTGTGGATACGGCCGCGGAAAACGTGATCCTGCGCGTAACGCTGACGGGGGCAACGCCGCTGGCTTGGCGCCTTCGCCATGACACGGACCTGTTGCGCGCCGAGATCGACAACATCGCGGCCGGCATCGTCGGTTGCTGGATCGAGAAGCTGGAACTCGCCTGCCGCAGTCCGCTCGCGGAAAAAACGGGTGCAATGCTGGATCCGGTCGATGAGCTGGTGGCTCTCGTCGAGGCCGACGTTCTGCCCGCCCACGGCTTTCGCCAGGAGGTCCGGGCGGCCGTGGAAGATTTGCTGCAACAGCTGCCGCCGGAGCTGCGCCAAGCTTTGGCGCCTGACGAAGATGCGATCGAACGGCTCGCTTTCGAGGCCGGCGCATCGGGAGGTATGGAGGTGCTTGCCCATCTTCATGGCGGCAGTGCCGGCGAGGGCAGCCACTGATGCGGCTACGTGCGCTTGATCTCGTCCGCTATGGCAAATTCACCGATCGCCGCCTCGACTTCGGTGAGAACACGGCCGATGTGCCCGATCTGCACATCGTCTACGGACCGAACGAAGCGGGCAAATCGACCCTTTTTTCCGGCTTCCTCGATCTGCTCTTCGGGATAGAGCACTCGAGCCCCTATGGGTTCCTGCATCCCTATCCGACGATGCGCGTCGGCGGCACGCTCACGGCGGCCGACCGGACTCACCGTGTGTTCCGGGTCAAACGCAAGACGAACTCGCTGGTTGGTGCTGATGATCAGCCGCTGCCCGACAATCTCTTCTCCGGAGCGCTGGGCGCAATCGACCGCGACACCTATCAGACGATGTTTTCGCTCGATGACGAGAGCATCGAGAAGGGCGGCGAGGCGATCCTGAAGAGCGAGGGCGAGCTTGGATCGCTATTGTTTTCCGCAAGCTCGGGTCTGCCGGATAGCACGGCGATCCTTGCGGCCTTGCGTGGCCAGGCGGACGTCTTCTATCGGCCACAGGCGCGTAAGCATCAGCTTGCCGAGCTGAAGGCGCAGCTTGATGCTTTGAGGACGGAACGAAACGCCCTCGATATCAATGCACGCGAATATGCGGCGCTCCGCAAGACGCTGGCGCAAGCGCGCGACCGTCACGACGAGGCGATCACACGCCGCGCCGAGCTTCGGGTCGCGCGGGCTAGATTGAAGACTGAGATCGAGGCAATGCCGAATTTTGGCCGGCTGCGCGCGCTTCGCATGGAGCTGGCGAGCGCGCCGGTGTTGCCGGTTCCGCCGACCGAATGGGCAACCGAACTGCCGGCGCTTCGCCGCCAGGAAGCGGAGATCGAGGTCAGGCTCCGGCAGACCGAAAGCGAGATGAAGCATCGTCGCGATGCGCTGGAACAATTACCACTCGACAAGGAAGGGCTGTGCCTGGCCGAACGGCTGACGGCGCTGCAGGAGACAGCGCTCGATGCGCGCTATGTTACGGCCGCGCGCGACATGCCGTCGCGATTGGAAGAACTGGCGAGGACGTCTACGGAGATCGCCGGCTGCCTGCTGCGGCTCGGCGAGCCGGCGGACCGCGACCCTGCCGAGCTGCTGCTGCCGGCAGGGGTTGGTGCGCGGCTTCAGGATCTCGCGCGCCGGCATTCTGCCCTGGCCGAACGGTGCACGTCCGCTCGGCACGAAGCGCAGGCCGCCGCCGAGGAAAATCGGGTCGCTGAGTGTGAACTGGCGCGGATCGATGGAGAAGGGGGACCGGCGGATGCCTCGGGTCTTTCCGGGCGGCTAACGCTGCTGCGTCGCAGCGACTGTCTGCTGCGGAAACAGGCAGCCGCACAGTCGCTGGATCGGCTGGAGGCGGAACTTGCCGACAAGCTGTTGCTGCTGCAACCTTTTGCCGGAAGCGCCGACGATCTGCTGGCGCTTGGCGTTCCGGCACCCGGAGCGCTTGAGGCCTGGCGCAAGGCGGCCGCCACATTGGAGGAACGGCAAGCGCGCCTGTCCGATCGCATCGCCGGCGAGCAGGAACTGCTTGCGGGCGAGGAGGCGCGGCTGGACGCGCTGTCTGCCGACGGCGGCACTCTGGACGATGTTTCGGCCGCGGCGCTGCGTCGCCATCGTGATGAGGCCTGGAAACGGCACAAGGACCGGCTCGTCCACGAAACGGCCGTCGTTTTCGAAGAGGCGATGGGCAGGGATGACGAGGTTACCGCGCTGCGCCTCGCCGAAACGGCGCGGCTCGCCGAGATGCGCGGCTTATCCCTTTCACTCGCCGAGCGACGCGCCCGGCTCGCGGCGCTCCGCGAACAGCAGCAGCGGTGCAGCGAGGAAGGGAAGGCCCAGGCGCAGGTTCTCGCAGCCATCGCTACGTCGTGCGGCTTACCCAGCGTCACGAGTTTGCCGCAAGTGGAGGCCTGGCTTGCCGTTCGGATTTCGGTGCTCGAGATTCGCGCGCAATTGCGTGTGGCGCGCCTGGAATTTGAGCGCGCGCATGCCGAGGAAGCCGAAGCGATTCGCGCGATCAGCGGCGAGCTTGCCGGCATCGGCATACGAGAGGGGTTGCCGGAGCGGCTCGACGATCTCCTGCTGATCGCCGAGCGGGTCGTATCGCAAGCGCAAGCGGCGGCCGCCGCCCGCAACGCGGCCCGCGAGGCGGTGAAGCGCGGCGCAACGGTTCTTGACGGCCGCCGCGCGGCCCTTGACCTTGCCGAGACAGAGATGGCTGCCTGGCAGGAGCAGTGGAATGCGCTTCTCGCCAAGAGCTGGCTTGCCGAACGCAGCGAACAGCTCGTGCCGGAGCAAATTGGCGCGATGCTCGCTATCCTGCAGGATCTGGACAAGCTCGCGCAACGCAAGGCCGATCTCGAATATCGCGTCATCGGCATGCGCAAGGATCAGGCAGCTTTCGAGCGCGATATCGCCGACCTTGCCGGCGCATCCGCGACAGACGATACGTTCGCAACTTTTACGATGCTCAAGGCGCGTGCCGCCGAGGCGCAGCGGATTGCCGATCGCCGGGCGACCTTTCTGTCGGAACTGGCCCGACTGGAGGAAGAGCGGCGCGAAATCTGTGGCGCACGCGAGATTCATGGCGCGCGCCGGCGCCTCGTTACTGAATTCTTCGCGTGCGATACACTCGAGGAAGCCGCGCAGCAGTTTGAAAACGCGCGCGAGCAGGAGCGCCTGCGACAGCGAATAGCCGAACTGGAAGCGGACCTCGCATCCCGACTTGGCGTTGCCAAGTGCGAGGAGGCCGAGGCGTTGCTCGCTGAGTTCGATGACGCCGCGGTCCGGCTGGAGCTGGCGCGGCTCGACGCGGCGCTCGAAGACAGCGACCGCGACGTCAGCGAATCGCACACGGATATGCGCGGCAAGGAGAAGGCGCTCGCCGATGTCGAAGGCGGGGATACGGTGGCCGAACTCGATCAGAAGCGGCGAACGCTGCTGCTTGAGATTGAGAGCAGGGCGCTCGCTTACCTGCGGCTCCGGGCAGGCGTCATCGCGGCGGAAACGGCGCTTCGGCTTTTCCGCGAGCGGCACCGCAGCGCGATGATGCGCCGGGCCTCCGAAACCTTCAGCCGCATCAGCGGCGGAGAATATTCCGGCCTGTCGGCGCAATCCGACAGGGGGCAGGAGTTTCTGATCGCCAACGCCGCCGGCGGCGGATCGAAACTTGCCAAGGATCTCTCCAAAGGCACCCGATTCCAACTTTATCTGGCGCTCAGAATCGCCGGCTATCACGAAATCGCGGCAGCACGCGAATCGCTGCCCTTCATCGCCGACGACATCATGGAGACTTTCGACGACGGGCGCGCCGGCCGTGCCTTCGAGCAGATGGCTGACATGGCGCGCGTGGGCCAGGTGATCTATCTGACGCACCACGAACACCTTTGCGAGATCGCCCGTGCTGCCTGCCCGACTGTGACAATCCACAGGTTATGATAGGGTCGCGGAAAGGCGATGCCTGTTCGGCGTGACGCACTTTCGCTGAACGGAAGTGCCGCAAACGAAAACCCGGAGGAACGAGAGATGGAGATCATACCCGGTGGATCGAGACCTTCGATGCGCGCGCCGGCGGAGTATTTCACCGGCACAGTGCGGCAGGACCCGGTCATCGAGGCCGCGGATCCGGCGCGGGTCCGCGCGGTCAGCGTTACCTTCGAGCCGGGGGCCCGCACCGCCTGGCACACCCATCCGCTCGGCCAGACACTGATCGTGACCGCGGGCCGCGGCCTGGCGCAGACCTGGGGCGGCCCGGTGCGCGAGATTCGCGTGGGCGATGTCGTCTGGTTCCCGCCGGGCGAAAAGCACTGGCATGGGGCCGCGCCCGAGACCGCAATGGTGCACCTGGCTATTCAGGAAGCGCTCGACGGCAAGGCTGTGGATTGGCTGGAGCATGTGACCGACGAGCAGTATCACGGTGCGTAAGCGCGCCGCGCGGGACTGCGTATCCGGCGAAATTAGCGGTCGTGTCGACAGGTTGCTTCGATCGTGATTGTCGAGGCCCTGATTCCCGCCCGCTTAAAGCGCATCGCCCATCTCGAAGAGATTATGAAGGCAGGCGCGAGCTGCGCACGAATACACAGCGATGCCGCAAGTGTATGGATGTCGATCTTCGGGGAGAATAATGGTGGGCGATGAGAGACTCGAACTCCCGACATCCTCGGTGTAAACGAGGCGCTCTACCAACTGAGCTAATCGCCCTTCCGCATCCGGACCGGATCAGTCCGCCGCGTCGGTGGCCGTGATCTAGGCGTAACCGAAAAAAACCGCAAGAGCATTTGTATCGTTTTTATGATTTTTTTTGTTACGGGTTGCGCAACGCCCTGAATTGCCGGGGTTCGTGCTTGTGGACAGGAAAGCGGGTTCTTGGCCGCCCCGCGCGGCGGGGGAGGGCGAGAAACAAAGATTCGCTGTTCGGCACCATCGGACGGGATAGAAGCGGCGGCCGGAGTGACCTGTGGCTGCGTCGTGCACGCGATCCAGCTTCCAGAAGTTTGCCGTCACCCTGGCCTGTGGATCATTTTTCGTTCCGTCATGGATTTGTCTTCAAACACGCTTGACACCCAAATGCGAACCGCTTAGTTAGCCGCTCATCGAACGGGCAAGCCCGCTCGGTGCCGGGGCGGAAACGCTCCAGCCAAGTCAAGATGATGCGGGTGTAGCTCAGTCGGTTAGAGTGCCGGCCTGTCACGCCGGAGGTCGCGGGTTCGAGCCCCGTCACTCGCGCCACTCTTGATCTGGTTCTGCCTAGGCATTCTCATGAATGGCCAATGGTGGTAATAATGATCGTTCACGGTCATCATGCGCGGGTGTAGCTCAGTCGGTTAGAGTGCCGGCCTGTCACGCCGGAGGTCGCGGGTTCGAGCCCCGTCACTCGCGCCACTTTCCTCTTCCAGATTTTCCTGTTTCTGTGTTGTGTGGCTGGATTTGTGCGCTGCGGCAATCTGTCTCGCATTGCCGCTGTTTACGGTAAAGTCGACGATGGCCCGTAATTCCGAGCTTTGTCGCGCCCACCCATTCGATCCTGTGTCGTGAACCGGTTTAAATGACCCTTGAAGGCTTGCGCGCAGGCGCGGGCTGCGCTAACCACTCTGGCGTTGCAACATATTTTTCGGCCTGCGAGATCTGTTGTTTTGGTGCTCTCCCATGCGCCCTCCCGCAGGCAGGGACGGATAACAATGACTGAACTTCTCGGTTCCTACGTTCCGATCGCGATTTTCATTGGAATCGCATTGGTGATCGGCCTGGCGCTTCTGATTGCTCCCTTCGCCGTCGCCTTCAAGGCTCCTGATTCGGAAAAGCTGTCGGCCTATGAGTGCGGCTTCAATGCGTTCGATGACGCCCGCATGAAGTTCGACATCCGCTTTTATCTCGTGTCGATCCTCTTCATCATCTTCGACCTCGAAGTCGCCTTCCTCTTCCCCTGGGCGGTTTCGTTCCATGATCTGGGCTGGTTCGGCTTCTGGTCGATGATGGTCTTCCTCGCCGTGCTGACGATCGGCTTTGTCTATGAATGGAAGAAGGGAGCGCTGGAATGGAACTAGCATCATCCGGCACCGCGCTCGTTGCGCCCAAGCCGAAGGGGATCATCGATCCCGCCACTGGCAAGCCGATTGGCAGCAATGACGCATTCTTCGGCGAGATCAACAACGAGCTCGCCGACAAGGGTTTTCTCGTTACTTCGACGGACGAGCTCATCAACTGGGCCCGTACCGGCTCGCTGATGTGGATGACGTTCGGTCTCGCCTGCTGTGCGGTCGAGATGATGCAGATGTCGATGCCGCGCTACGATGCCGAGCGTTTCGGTTTTGCGCCGCGCGCCTCGCCGCGCCAGTCCGACGTCATGATCGTCGCCGGCACGTTGACCAACAAGATGGCGCCTGCGCTTCGCAAGGTCTATGACCAGATGCCGGAGCCGCGTTACGTCATCTCGATGGGCTCCTGCGCCAACGGCGGCGGCTACTATCACTATTCCTATTCGGTTGTTCGCGGCTGCGACCGCGTCGTTCCCGTCGACATCTATGTGCCAGGCTGTCCTCCCACGGCAGAAGCGCTGCTTTACGGCGTGCTGCTGCTGCAGAAGAAGATCCGCCGGACCGGCACGATCGAGCGCTAAGGGCAGGGGGTCTTTGATATGAGTGAAGCCCTGAACGAGCTTGCGTCCTACCTGCGTGAGACGCGCGGTGCGCTGATTTCCGACGCATCGCTGGCCTATGGCGAACTGACGCTGACGACGACGGCGGCAAACCTCATCGCGCTGCTCACTTTCCTGCGCGATGACGTGCAATGCGCCTTCGTCAACTTCGTCGATGTCTGCGGCGTCGACTGGCCGCAGCGGCCGGATCGCTTCGATGTCGTCTATCACCTGCTGTCGCCGCGCCAGAACCTGCGCGTGCGCGTCAAGGTTTCGACCGGCGAGAACGAACCGGTTCCATCGGCGACGCCGGTCTATCCGGGCGCCGATTGGTTCGAGCGCGAAGCCTACGACATGTACGGCATCCTGTTCACCGGCCATCCGGACCTGCGCCGCATCCTGACGGACTACGGTTTCGAAGGACATCCGCTGCGCAAGGACTTTCCGGTCACCGGTTTTGTCGAGGTGCGCTATGACGACGAAGCCAAGCGCGTCGTCTACGAGCCCGTCGAGCTGAAGCAGGAATTCCGCAACTTCGACTTCCTCTCTCCCTGGGAAGGCACGGACTACGTGCTGCCTGGCGACGAGAAAGCGAAAGCACGGTGAGACTAAGTGGCCCGCGGTAGCCGCCAAGCGGCTGCCGTCCGGCCTGGAGCAATCGGTATGACCGAACACAATGTCCGCAACTTCAACATCAACTTTGGTCCGCAGCATCCGGCGGCGCACGGCGTTCTTCGTCTGGTGCTCGAGCTTGATGGCGAAATCGTCGAACGCGTCGATCCGCATATCGGCCTTCTGCATCGCGGAACCGAGAAGCTGATCGAGACCAAGACCTATCTGCAGGCCGTGCCCTATTTCGACCGCCTCGACTACGTGGCGCCGATGAACCAGGAGCATGCTTTCGCGCTTGCGGTCGAAAAGCTGACGGGCACGGAAGTCCCGATTCGCGGTCAGCTCATCCGTGTCCTCTATTCGGAAATCGGCCGCATCCTCTCGCACCTCTTGAACGTCACCACGCAGGCCATGGACGTCGGCGCGCTGACGCCGCCGCTCTGGGGCTTCGAAGAGCGCGAAAAGCTGATGGTGTTCTATGAGCGTGCCTGTGGCGCGCGCATGCACTCGGCCTATTTCCGTCCGGGCGGCGTCCACCAGGACCTGCCGCACGAGTTGGTCGAAGACATCGGCAAATGGATCGATCCGTTCCTGAAGACCGTCGACGACATTGATGAGCTGCTCACCGGCAACCGCATCTTCAAGCAGCGCAACGTCGACATCGGCGTCGTCAAGCTCGATGACGCCTGGGCCTGGGGCTTCTCGGGCGTGATGGTGCGCGGCTCGGGCGCTGCCTGGGACCTGCGCCGCTCGCAACCCTACGAGTGCTACTCGGATCTCGAATTCGATATCCCGATCGGCAAGAACGGCGACTGCTTCGACCGCTACCTGATCCGCATGATCGAGATGCGCCAGTCGGCGCGCATCATGCGTCAGTGCGTCGATCGCCTGCTCGGCGATGCCAAGGTCGGTCCGGTTTCGTCGCTCGACGGCAAGATCGTTCCGCCGAAGCGCGGCGAGATGAAACGTTCGATGGAAGCGCTGATCCACCACTTCAAGCTCTACACCGAAGGCTATCACGTGCCGGCCGGCGAAGTTTACGCTGCCGTCGAAGCGCCGAAGGGCGAGTTCGGCGTCTATCTCGTCTCCGACGGCACCAACAAGCCCTATCGCTGCAAGATCCGCGCGCCGGGTTACGCACATCTCCAGGCGATGGATTTCCTCTGTCGAGGACACCAGCTTGCCGACGTTTCGGCCGTGCTGGGCTCCCTCGATATCGTGTTCGGTGAGGTAGACCGCTGATGCGTCTCGTGCCCCTGGCCGCGCTTGCTCTTCTCGCTTTCGCATCGGCCGCTCCTGCGCAGGAGTCGGTCGACAGCGGTGCGACGTCGGGTGGCATGCGCGGGGGCTCGATGGCCGACCTCGTCGCCAAGGGCTACGAGATCAAGGCCGCGGTCGCCAATGGCACGCGCTACATCGTATTTTTGCAGAAAGACCAGTCAGCCTATGCCTGCGAATTCGTCTCGGTGACGAAATCGCGGTGCGGTTCGATTAACTGATAAGGTGTCCACTAGAATGTCCGTTCGTCGACTAGCCGAAGACACCGTCCAGCCAGCGAGCTTTGCCTTCAGCAAGGAGAACGCCGCCTGGGCGAAGGAAACGATCAAGAAATACCCCAAGGGTCGTGAGCAGTCCGCCGTCATCCCGCTTTTGATGCGCGCTCAAGATCAGGACGGCTGGGTGACGAAGGCGGCCATCGAGTCGATCGCCGACATGCTTGGCATGGCCTATATCCGCGTGCTCGAAGTTGCGACCTTCTACACCCAGTTCCAGCTTAAGCCGGTCGGCACGCGCGCCCACGTCCAGGTTTGCGGCACGACGCCGTGCATGCTGCGCGGCGCCGAGGATCTGATCAAGGTCTGCAAGAGCAAGATCGCCCGTGACCCCTTCACCCTCAACGAGAGCGGCACGCTCTCCTGGGAAGAGGTTGAATGTCAGGGCGCCTGCGTCAACGCGCCGATGGTCATGATCTTCAAGGATACTTTCGAAGACCTGACGCCCGAGAAGCTCGAGCAGATCATCGACCGCTTCGAGGCAGGCAAGGGTGCCGAAGTTACCCCGGGTCCGCAGATCGACCGCATCTATTCCGCGCCGGAAGGCGGCCTGACGACGCTGATGACGGCTGACCCGGCTCCGGCAAAGACTGCGACCAGCGTCGCCAAGAAAGTCAGCGATGGGCCGGCCGTTTCCGTGCCGCCGTCGAATGCCGCCCGTGCCAAGACCGCTGCCAGCGAGACCAATGCATCCTTGAAGACGCCGGCGACGGCGAAGGCGGAAGCCGCTGCCAACGCCAAGGTCGAAGGTGACACCGTCGACAAATCGAAGCCGGCCAAGGCTGCCGCCGTAGCCGGCAAGCCCTCGCTCGAGGACAAGAACCGCCCGGCAGGCATCGAAAAGCCGGCGGCCGTCGACGACCTCAAGCTGATCTCCGGCGTCGGGCCGAAGATCGAGGGCACGCTGAACGAACTGGGCATCTACACCTACGCGCAAGTTGCTTCGTGGAAGAAGGCGGAGCGCGAGTGGGTCGATGGATACCTGAATTTCAAGGGCCGCATCGAACGCGACGACTGGGTCAAGCAGGCCAAGGCGCTCGCCAAGGGCGGCGAAGCCGAATACATCAAGGTCTTCGGCAAGAAGCCGCGGTAAAGAGGTGAATTATGCTCAGAGATGAAGACCGCATCTTTACCAATATCTACGGCCTCAAGGACAAGTCCCTGAAGGGCGCCATGGCGCGCGGCCATTGGGACGGCACCAAGCAGTTGCTCGAAAAGGGCCGTGACTGGATCGTCAACGAAGTGAAGGCCTCCGGCCTGCGCGGCCGTGGCGGCGCCGGCTTCCCGACCGGCCTCAAGTGGTCCTTCATGCCGAAGGAAAGCGATGGCCGTCCGCACTATCTCGTCGTCAATGCCGACGAGTCCGAGCCCGGCACCTGCAAGGACCGTGACATCATGCGTCACGACCCGCACACCCTGATCGAAGGCTGCGTCATCGCCAGCTTCGCCATGGGTGCACATGTCGCCTATATTTACGTCCGCGGTGAATTCATCCGCGAGCGCGAGGCGCTGCAGGCGGCGATCGACGAATGCTACGCCTACGGCCTGCTCGGCAAGAACAGCAAGCTCGGCTACGACATCGATATTTACGTGCACCATGGTGCCGGTGCCTATATCTGCGGCGAAGAAACCGCGCTGCTCGAAAGCCTCGAAGGCAAGAAGGGCCAGCCGCGCCTGAAGCCGCCGTTCCCGGCCAACATGGGCCTCTATGGCTGCCCGACGACCGTCAACAACGTCGAGTCGATCGCAGTCACGCCGACCATCCTGCGCCGCGGCGCCGGCTGGTACACGAGCTTCGGTCGTCCGAACAACCACGGCACCAAGCTCTATTCGGTTTCCGGTCACGTCAACCGCCCGTGCACGGTCGAAGACGCGATGTCGATCCCGTTCCATGAACTGATCGAAAAGCACTGTGGCGGCATTCGCGGCGGCTGGGACAACCTGCTCGCCGTCATCCCCGGTGGCTCGTCCGTTCCCTGCGTGCCCGGCGCGCAGATGAAGGACGCGATCATGGACTATGACGGCCTGCGCGAGCTTGGCTCCGGTCTCGGCACCGCTGCCGTCATCGTCATGGACAAGTCGACCGACATCATCAAGGCGATCTGGCGCCTCTCGGCCTTCTACAAGCACGAGAGCTGCGGTCAGTGCACGCCGTGCCGCGAAGGCACGGGCTGGATGATGCGCGTGATGGAACGCATGGTGCAGGGCCGCGCCCAGAAGCGCGAGATCGACATGCTGTTCGACGTCACCAAGCAGGTCGAAGGCCACACGATCTGCGCGCTCGGCGACGCAGCCGCCTGGCCGATCCAGGGCCTGATCAAGCATTTCCGTCCGGAAATGGAAAAGCGCATCGACGAATACACGCGCAATGCCTCGTCGCATGGCGCGGTTCTGGAAGCGGCGGAGTAACGGACGATGGCCGGCGCGCGCGGAGAAGGGCAGATGAAGGGAGAGGCCGAAGCAGGCATTCCGTTCGCACGTCCGCTTGGCGGCGATCCGGCCGATCCGTTCGGCATGGCCGAGTGGATGAAGGGTCTGTCGCAGGTGCCGTTGCACCCGCTGATGGTGCATCCGGCTGCCGCGGTTGCTGCGGCGACCGCGATCGGCTTCGGCCTTACGAGCCACTTTGCAGGCGCTATGTTCGGCGCGATGAAGGGTGCTGTCGAGGCGGCTCAGAAGCGGGCGGAACCCGCAGCTTCTGGCGCGAGGGCCCCGGTTGTCGCAAAGACGGTGCAAGCCGAAGCAAAGCCGGAACCGGTCGCCAGGCCGTCCACGGCCGCCAAGCGCGTTGCGGCGAAGCCGGTGATTGATAAGGCAGCCGTCGAGAAGCCGGTTAAGGTTCGCGCGGCGCGGGTCAAGGCGAAGGCCGCTGACGACCTGAAGCGGATCTCCGGTATCGGCCCGAAGCTCGAGCAGGTGCTGAACGGGAAGGGCGTGCGCGATTTTGCCGACATTGCCGGCTGGAGCGACGCGGACGTTGCCCGCTTCGATGACGAACTCGGTTTCGGCGGCCGCATCAAGCGGGATGACTGGGTTGGACAGGCCAAAGCGCTGAAAGGCGCGTGAGACAATAGGGGCGGGGACCTGAGACGGTCATCGCCCGCAAGCAGCAAGGCTGTGTTGGAATTGTCCATCGCCGGAAGGCCGATGGACGGAAGACAGGATTGAGTACGAAGATGGCAAAGCTGAAAGTCGACGGAAAAGAGATCGAGGTACCGGATCATTTCACGCTGCTTCAGGCGTGCGAAGAGGCCGGAGCCGAGGTTCCGCGCTTCTGTTTCCACGAGCGGCTTTCGGTCGCCGGCAACTGCCGCATGTGTCTGATCGAGGTGAAGGGAGGGCCGCCGAAGCCCGCCGCCTCCTGCGCCATGGGTGTGCGCGACCTTCGTCCGGGCCCGAACGGCGAAGCGCCGGAAGTCTTCACGACCACGCCGATGGTCAAGAAGGCCCGCGAAGGCGTGATGGAATTCCTGCTGATCAACCATCCGCTCGACTGCCCGATCTGTGACCAGGGCGGCGAATGCGACCTGCAGGACCAGGCGATGGCCTTCGGCATCGACAGTTCGCGCTACCAGGAAAACAAGCGCGCCGTCGAAGACAAGTATATCGGCCCGCTCGTCAAGACCGTGATGAACCGCTGCATCCACTGCACGCGCTGCGTCCGCTTCACGACCGAAGTTGCCGGTATTGCCGAGCTTGGCCTGATCGGCCGCGGCGAAGACGCCGAGATCACCACCTATCTCGAGCAGGCCATGACGTCCGAATTGCAGGGCAATGTCGTTGACCTCTGCCCGGTCGGCGCGCTGACCTCGAAGCCGTTTGCCTTTACCGCCCGTCCGTGGGAGCTGAACAAGACCGAATCCATCGACGTGATGGACGCGCTGGGCTCTGCGATCCGCGTCGATACCCGCGGCCGCGAAGTCATGCGCATCATGCCGCGCGTCAACGAAGACATCAATGAAGAGTGGATCTCCGACAAGAGCCGCTTCATCTGGGACGGCCTGAAGACGCAGCGCCTCGATCGTCCCTACGTCAAGAAGGATGGCCGACTGCAGCCGACGACTTGGGGTGAAGCCTTCCAGGCGATCAAGGCTGCCGTTGCCCAGACCTCCGGCGACAAGATCGGCGCCATTGCCGGCGACCTCGCTTCGATCGAGGAAATGTATGCACTGAAGAGCCTGATCGCAGCGCTCGGCTCCGAGAGCGTCGACTGCCGCCAGGATGGCGCAGCACTCGACCCGTCGCTTGGCCGTGCCAGCTACCTCTTCAACCCGACGATCGCCGGCATCGAAAGCGCCGACGCTCTGTTGATCATCGGCTCGAACCCGCGCTTCGAGGCGTCCGTCCTCAACGCCCGTATCCGCAAGCGCTACCGCATGGGCAATTTCCCGATCGCCGTGATCGGCGAGCCCGGTGAACTGCGCTACGAATACGAGTATCTCGGCGCCGGCACCGAAACGCTGGCCGAGCTCGTTTCCGGCAAGGGCAAGTTCGTCGCAACGCTGAAGAAGGCCCAGCGCCCGATGATCATCATCGGCCAGGGCGCGATCGCAGGGGAGGGCGGTGCCGCCGTTCTCGCTGCTGCGGCCAAGCTCGCGGGCGCCGTCGGTGCGGTCACCGGCGAGTGGAACGGTTTTGCCGTCCTTCACACGGCCGCTTCCCGTGTCGGTGGTCTCGACCTCGGCTTCGTGCCGGGTGCGAACGGCAAGTCGGCCGCCGAAATGGTCACTGCTTCCGACGTTCTCTTCCTGCTCGGCGCTGACGAGATCGATCTTTCGGCGCGCAAGTCCGGCTTCACCGTCTATATTGGCTCGCACGGCGACAACGGCGCGCATGCTGCCGACGTCATCCTGCCGGGCGCAACCTACACCGAAAAGTCCGGCACTTGGGTCAACACCGAGGGACGCGTTCAGGTCGGCAACCGCGCCGGCTTCGCACCGGGCGATGCACGTGAGGACTGGGCGATCATCCGTGCACTCTCCGACGTTCTCGGCAAGAAGCTGCCCTTTGATTCGCTTGGCGAATTGCGCTCGAAGCTCTATGCGGCCCACCCGCATTTCGCTGACGTCGACGCAATCGCGACCGGTAACGGCGACGAAATTGCCGCACTCGGCCAAAAAGCCGGTGAGATGGGCAAATCCGTGTTTGCGTCTCCGGTCAAAGACTTCTATTTGACGAACCCGATAGCGCGCGCATCCGCCGTCATGGCCGAATGCTCGGCTTTGGCACGCAACAATTTCAAAGCTGCGGCGGAATGAGCGCGAGGGAATAGAGTATCATGGACGCTTTCGTTTCGACCTATGTCTGGCCCGCGATCATCATGGTCGCCCAGTCGCTGCTGCTCCTGGTCGCGCTGCTGCTTTTCATCGCCTACATCCTGCTCGCCGACCGTAAGATCTGGGCCGCAGTTCAGCTCCGCCGTGGTCCGAATGTGGTAGGCCCCTGGGGACTTTTCCAGTCCTTCGCCGACCTTTTGAAGTTCGTCTTCAAGGAGCCGGTGATTCCGGCCGGCGCCAACAAGGCGATCTTCCTGCTCGCCCCGCTCGTTTCCGTCACGCTGGCGCTCGCCGCCTGGGCGGTGATCCCGCTCAACGCCGGATGGGTGATCGCGAACATCAACGTCGGCATCCTCTTCGTGTTCGCCATATCTTCTCTTGAAGTTTATGGCATCATCATGGGCGGCTGGGCGTCGAACTCCAAGTATCCGTTCCTCGGTGCGCTCCGTTCCGCGGCGCAGATGGTTTCCTACGAAGTCTCGATCGGCTTCGTCATCGTCACCGTCCTGCTTTGCGTCGGCTCGCTGAACCTGACGGACATCGTCAACGCCCAGACCGACGGCATCGGCACGCGCCTCGGCCTCCCGGCGTCCTTCCTTGACTGGCACTGGCTGGCATTGTTCCCGATGTTCATCGTGTTCTTCATTTCGGCGCTCGCCGAAACGAACCGCCCGCCCTTCGACCTGCCGGAAGCCGAATCCGAACTCGTCGCCGGCTTCATGGTCGAGTACGGCTCCACTCCGTACATGATGTTCATGCTCGGCGAATATGCCGCCATCTGCCTGATGTGTGCGCTGACGACGATCCTGTTCCTTGGCGGCTGGCTGCCTCCGGTCGACGTCTGGTTCCTGAACTGGGTTCCCGGCATCATCTGGTTCGTTCTGAAGGCATCCTTCGTGTTCTTCATGTTCGCGATGGTGAAGGCTTTCGTTCCGCGTTACCGCTACGACCAGCTGATGCGTCTCGGCTGGAAGGTCTTCCTGCCGCTTTCTCTTGCAATGGTCGTGATCACTGCATTCGTTCTCAAGCTGACGGGAGCCGCATGACGATGGCTCACGTTTTGCAGCATACCGCCGGCCGCTCCCAGGCCGGCAATTCTGGAGGTAAATGATGGCCGGTCTTTCGCAAGCCGTCAGCTCGCTGTTCCTGAAGGAATTCGTCGGCGCGTTCTTTCTGTCGATGCGCTATTTCTTCAAGCCGAAGGCGACGGTGAACTATCCCTTCGAAAAAGGGCCGGTCAGCCCGCGCTTCCGCGGCGAGCATGCTCTGCGCCGCTATCCGAATGGTGAAGAGCGTTGCATCGCCTGCAAGCTGTGCGAGGCGATCTGTCCTGCACAGGCCATCACCATCGAAGCCGGACCGCGCCGCAACGACGGCACGCGCCGCACGGTGCGCTACGACATCGACATGGTGAAGTGCATCTATTGCGGTTTCTGCCAGGAAGCCTGTCCGGTCGATGCCATCGTCGAAGGCCCGAACTTCGAGTTCGCCACCGAGACGCGCGAAGAGCTTTACTACGACAAGGACAAGCTCCTCGCCAACGGCGACCGTTGGGAACGGGAAATCGCACGCAACATCGCAATGGACTCGCCCTATCGCTGAGGCCGGAGCGTAGTGCCGCCCCGGGAGGGCGGCGCATGTGACATAGGTTTGGGCAACGGCCGGACGCGTGTCCGGCTTTGCCTGTGGAGTGGAGCCAGAAGCGCTTCACGCCGTGCAAGACGAAAAAGGCACCGATCATGGGTCTGCAGGTTCTTTTTTTCTATCTCTTTGCCTTCATCGCGGTGGCGTCGGCATTTATGGTCATTGCGGCCAGGAACCCGGTTTATTCGGTTCTGTTCCTGATCCTGACCTTCTTTAACTCGGCGGGCCTGTTCCTGCTGACCGGCGCCGAATTCCTCGCGATGATCCTGCTGGTCGTCTATGTCGGTGCGGTCGCGGTGCTCTTCCTGTTCGTGGTCATGATGCTCGACATCGACTTCGCGGAATTGCGTGCAGGCGTGCTCGAATACGCGCCGATCGGCGCCCTGATCGGCCTGATCCTCGCAGCCGAGCTCATCATCGTGGTCGGCGGCGCAACCTTCTCGCCGGAAATCGCCAAGGCGATTTCGATGCCGATCCCGGCCGTCACGGAGCGGACGAACACGGCAGCCCTCGGCGACGTGCTCTACACCCACTACGTCTACTTCTTCCAGATCGCCGGCCTCGTGCTGCTCGTCGCCATGATCGGCGCGATCGTGCTGACCCTGCGCCATCGCGAAAACATCAAGCGCCAGAACATCCCGCAGCAGGTTGCCCGTACACCCGAGACCGCCGTCGAAGTGGTCACGGTCAAGCCGGGCCAGGGCATCTAAGTCGGACGCGAGATCGAGGAACAAAAAATGGAAATCGGAATTTCCCACTATCTCACCGTCAGCGCCATCCTGTTCACGCTGGGCGTCTTTGGCATCTTCCTGAACCGGAAGAACGTCATCGTCATCCTGATGTCGGTCGAACTCATTCTTCTCGCGGTCAACATCAACATGGTTGCCTTTTCGTCGTTCCTGAACGACATCACAGGCCAGGTCTTCGCCCTGTTCATCCTGACCGTCGCGGCTGCGGAAGCGGCCATCGGACTTGCAATTCTCGTCGTCTTCTACCGCAACCGCGGCTCGATCGCTGTTGAAGACGTCAACATGATGAAGGGCTGATTGGGCTATGGATACCATCATCAAGGCTATCGTCTTCCTGCCTTTGATCGGCTTTCTGATCGCCGGCCTCTTCGGGACTTCGATCGGCGCCAAGGCATCGGAATATGTCACCAGCGGTCTGATGATCATCGCCGCCGCGCTCTCCTGGTACGTCTTCTTCGACGTCGCGCTCGGCCACCAGGAGATGATCAAGGTTTCGGTGCTGCGCTGGATCCAGTCCGGCAGCTTCGACGTCGAATGGGCGTTCCGCGTTGACACGCTGACGTCGGTCATGTTCGTCGTCGTCAACACCGTCTCGACGCTCGTGCATGTCTATTCGATCGGATACATGCATCACGATCCGCATCGTCCGCGCTTCTTTGCCTATCTGTCGCTCTTCACCTTCGCGATGCTGATGCTCATCACGTCGGACAACCTGGTGCAGATGTTCTTCGGCTGGGAAGGCGTGGGCCTGGCGTCCTACCTGCTCATCGGCTTCTGGTACAAGAAGCCTTCGGCCAACGCAGCGGCGATGAAGGCCTTCATCGTCAACCGCGTCGGCGACTTCGGCTTCTCGCTTGGCATCTTCCTCGTCTTCGTGCTGTTCGGCTCGGTCAACTTCGAGACGATCTTCGCCGCCGCCCAGACCTACCTGCCGGCCGAGGGTGCAGCAGCAGGGGAGGCGGTTGTCACCCTGTTCGGCATGCACCTCGACAAGGCTGACGCCATCACGGCTGCCTGCTTGCTGCTCTTCATGGGCGCGATGGGCAAGTCGGCGCAGTTCCTGCTGCACACCTGGCTTCCGGACGCGATGGAAGGTCCGACCCCGGTTTCGGCCCTTATCCATGCCGCAACCATGGTCACCGCCGGCGTCTTCCTCGTCGCCCGCATGTCGCCGCTGTTTGAACTTTCGCCGGATGCACTGACCGTGGTCACGATCATCGGCGCGATCACCGCCTTCTTCGCCGCGACCGTCGGTCTCGTCCAGAACGACATCAAGCGCGTCATCGCCTATTCGACCTGCTCGCAGCTCGGCTACATGTTCGTGGCCCTCGGCGTTGGCGCCTATGGCGCAGCCATCTTCCACCTGTTCACGCACGCCTTCTTCAAGGCGCTGCTGTTCTTGGGTGCCGGTTCGGTCATCCACGCCGTCGATGGCGAACAGGACATGCGCTACATGGGCGGCCTTCGGAAGCATATCCCGGTCACCTACTGGATGATGTTCATCGGTACGATCGCACTGACCGGCGTCGGTATCCCCGGTACGCTCTTCGGTACGGCTGGCTTCTTCTCGAAGGATGCGATCATCGAGTCGACCTTCGCCTCGCACAGCACCGTATCGGGCTTCGCCTTCGCGCTGCTGGTGATCGCCGCGCTGTTCACGAGCTTCTACTCCTGGCGCCTGACCTTCATGACGTTCCACGGTAAGCCGCGTGCGTCTTCGGATGTCATGCATCACGTCCATGAATCGCCCCAGGTCATGCTGGTGCCGCTTTATATCCTGGGTGCCGGTGCGCTGCTCGCGGGTTTCCTGTTCCACGACCACTTCTTCGGCCACGAATATGCCGAGTTCTGGAAGGGTGCGCTCTTCACGGGAGCGGAAAACGAGATCCTCGAGGAATATCACCACGTCCCGTTGTGGGTTAAGTGGAGCCCGTTTGCCGCGATGGCGCTCGGCCTCTTCACCGCCTGGTACATGTATATCCGCCGGCCGGAACTGCCGAAGTACCTGGCGGAGCAGCATCGTGGCCTCTACCAGTTCCTGCTCAACAAGTGGTACTTCGACGAGCTCTACGACCTGCTGTTCGTACGCTCGGCCAAGTGGCTCGGCACTTTCCTCTGGAAGGAAGGCGATGGCCGCGTGATCGATGGCTACGGCCCGAACGGCATTGCCGCGCGCGTGCTTAATGTCACTGACCGCGTTGTCCGCCTGCAGACTGGTTACCTCTATCACTACGCGTTCGCGATGCTGATCGGCATTGCCGCGCTCGTTACTTGGATGATGTTCAGGAGTTCCTTCTGATGACCGATTGGCCCGTACTTTCCACGGTCACCTTCATGCCGCTCGTCGGCGTCCTGCTTCTCTTGCTGACAAGAGAAGACAGCGCTTACGGCCGCCGGAACATCCTGAACGTATCGCTGCTGACGACGATCTTCACGCTCGCCGTGTCGGTCTACATCTGGTACCAGTTCGACGCCTCGAACCCGGGCTTCCAGATGATCGAAAAGCACGACTGGCTCGGCACCGGCATTTCCTACCATCTCGGCGTCGACGGCATTTCGGTACTTTTCGTCGTGCTCTCGGCCTTCCTCATGCCGTTCTGCGTGCTTGCAAGCTGGCTGACGATCGAGAAGCGGCTCAAGGCATACATGATCGCCTTCCTTGTCCTGGAAACGTTCATGATCGGCGTCTTCGTGTCGCTCGATATCGTGCTCTTCTACGTATTCTTCGAAGCCGGCCTGATCCCGATGTTCATCATCATCGGTGTCTGGGGCGGTAAGGACCGCGTCTACGCCAGCTATAAGTTCTTCCTCTACACGCTGCTCGGCTCGGTACTGATGCTGCTCGCGATCATGGCGATGTACTGGCAGGCCGGTACGACCGACATTCCGCAGTTGATCGCCTACAGCTTCCCGCGCCAGATGCAGACGTGGCTGTGGCTCGCCTTCTTTGCCTCCTTCGCGGTGAAGATGCCGATGTGGCCGGTCCATACCTGGCTTCCGGACGCGCACGTTCAGGCGCCGACGGCGGGCTCGGTCATCCTGGCAGGCATTCTCCTGAAGCTCGGCGGTTACGGCTTCCTGCGCTTCTCGCTGCCGATGTTCCCGCTGGCATCCGACTATTTCGCGCCGTTCGTCTTCACGCTTTCCGTCGTCGCCATCATCTACACCTCGCTGGTCGCGATGATGCAGACGGACATCAAGAAGCTGATCGCCTATTCGTCGGTTGCGCACATGGGTTACGTGACGATGGGTATCTTCGCCGCCAATACCCAGGGCGTGCAGGGTGCGATCTTCCAGATGCTGTCGCACGGCATCGTCTCCGGCGCGCTCTTCCTCTGTGTCGGCGTCGTCTATGACCGTCTGCATACCCGCGAGATCTTGGCCTATGGCGGCCTGGTCAACAATATGCCGAAATACGCCGTCGCCTTCATGGTCTTCACCATGGCCAACGTCGGCCTTCCGGGCACCTCCGGCTTCGTCGGCGAAGTCCTGACCCTCGTAGGCGCGTTCCGTGCCAACACCTGGGTTGCGCTCTTCGCGACGTCGGGCGTCATCCTCTCGGCCGCCTATGCTCTCTGGCTCTATCGTCGGGTGATCTTCGGTGCGCTGGAAAAGGAAAGCCTGAAGGCGCTGCTCGACCTGTCGCCGCGTGAAAAGGCCATTCTTTATCCGCTGGTGATCTTGACGATCTTCTTCGGCGTCTACCCGGCTCCGATCTTCGATGCGACCGCGGCTTCCGTGGATCTGCTCGTCAACAACTACTCCGCAGCCCTGCAGGCAGCGCAAAACGTTGCGCTTTCGGTGCAATGACCACAGGACGTGATTGGACATGACTGCTGAAACCCTCCTTGCAAGCCTGCAACTCTCGATCCCCGAGTTGATCCTCGCGGTCGGCGCTATGGCATTGCTGATGATCGGCGTATTTGCCGGCGAAAAGTCGGCTTCGACCGTCACCGGCCTTGCGGTTGCCGTTCTGATCATCGCCGGCCTCTGGCTCGTTCTGAAAACTGGTGAAGGCGAAGCCTATGGCGGCGCCTTCCTCTCGGATCCCTTCGCCAAATTCATGAAGGTGCTGGCGTTGATCGGTTCGATCACGGCGATGGTGATGACCGTCGGTCACGCGCGTTCCGCCCAGATCGATCGCTTCGAGTTCCCGGTGCTTCTGGTGCTGGCGACGCTCGGCATGCTGCTGATGATCTCGGCCAACGACCTGATCTCGCTCTATCTCTCGCTGGAACTGCAGTCACTTGCGCTCTATGTCGTCGCCGCCATCAACCGCGATAGCGTTCGTTCGACCGAAGCCGGCCTCAAGTACTTCGTGCTCGGCGCGCTTTCGTCGGGCATGCTGCTCTATGGCATGTCGTTGATCTACGGCTTCACCGGTCATACCGGCTTTACCCAGATTGCCGCTGCGCTGACGGCGGAAGGCCGCTCGCTCGGCCTGATCTTCGGTCTCGTCTTCGTGCTCGCCGGTCTCGCCTTCAAGATTTCGGCCGTGCCGTTCCACATGTGGACGCCTGACGTCTACGAAGGCGCACCGACACCGGTCACCGCCTTCTTCGCGGCAGCGCCGAAGGTTGCCGCCATGGCGATCCTTGTGCGTATCGTCATCAACGCCTTCGAGCCCGTCGTTGCCGACTGGCAGCAGATCATCGTCTTCATCTCGATCGCTTCGATGCTGCTCGGCGCCTTCGCTGCGATCGGCCAGAAGAACATCAAGCGCCTGATGGCCTATTCCTCGATCGGTCACATGGGGTACGCGCTGGTCGGCCTTGCTGCCGGCTCGATGGCGGGCGTTCGCGGCGTGCTGCTCTACATGCTCATCTACATGGTCATGACGCTCGGCACCTTTGCCTGCATCCTGGCGATGCGGCGCAAGGAAGGCGAAAACGTCGAGAACATCGACGATCTCGCGGGCCTGTCGCAGACGAACCCCTTCATGGCGACCGTGCTGACCATCATGATGTTCTCGCTCGCCGGCATCCCGCCGATGGCAGGCTTCTTCGGGAAGTATTTCGTCTTCATGGCCGCGATCGAAGCACAGCTCTATGCACTCGCCATCATCGGCGTGCTCGCATCCGTTGTCGGCGCGTACTATTACCTGCGCGTCATCAAGGTGATGTGGTTCGATGACGCCAAGGGCGAGTTTGCCCGTACGGCTGGCGAACTGAAACTGGTGTTCGGCCTCTCGGGTCTGTTCGTCCTCGGATACGTCCTGATCGGCGGTCCGCTTGGAAGCGCTGCCGAGGCCGCGGCGCGGACCTTCTTTTGATCGCCCCTGAAAGCGGTGGCCGGATATCGCCCGACGATTTCCGGCACGTCGCTCTCGATGCGGTCGGATCGACAAACAGCGAATGCCTGGCGCGTGCGCGCCAGGGCGACCCGGGCAATCTCTGGGTCACGGCAGTCAGGCAGACCGGTGGTCGCGGCCGCCGCGGCCGCGCCTGGTTTTCGGAACCCGGCAACCTCTATGCATCGCTTCTGCTGATCGATCCGGCACCAGTCGAGCATCTGCATTCTCTGCCGCTCGCGGTTGCCGTCGCCGTGCACCGGGCAATCCGCCAGGTGATGCCGCTGGGTGCGGCACCGGTGGAGATCAAGTGGCCAAACGATATTCTCATCGACGGGAAGAAGACCTGCGGCATCCTGCTCGAGGGGGAGGCACTTCCGGATGGGCGCCAGGCGTTGGTCATTGGCTGCGGCATCAACATTGCCGTCCAGCCGGACGAGGCCCTCTATCCCGTCACCTCGTTGAGGAAGGAAGGCGCTTCGGTTTCGCCGGACGAACTTTTCGCGCGACTGTTCATGACGATGGCGGAGACGCTGTCGCTATGGGACCGTGGCGCGGGGATTGCAAAGACCATCGAGCAATGGCGGGCGGCCGCCCGCGGCATCGGTGAGACGATTACAGTGAACCTGCCGGACCGGTCGCTTTCGGGTCGCTTTGCCGGTATTGATGAGACCGGGCGGTTGATGCTCGATACCGGGTCAGGCACGATGCAGGCGATTGCAGCCGGCGACGTATTTTTCGGATAATTTCTAGAACAAGGGCGCATTACAATATGGCGCAGGACGAAGAACTGGTGTTCTTGCCGCTTGGCGGCGTCGGCGAAATCGGCATGAACCTCGGCCTTTACGGCTACGGGCGGCCCGGAAACCGCCAGTGGATCATGGTCGATTGCGGTGTGACGTTCCCGGGGCCGGAGCTTCCCGGCGTCGAACTGGTGCTGCCTGACATCGGGTTTCTCGCCGAGGAGCGGCGCAATCTCAAGGCGATCATTATCACCCACGCCCATGAGGACCATTACGGCGGCCTGAACGATCTTTGGCCGGGTCTCAACGTTCCGGTCTATGCCTCGCCGTTCACGGCAGGCATGCTGGAGGCCAAGCGCGATTTCGAAAAGAGCCGCGGCGAGATCCCGGTGACGATCTTCAAGCAGGGCGACCGCATCAATGTCGGCCCGTTCGAGATCGAAGCCGTCGGCGTCAACCATTCGATCCCCGAGCCGATGTCGCTGATCATCCGCACGCCGCTCGGAACGGTCGTTCATACTGGCGACTGGAAGATCGACCTGCATCCGTCGCTCGGGCCCCTGACCGACGAGACGCGTTTCCGCCAGATCGGCGACGAAGGCGTGTTGGCGCTCATCTGCGATTCCACCAATGCCATGCGCGACGGCGTTTCGCCGTCGGAACAGGAAGTCTCCGAAAGCCTGTCGAAGATCATCGCCAACGCCGAGGGCCGGGTTGCGATCACCACCTTCTCGTCGAATGTCGGACGCATCCGCTCGATCGCCGAGGCCGCGGAAGAGGCGGGGCGGGATGTCCTGCTGCTCGGCAGCTCGATGCGCCGCGTCGTCGCCGTTGCTCAGGACCTCGGATTGATGGAAGGCATCAAGCCCTTCCTCGCCGAAGACGAGTTCGGCTACGTACCGCGCGACAAGGTCGTGGTTATCCTGACCGGCAGCCAGGGCGAACCGCGAGCAGCGCTCGCCAAGATCGCGCGCGACGAGATGCGTAACGTTGCGTTCTCCGCCGGCGACACGGTTGTCTTCTCTTCACGCACGATCCCCGGCAACGAGAAGGCGATCAACGACATCAAGAATGGCCTTGTCGAACAGGGAATCCACATCATCACCGACAGTGAAGCGCTGGTGCATGTGTCCGGTCACCCGCGCCGCACCGAACTGCAGCAGATGTATCAGTGGCTGCGCCCGCAGATCCTAGTCCCGGTTCATGGCGAAGCTGCGCATCTGACGGCCCATGCCGAACTCGGACAGCAGTCGGGCATTGCCAGTGTTCCGCGCCTCCGGAACGGCAAAATGCTGCGGCTTGCGCCGGGCCCGGCCGAGGTCATCGACGAAGCGCCGCATGGCCGTATCTACAAGGACGGCAATCTCATCGGCGATTTTGAAGAAATGGGCATCGGCGAGCGCCGCAAGCTCTCTTTTGCCGGACACGTCGCCGTCAATGTCGTGCTCGACAGCCGGTACGATTTCCTCGGCGATCCGGATATCGTTGCGATCGGTCTCCCGGAGTTCGATGACGAGGGCGAAGACATGGAGGACACCCTCTATGACGCGATCCTCGGTGCGGTCGAGAGTATTCCGCGGGCAAAGCGCAAGGACCTGGCAATGTTGCAGGAGGCGGTTCGCCGAGCGGTTCGTAGCACAGCCAACCAGACCTGGGGCAAGAAGCCGATTGTAACGGTGTTTGTCACCAAAGTCTGATTGGCGGTCGTCCCGCGGCGGTGTAAGCGGGACCGGTACAGGACGTCATAGCGGGAGGATCGCAATGCTCGGAAGAGTGAACCATATCGCCATCGCCGTGCCGGACCTTGGCTCCGCCGCCGAAAGCTACCGCTCGACGCTCGGTGCATCCGTCACCGAGCCGCAAGCATTGCCGGAACACGGCGTGACCGTCGTGTTCGTCACGCTGGCCAACACCAAGGTCGAACTCCTCGAGCCGCTCGGCGAAGGTTCGCCGATCGCTGCCTTCCTGGCGAAGAACCCTTCGGGCGGAATGCACCACATCTGCTACGAAGTGGAGAACATCCTTGCGGCGCGTGACGCGCTGCGGGCGGCGGGAGCCCGGGTTCTGGGAGACGGAGAGCCGAAAATCGGCGCGCATGGCAAGCCGGTGCTTTTCCTGCATCCCAAGGATTTCCAGGGTACGCTGATCGAACTCGAAGAGGTGTGACAGTTGACCGCGCGATGCACGTTTGTCTGATCGGGCAGGCGGCGCTATAAGGCGGACAGAATGTCGCGGAAGTCGCGGCGAAATGGCCTGGGCCGTTACGTCGATTGCCTTCACCGGGAGCCGGAAATGCCGCTGTTTTCAATTTTTGCCATCTACTTCATCATCTGGTGGATCACGCTGTTTGCCGTTCTCCCCTTGGGAGTGCGCACGCAGGCGGAAGAAAACAGCGTCGTCCCGGGAAGCGTCGAAAGCGCGCCGGCCAAGTTCAATGCGAAACGGGTCGTGCTTTTGACCACGGCCATCGCGGCCGTCATCCAGGTCGCCTGGTATGTCGTCTCCGTCAAACTTGGTTACGGCATCGATTCCATCCCGCGGTTTTACCCGAAATTCTATTGAGAGTTTCCGCGGGGGCAGGTGGGCTGAGCGAAGCCGCAGGCCGAGTGAAGAACTTTCAGGATATCGAGGCTGGATTTCGGCGTCGCGAAAACGGCCGTCGCGACGCCGCGGCCGGAACCAGAGCAATCACAGGGTTGACCGCCGCCAAATTGACATAGTTCAATTCTTGCTGCTGCTTCGTGATTGCGATGGATCGAGAAAAGCAAAAAAAAACAAGGCTAAAAGCCTTGTTTTCAAGTTTCGCGTGATCTTTCATCCGTTGCCGGCGGCAGCGACTAAGCGCGCCTAAGATCTTATCCTCCCAAGACTTGACCGCGAAAGTCGGCAAGAATTTAGTCTTCATGCCTGTTTTGTGAGCCGAAATTAGCCCAAACATTAAGCTCTGTCATCCTGTTTTTTTGCATTTTTGCTACAGTTGGGTAAAATATTCCCGTTGACAATTCCTGTCGCAATCTTGTTACTAGCGTGCTCTTTTGACGCAGGCTTTGCCGGTCTTTTCCCCTCAAAATCAGCGGCTCCGATCTTTCCGGCGATGGTCTGAGAGTAGGGTTTTCTTCCGACTGCGAAGCAGCTATGAACGCAAGGCTCATAAAGGTTCACGTCGGCTTTGCCGACGATGGATAATGGAGAGCTCGACCCCGAGAAGCGTCGGTCGCCCTTGCCAGTCTATCGGCAAAGAAGGCACCGGAGCTCAACGTCATTTCGCCCGAATCCGCCGATAGTGCGACGTTCATCAAGTTCTGGAACCCGTCATGCGCCTGTCCCGCTTTTTCATGCCCATCCTGAAGGAAAATCCTAAGGAAGCGGAAATCGTTTCCCACCGCCTCATGCTCCGTACGGGCATGATCCGGCAGCAGTCCTCGGGCATCTATACCTGGCTGCCACTGGGCAAGCGCGTTCTCGACAAGGTCAATGCGATCATCCGCGAGGAGCAGAACCGCTCGGGCGCGATCGAACTCCTGATGCCGACGCTGCAGTCCGCAGAGCTCTGGCAGGAAAGCGGCCGTTACGACGCCTACGGCAAGGAGATGCTGCGCATCAAGGATCGCCAGGATCGTCCGATGCTCTACGGTCCCACGAACGAGGAAATGATCACGGACGTCTTCCGTTCCTACGTGAAGTCCTACCGCGATCTGCCGCTCAACCTCTACCACATCCAGCTGAAGTTCCGTGACGAGATCCGCCCGCGCTTCGGCACCATGCGCTCGCGCGAGTTCCTGATGAAGGATGCCTATTCCTTCGATCTCGACCGGGAAGGGGCAGAACACGCCTATAACCGCATGTTCGCCGCTTACCTGCGCACCTTCGCACGCATGGGCCTTCGCGCCATTCCGATGCGTGCCGATACCGGCCCGATCGGCGGCAACCTGAGCCACGAATTCATCATCCTCGCCGACACCGGCGAATCCGAAGTCTTCTGCCACAAGGATTTCCTCGGCTTCGATATCCCCGGCGAAGAAACCAACTTCGATGATGTCGCCGGTCTCAAGGCGATCTTCGACAAGTGGACGTCGCGCTACGCGGCGACATCGGAAATGCACGATGAAGCAGCCTTCAATGCGGTTGCCGAAGGCGATCGCGTGTCGGCACGCGGCATCGAAGTCGGCCATATCTTCTATTTCGGCACCAAGTATTCCGAAGCCATGGGCGCCAAGGTTCTCGGCCCCGACGGCAAGGAGCACGCCGTGCACATGGGGTCCTACGGTATCGGGCCGACCCGCCTCGTGCCGGCGATCATCGAAGCCTCGCATGACGACAACGGCATCATCTGGCCGAAGTCGATCGCGCCGTTCGACGGCGTCATCATCAACATGAAAGCGGGCGATGCCGCTTGCGACGGAGCCTGCGAGACGCTCTACTCCGAACTCGGCAAGGCAGGATTCGATGCTCTGCTCGACGACACGGACGACCGCGCCGGCGCGAAGTTCGCGACGGCTGACCTGATCGGGGTTCCGGTCCAGATCATCGTCGGTCCGCGTTCGGTCGCCAACGGCGAAGTCGAGGTCAAGGATCGCAAGACCGGCGAGCGCGAGACGATGACCGTCGAAGCTGCGATCAACAAGCTGATCGCAACGAAGTAATGAGGCGAGGGAAGGCAGGATGACCGCCGTGGTGCAAGATCAGGTGCAGGCCGCAGTGCAGCCTGAAAAGTCCTCCAGCCGTCCCTTTTCCGCCTTTGAGCGCATGGTAGCCTGGCGCTACCTGCGCTCCAGGCGCAAGGAAGCTTTCATCTCTGTAATCGCCGGCTTCTCCTTCATCGGCATCATGCTCGGCGTCGCCACGCTGATCATCGTCATGGCGGTGATGAATGGGTTTCGCACCGAGCTCATCTCCCGCATTCTCGGCATCAACGGTCATATGATCGTCCAGCCGATCGACGGGCCGCTCAACAATTATGCGGAACTGGCGACCAAGTTTTCGGGCGTCAAGGGCGTCACCATGGCCATCCCGCTGGTCGAGGGCCAGGTTCTGGCCCAGGGCGTCGGCGATAGTTCCACGGGCGCTCTGGTCCGCGGCATCCGCGCCGACGATCTCAGCAAGATGAAGTCGGTTTCCGATCATATCCAATCCGGCGACATGGTCGGCTTTGCCTCCGGCTCGGGCGTGGCGATCGGCTCGCGCATGGCCGAACAGCTCGGCATCCGCGTCGGCGGAACGATCACGCTGACCTCGCCCAATGGCGATGTGACGCCGCTCGGCATGAACCCGCGCGTCAAGGCCTATACCGTCTCGGCGATCTACGAGATCGGCATGTCGGAATACGACTCGACGATCATCTTCATGCCGCTCGAAGAGGCGCAACTCTTCTTCAACGCGGAGGGGCTCGCGCAGTCGATCGAGATCTTCGTCGAGCATCCGGATGTCGTCGACGAACTGCGCCAGCCGATCGAGGATGCCGCGGGACGGCAGATCTTCATCACCGACTGGCGTGACCGCAACAAGACCTTCTTCTCGGCGCTCGAAGTCGAGCGCAACGTGATGTTCATGATCCTGACGCTGATCGTGCTGGTCGCGGCGCTGAACATCATCTCCGGCCTGATCATGCTGGTGAAGGACAAGGGCAGCGACATCGCGATTCTCAGAACGATGGGCGCAACTTCAAGCTCGGTGATGCGCATCTTCTTCATGACCGGGGCGGCGATCGGCGTGGCGGGAACGATCGCCGGCGTGGCGCTCGGCGTCGTTGTCTGCCTCAACATCGAATCCATCCGGCAGTTCTTCTCCTGGATCTCCGGAACGACACTCTTCAGCCCGGAACTCTATTTCCTGAGCCAGCTCCCGGCCGATATGAATGCCGATGAGACCGCGCTCGTCATCGTCATGGCACTCACCCTTTCCTTCCTCGCCACGATCTTCCCGGCCTGGCGTGCCTCGCGCCTCGATCCGGTGCAGGCCCTGCGTTACGAATGACAAGGACATCAACTGAATGAATGCGCGCGTGGCACTGCAGCTTTCCGGCGTCGAGCGACACTACGGGGAAGGCGAAACGTACCTGCCCATCCTCAAGGGTGCGGATTTTACGTTGAGAAGCGGCGAGACGGTTGCGCTGGTCGCGCCCTCGGGAACCGGCAAGTCGACGCTCTTGCATGTGGCCGGTCTGCTGGAGCGCCCGGATGGCGGCGAAGTCTTGGTCAATGGCGTCTCCTGTGGTGGGCTCAACGACGATCGGCGCACGGCGATCCGCCGAAACGAGATCGGCTTCGTCTACCAGTTTCACCATCTGCTTCCCGAATTCTCGGCACTCGAGAACATCATGATGCCGCAGTTGATCGCCGGTCTGCCCAAGGCTGAGGCCGCCGATCGAGCAAGGGCGCTGCTCGACTACATGCGCATCGGTCACCGCGCCGACCACCGTCCGGCGGAACTTTCCGGCGGTGAGCAGCAGCGCGTCGCAATCGCGCGGGCCGTCGCCAATGCGCCGCTCGTGCTTCTTGCAGACGAGCCGACGGGCAATCTCGACCCGGAAACCGCCGGGTATGTCTTCGAAGCGCTGGAGGCGCTCGCGCGCCAGTCGGGCCTTGCGGCCCTGATCGCGACACACAACCACGAGCTTGCCGGCTTGATGGACCGCCGCGTGACGATCGAGGACGGCAAGGTTGTCGAAATGAACTGACCGCGTGGCGGCCGGCCTGTTGATCCTCAGGCGCCGTCACCTCTTGTTTTTTGCTCGTACGGGAAAGCGCGGACCCGGCCCGTTTCGTTTAGGCCGCCGGAGAGGGGCCCAGAGGCGCGATGGACGCGTCTACCGGGCTTGCTCTCACCGCCTGATCAGACCGCCGCGATAGTCGAGTTCGTAAGCTTCCTCGCCATCGACGAAGATGACTTCGTGGCCGGAAAAATGTCCGGTGTCACCACGGCTGCTGTCGATATAGTAGCCATGCGCATGCCGAAACTCCATGCCGCCGAGGAAGTGCCGCTTTTCCTGGTACATCGTCCGCAGCGCAGCCTTGATGACCAGCCCAGCCTTCTCTCCATCGATGAGATCGGGGCGGATGATGCGGCCGAAATAGTTCATGGCCCAGCGGGGTTCCTCCTCCTGCCAGACGGTCTCCTGTCCGGCAAAATCAGTCCCGCCGAAATAGCTGTCGAGATAGCGCCAGCGATCACGTTCGTAACCGATGTCGCGGGAGCCCGGGCGCGAAGGAGCGCGGGCCATACCGCCGCCCACATAGGCATTGGCTTTGGCCTCTACGATGAAGTCCGTGAGTCCGTTGAGTTCGGTCATGACTGTTCCCCATATGTTCCAGACTCAAAATGCCGCAATGCGCGAGAGCTGTGAAGAACATAAAGGGAACAAATAGATGATTATCGAATGCCGCAAGCCTTCTGCCCGCGATCGTCGTCCCAGTCTTTGAGGAGGACGAGCTCGCCTTTTACGGCAAAGGGCTTGTCATTGGCCTTGCCCTTACCCGTCAGCACGTTGAGGTCGCATTGGGAGGTGTTGTCGGGGGCGAGCGTATCGTAGGACGAGTAGGTGTAGCCTGCGACCACGAAGTCGAAGTTGCGGTATGCCACCGTCAATTTCTGCTCCCAGCGGTCACGGCCGATGGCGTCATTGTGGCTGGTGATGAGGAGTGAGCCATTCGGCAGCGCCGTGACCGATGGCGCCTGTCCGGCAAGATCGAACTGACCCCAGACCTTGTTCGGGATGGCCGACTTCAAACCGAGCGCGCCAGTTTCGCCGGCCAGGTAAACATAGACGCCGTTGTCGTCGTCGCTGCCCTCGGCGGGCCGCACGATCAGGGCGAGATCCGAATCCCCGTCCTTATCCCAGTCGCCGGTTGCGGCGGAGACAATCCGGGCAGGGTCGATCGTTTCCGTCGCAGAGGCGACCGCCGGCAACAGGAACAGCAAGGGTAGAATCAGGCGTGCATGCATGTCGAAACGCTCCGCTTGGTTGTTCCTCTTGATAGGCGGGCGCGGCGCGTTCCTCAAGCGGCTTCCTCATAGTTAACGGGCATTCGCCTCCCGTGTTAACCATCGTGAACAGAATGCCTGTGCCTCGCTTGACGAGTGAACAAAAATGGAACAAAGTAAAAACATAACGGAAAAGGAGCCATGTTATGACTGATTTTGTTCGTGACCTCGCCGCCTTCGCTTCGATGAGCCTTTTCATCGCAAGCATCTCTTTCATCGCGCTCGGCCTCTGAGGAGCGCCGACATTTCCTCCCACGCCCTTCCCAATTTTCGCCCCCGGGATTGAATAAGGGGGACGATATGTCAGGGGAAACTGGACATGTCGGGTGAGAAGCGGGATATCCTGCCGACCGGACAGGAATCAGGGTGCGAACAATGGCAGACGACGGCAAAGCAGCATCGAGCGAGGCGCTTGGGACGGACCCGCAATTTGTGCATCTGCGTGTTCACTCGGCCTTCTCCCTGCTCGAAGGCGCCCTGCCGCTGAAGAAGGTCATCGGCAAGGCGGTTGCCGATAATCAGCCGGCGATCGGGATCGCCGACACCAACAATCTCTTTGCCGCACTCGAGTTTTCGCAGAAAGCAGCCGACGACGGCCTGCAGCCGATTACCGGCTGCCAGCTTTCCATCGACATGGAAGACGAGGCGGATGGCGAACGGCGCGGCCACACGCAACAACTCGCGAAGCTGCCCTCGATCGTCCTGATCGCCGCGACGGACGACGGCTACACGCGGCTCGTCGATTTGGTGAGTCGCGCCTATCTCAGCGGCGAGGGCAGCCAGGCGACCCGGATCACGCGTTCCTGGCTTGCCGAAAACGGTACGGACGGATTGATCGCGTTGACCGGCGCGTCCGGCGGCCCGGTGGACTTGGCCCTGAAGGCTGGCTCGACGGCGCTGGCCGAGGCACGCCTCGAAGCCTTGCATGATCTCTTCGGCGATCGTCTCTATATCGAGCTGCAGCGGCATGGAGGCTACGACCGGCGTCATGAGAGCCGGATGATCGACCTTGCCTACAAGTTCGACATACCCCTTGTTGCCACCAACGAGGCCTTCTTCCCGTCGCCGTCCGACTATGATGCCCATGACGCCCTGATGGCAGTGGCGCACAACGCGATGGTTTCGGACGACAGCCGCTTCCGCCTGACGCCGGACCACTATCTCAAGAGCCGCAAGGAAATGGCGGCGCTTTTTGCCGATCTGCCCGAGGCGCTGGAAAACACCGTCGAGATCGCGCGGCGCTGCTCCTTCATGCTGAAGACCCGCGGACCGATCCTGCCGCGCTTTACCGGCGCCACCGCGGATCCGGAAGAGGCAGAGCGCGCCGAGGCGGCCGAGCTGCGCCGCCAGGCGGAGGAGGGGCTCGAACAGCGTCTCGCCAAGCTTGGCATGGCGCCCGGCTATAGCGAGCAGGAATATCGCGAGCGCCTGGCCTTCGAGCTCAGTGTTATCGAGCGCATGAAGTTCCCCGGTTACTTCCTGATCGTTGCCGACTTCATCAAATGGGCGAAGCAGCACGATATCCCCGTCGGGCCGGGCCGCGGTTCGGGTGCAGGATCACTGGTTGCGTATGCGCTGACGATCACTGACGTCGATCCGATGCGCTTCTCGCTGCTGTTCGAACGCTTCCTCAATCCTGAGCGCGTCTCGATGCCCGACTTCGACATCGACTTCTGCCAGGACCGGCGCGAAGAGGTGATCCGCTACGTGCAGCGCAAATATGGCCGCGAGCAGGTGGCGCAGATCATCACCTTCGGTTCGCTGCAGGCGCGCGCCGCACTGCGCGACGTCGGCCGCGTGCTCGAAATGCCCTATGGCCAGGTCGACAAGATCTGCAAGCTGGTGCCGAACAATCCGGCCAATCCGACGCCGCTCTCCAAGGCGATCGAAGAGGAGCCACGCCTGCAGGAGGAAGCCGAGAAGGAGCCGGTGGTCGCCCGCCTTCTCGACATCGCCCAGAAGATCGAAGGCCTCTACCGTCACGCCTCGACTCATGCCGCCGGCATCGTCATCGGCGACCGGCCGCTGTCGCAACTCGTGCCGATGTATCGCGATCCGCGCTCCGACATGCCGGTCACCCAGTTCAACATGAAATGGGTGGAGCAGGCGGGTCTCGTCAAGTTCGACTTCCTCGGCCTGAAGACCCTCACCGTTCTGAAGGTTGCGGTCGATTTCGTGAAGCAGCGCGGCATCGAAGTCGATCTCGCGAGCATTCCGCTCGACGACCCGAAGACCTATGAGATGCTGTCGCGCGGCGAGACCGTCGGCGTGTTCCAGGTGGAAAGTGCCGGCATGCGCAAGGCGCTGATCGGCATGCGGCCCGACTGCATCGAGGACATCATCGCGCTGGTGGCGCTCTACCGCCCGGGCCCGATGGAGAACATCCCGGTCTACAACGCCCGCAAGCATGGCGAGGAAGAGGTCGAATCGATCCATCCCAAGATCGACCATCTGCTCAAGGAAACGCAGGGCGTTATCGTCTACCAGGAGCAGGTGATGCAGATCGCCCAGGTGCTCTCGGGCTATTCGCTCGGCGAGGCCGATCTTCTGCGCCGCGCCATGGGTAAGAAGATCAAGGAGGAAATGGATAAGCAGCGCGCCCGCTTCGTCGACGGCGCCGTCAAGAATGAAGTGTCGAAGCCGCAGGCCGACCTGATCTTCGACCTGCTCGCCAAGTTCGCCAACTACGGCTTCAACAAATCGCATGCCGCGGCTTATGCGATCGTCTCCTACCAGACCGCCTATATGAAGGCGCACTATCCGGTGGAGTTCCTGGCGGCGTCGATGACGCTCGACATGTCCAACACGGAAAAGGTCAACGACTTCCGCCAGGATGCGAAGCGGCTGAGCATCGAGGTGATCGCGCCATCGGTGCAGACCTCGTTCCGGCATTTCCAGACGGGTGAGAACCGCATCTATTATTCACTCGCCGCGATTAAGGGCGTGGGCGAATCCGCGGTCGAGCATATCGTCGAAGTGCGCGGCGACCGGCCCTTCGCGAGTCTCGAGGATTTCTGCCTCAGGATCGATCCCAAACTTCTCAACCGTCGCGTCTTCGAAAGCCTGATCGCCGCCGGCGCCTTCGATTGCTTCGGCTATGACCGGGCGGAACTGGTCGGCGGGCTCGATCGCATCCTTGGCCTCGCCCAGCGTGCGCAGGAGAACAAGACGAGCGGCCAGAGCGACATGTTTGGGGCAGGGGCGGCAACCGGGCCGGAGCGAATCGCGCTCCCCGCCTACACGCCCTGGCTCGCTTCGGAAAAGTTGCACCGCGAATTCCAGGTGCTGGGCTTCTATCTCTCCGCCCATCCGCTCGACACCTACAATGCGCTGCTTGCGAAGATGCGGGTGCAGACCTTCGGCGATTTCGCAGGCGCGGTAAAGAAGGGCGCAACCGCCGGCCGGTTAGCCGGCACGGTAACCTCGAAGCAGGAACGCAAGACGCGCACCGGCAACAAGATGGGCATCGTTGCCTTTTCCGACTCCTCCGGCCAATTCGAGGCCGTGCTTTTCTCCGAGATGCTGCATCAGTATCGTGACCTCTTGGAGCCGGGCAAATCGCTGGTGATGACCGTTGCCGCCGAAGAGCGGCCGGAAGGCATCGGGCTGCGCATCCAGACCCTGCGCTCGCTGGAGGAAGAATCGCTGCAACTGCAGAAGGCGTTGCGCGTCTATGTGCGCGATTCCGGCCCGCTGAAATCGATCGCCTCGCATCTCAACACCAGAGGCGACGGCCTCGTCTCCTTCGTCGTCATCAAGGACAACGGTCAGCGCGAGATCGAGGTGGAACTGAGCGAGAAGTTCCGGATTTCGCCGGAGATCGCCGCAGCGCTGCGCTCGGCGCCGGGTGTGGTCGACGTCGAGCTGGTTTGATCCGGATGTTTCCCTTTCAGTGAACCGGAGAACTGGCGTGGAGGTCCTTCAAGGCGAGCGGCGGCGCGCCCATGACTGTTTCGCGTATAGGCCTGCGATCAGTCGCGGGGCCGCGTTCGGGTGATGGTGATGAAATCGGTGCCCTCGCCGGTCTCCAGTCCGCTTTCCGTGTCGGCGATCGAGAGCGACGAGCCTTCGGCCAACAGGCCCTCGACCCGCCTGCGAACATCGTCTGATATCGTCATCCGCGCCAGCGTCCGCTGTATTCCGTTATAGGCGAAGGGATCCGCGTCTGTGGAAATGCCGAGCCGCTTCTTCGTCGAAGCAGGCAGGTGGTTCTCAAGGGAAACGCCGAACCATTTGCCTTCAGCGCCTTCTTCTTCATTGTGGCGGAATTGAAGGAAATGCGTTCCAAGTGCCTCTTCCGGCTTGTCGATGGTAAGACCCGCTTCGAACAGTGGCTTGAACCCTTGCCGCACGAGGATCTTGCCGTTCTGCGGCGGCGTGCGCCCGGCCTTGCGCAGCAGCCTGTCGGTCAACTCCGGCGTCAGCTTGCCGTCGCTCTCGAGCCCTTCGCTCGCCTGGAAGGCACGGAGCGCCGCAATCGTCGCCGGCCCTGGGTGGCCGTCGATCGTACCGGGTGCGTATCCGAGGAACTCCAGCGACGCCTGCACTTCACGCATGGCGTCCCGCGCATCGCTGCGCGTGATCAGGATACGGATCGGTTCTGCCGTGGATTTGGCTGCGCCCCCCGCACCACCTGCCGGTTCTGTCATGGCGACTTCGACCGGCGTATCTCCAGCCTGGCTGATGGCGGGTCTCAGCGGCACATCGGAAAGCGGCGGCAGGATTTCCGAGGGAGCCGGGCGAAAGAGCAGGGCGCTCTTGACCTCTGCAGGCGTTATCTGCCGGTCGGAAATCAGCACGTGCACGCCGCGCTCGGTCATCTTGTAAAGCGAGGCGGCGAAAGCGCTCGGCAGGCGCACGCAGCCATGCGAGGCGGGGTAGTCGGGCACATGGTTGGACCCGTGCAGCGCGATACCCGACCAAGTAAGCCGCTGCATGAAGGGCATCGGCGCGTTCGAGTAGATGTTCGACTTGTGATGGCGCCGCTTTTCCAGAATCGAGAAGATGCCCGTCGGCGTCGCATGGCCGGCCTTGCCGGTTGACACCGGCGACGTCGCAATCACGGCGTCGCCGTCATAGACGACGAGCGATTGCTGGTCTTTCGAGACGATGATCTGTAGCGGCCCGCGACTGCCTGCAAACCCGGTGGCCGGTGACAAAAGCAGAGCAACGAAGCTGGCGGTGAGAGCGAAACGCGATACCATACACTCAACCCAACACGTGACTTGGCGAACGAGCCTAGCCTGCAATCTTTAAAGAATTCATCCAGTCCGTGTGCGCACCACATCAAGGTTGCATGATCGCGCTGCGCCCGCGTTCAGGGATCGCGTTTCCGGGTGCCGAAGGTATAGCCGGTCTCGACGCTGGCCTTGCCGAACTTGTCGCGCAGCTTGTTGATGGCGTCTTCGGCCGCGGCCCGGCGGGTTGCCGCGGGGTCGACCAGATCGGGCGGATCGGCAAGATCCGGGGCTGAGAGATCGCTGACGCCGATCCCGATCAGGCGGTACTTCGTGCCGTCCGCCTCTTTTTCCAGGAGTTGCAGCCCGGTGCGGAAGATGCGGTCGGCGAGCCGTGTCGGGCTGTCGAGCCGCCGGTTGCGGGTGCGGATCTTGAAGTCGGCCGTCTTCAGTTTCAGAACGACGGTCTGACCGGCGAGTTCGGACTTTCGCAGCCGATGCGCTACCTGCTCGCTGAGGCGCCTGAGGTGCACCACGAGATCGTCGTAACGCGCGATATCGTCGTTGAACGTCGTCTCGGAGGACACGCTCTTGGCTTCTCCGTCGATCTCGACCGCCCTCTCGTCGAGCCCGCGCGACAGGCGAAAGAGCCGTTGTCCCATGGTGCCGTAGCGGCGCATGAGATCGGCTTCCTCCATGCTCTGCAATTGCCCGATCGTGCGCACGCCGTCGCGTTCCAGGGTATTGGCGAAGGCCTTGCCGACGCCCCAGATCAGCGTGACCGGCCTTTCTCTCAGGAACTCCAGTGCCTCGGCCTGGCCGATGACCGAAAAGCCGCGCGGCTTCTGCAGGTCGGAAGCCACCTTGGCGAGAAACTTGCAGTAGGAGAGGCCGACGGAGACGGTGATGCCGATCTCCTGCTCGACACGCCGGGCGAAGCGCGCGAGCGTGCGCGCCGGCGGATCGTGGTGCAGCCGCTCGGTACCCTTGAGTTCCAGAAAGGCCTCGTCGATCGACAGCGGCTGCACCAGCGGTGTCAACTCC
The DNA here is from genome assembly GCF_050474445.1 of Ensifer sp. B1-9. Lineage (NCBI taxonomy): Bacteria > Pseudomonadati > Pseudomonadota > Alphaproteobacteria > Hyphomicrobiales > Rhizobiaceae > Ensifer > Ensifer sp. B1-9. The sequence continues at coordinate 478,933 of NZ_JBCHVG010000002.1, forward strand.
TGCATCAGCGTGCGGACTTCGCGCCCGACACGCGCGTATTTTTCCATGTTGGGCTTGATGACCACGGCCTGCGGGCAGGCCTCCAGCGCCTTGAACATCGGCATTGCCGAGCGTACGCCGTGAATGCGGGCAATGTAGCAGGCGGTGGACACCACGCCGCGCTTGCCGCCGCCGATGATCACCGGCTTGTCGGCAAGTTCCGGATCATCGCGTTTTTCGATCGACGCGTAGAAGGCGTCACAATCGATATGCGCCAATGTCAGATCATAGAGCTCGCTGTGGCGTAGCAGGCGTGGACTGCCGCAGGCCGTGCAGCGCCGCGCGCCAACGGCCTGTTCCTTGAGGCAGTCGCGGCAGAAGCCTGGAGATTGAGCAGCGCTGTCGGGCATATCGGGAACAAATATTGAACATCGCGACCTTACGCTCTAGGCTGGTGAGTCTCAAGGGAGGCTCCGTTGGAAATCACACTCCAGTTCTCACCCGTGACGGCGGATAGTTGGGCGGATTTCGAGCAGCTTTTTGAGCCGAACGGTGCCTATGGCGGTTGCTGGTGCACCGCGTTGCGCCTGCCGCATTCCATCCGAACGGCGATGCCGGCCGGGCAGCGCAAGGCCTTTATCAAGGAACGTATCGAAGCCGCGCCGCCGCCCGGCATCCTCGGCTATTTCGAGGGAAAGCCGGTGGCCTGGGTTCAGGTTGGTCCTCGCCAGGATGTTCCGCAGTTCAATTCACCGCGCACGGTGGCGCGACCGCTGGAGGACCGCGAGGCGACCGATCCGAAGGTATGGGCGCTGAGCTGTCTGTTCATGCAGTCGAAACTACGGGGCAAGGGCTTGAGCCATCAACTCGTGCGCGCCGCGGTCGACCACGCCAGGGCGGGCGGTGCACGCTATCTCGATGCTTGTCCGATCGATCACGCCAAACAGTCAAAATCAGTCGCCCTTTGGGTCGGCGCGACGACGGTCTTCGAGGCCGCGGGATTCGACGTCGTGGCGCGTCGCAAGGATGGCAGACCGCTGATGCGTTTGGATTTGGACTGATGGGAACCGGCGCTGAATTAGCCCTCGAAATGCGCACGAATGGCCGCCGCGGCCTCCGGCCAGTCAGCGGCCGCGCGGATGCCGGTGTCCGGCTTTGGGGCGAGCGCGCGGAACTCCACGTTAACCATCAGGTTGATCAGCAGGCAGGACGGCGCGTAGCGCTGGACCGACTGCAGGTTGCGAAGAATGTCGTCGACGAAGACCAGCGGAACCGGGCGTCCGGCGTGCAGTTTCTGCACGATCGGTCCCTTCGGTTCCTCGGAGGCAAGCAGCGGGTAGGGAAGGCCAAGCCGGTCGAGCAAGGCGCGCCGGATCGCAGCGTGATGCGGCGGCATGGCGGTGAGGAAAACGATGTCCGCTTCCTTCGACAGCGCCGCCAAGGTCTCGACGACCTGTGCGGCCGGCGTCTGCCAGCGATCCTGCGTCCCGTAGAAGGAATCAAGCAGGGCTTTGACCTCCGCCTCCGCGAGCGGTCGTTCGTTCGTACGATCGACGATGTTGCCGGTCAAACGGAAGGATCGGGGCAACAGAACGTGGCCGCAGCTTTCAAGGAAAAGCTTGAACGGATTGATGAATTCGAGCACGACCTCATCGATGTCGCTGACGATCAGCGGGCGCTCTCGAAGCTGGATCCGGTCGCCTGTGGACGCGCCTGGCACGCTCAATCCTCAAAATCCGAATGGCCCGAAAGCGCCGCATGGGCGCGCACCACATCTTCCGGCGCCGTACCGGTCGCCTGGCAGAATGCCATCAGCGTTGGCTCGTGGTCCATGAGAAAGGCGACGAGTCCGCCCATGAATCCAGGCTCGGCGATGGCATTGCGCAATGCCGTGGGATCGGTGCCCGTCAGCGCCAGGAAACGGGACAGAAGCTCAGGCTCGCCGGCGAGCCAGGCGAGGATGTCGATGGCGATTTCGTCAGCGCTCTTCAATGCTTCGTCCCCGTATGGTTTTTACGTGCTGAGTTACCTATTTTTCAACCAAATAGGCCTATCTCTGAAGTTGAGGAAATGGGTCGAGTCGTCGACTCTGCAAGTTAAATGTCTTGAGGAGACTTGCAAGGTGACGACGGACAGCAAGGGATCGACATGCCCAAACAGGTAATGATTGTTGAGGACAACGAGCTGAACATGAAGCTGTTCCGCGACCTGATTGAGGCTTCCGGCTATGCGACGATCCAGACGCGCAACGGCATGGAGGCGCTCGAGCTCGCGCGCAAGCACCGGCCCGATCTCATTCTCATGGATATCCAGTTGCCGGAAGTGTCCGGTCTGGAAGTGACCAAATGGCTGAAGGAAGACGATGAATTGCACGTCATTCCTGTCATCGCCGTTACCGCATTTGCAATGAAGGGAGACGAGGAGCGCATCCGCCAGGGTGGATGCGAAGCCTATGTTTCCAAGCCGATTTCCGTACCGAAGTTTATAGAAACGATCAAAACCTACCTGGGCGATGCCTGAGCGGCGGGAAAATTGATATGACTGCGCGTATCCTTGTCGTTGATGATGTTCCGGCCAATGTGAAGTTGCTCGAAGCTAGGCTGCTCGCCGAATATTTCGATGTGTTGACGGCCAATGACGGCTACTCGGCACTGGCGCTTTGCGAGAAGACGCCCATCGATCTCGTGCTGCTCGACATCATGATGCCTGGACTCGACGGTTTCGAGGTCTGCGAACGGCTGAAGGCGAATCCGCGCACGGCGCATATTCCCGTCGTCATGGTGACGGCGCTCGATCAGCCGTCGGATCGCGTGCGCGGCCTGAAGGCAGGCGCCGACGACTTCCTGACCAAGCCCGTCAACGATCTGCAACTGATGTCGCGCGTGAAGAGCCTGGTGCGGCTGAAGAATGTCAGCGACGAATTGCGCCTGCGCGCCCAGACGGCGCAGACCATCGGCCTCGAGGACGTCGGCCGCTCGGATCGCCCGGATGAGCCGGGCAATGTTCTGCTGGTCGATGGTCGTGGCTCGTCGCAGGAGAGGCTGCAGCGCGCGCTTGCACCGATCGCGGATGTCTCGGTGACCTCAGATCCGCAGGCGGCACTCTTCGAAGCCGCCGAGAACAATTTCGACCTGGTCATCGTCAACGCGAACTTCGACGAATACGATCCTCTGCGGCTGTGCTCGCAGTTGCGTTCGCTGGAGCGGACGCGCTTCATCCCCATCCTGCTGATCGCGGAGCAGGGCAGCGATGAGATGGTGGTCCGCGCCCTCGATCTCGGCGTGACCGATTACCTGATGCGGCCGGTCGATCCGAATGAGCTGATCGCTCGCTCCATGACCCAGATCCGGCGCAAGCATTGCAATGACAGGCTGCGCGCGAGCGTGCAGCAGACCATCGAACTTGCCGTCACCGACGGGCTGACCGGCCTGCACAACCGCCGCTATTTCGATACTCACCTGAAACTGCTGATGGATCGGGCTGCTGCGCGCGGCCGGCCGCTGTCCATCTGCATGACGGACATCGACCGTTTCAAACAGGTCAACGATACCTACGGCCATGATGCCGGCGACGAAGTGCTGCGGGAGTTCGCCAATCGCATTCGTGCGACCGTCCGCGGGGCCGATCTTGCCTGCCGTTTCGGCGGAGAGGAATTCGTCGTCGTGATGCCGGATACGTCGGCTGAGATGGCGGCCGGCGTCGCCGAGCGCTTACGTATGATTATCGAAAGCCTGCCGTTCCCGGTACCACAGGCGGATGGCGTTTTGAGGGTAACGGCGTCGATGGGAATCGCGACGCTTAGGCCGGATGCCGATACGGCCGAGGCTCTGCTCAAGCGCGCGGATACGGCGCTCTACCAAGCCAAGAACGAGGGCCGCAACCGTGTGGTGGCGGCGGCTGCCTGAGCATTTGGGCGTCCAATCCGGACGCTCCGCACCCCGGTGAATTTCTTGGGGCCACCTCTTGCAGGTTGCATCTAAAGTTGTATTCTCGCCGCAGCCGATGCTACCGGGGAGTTTGGGTAGCCGCGGCGCCCAGACCGTATGCCTGTCTCAGTCTGATACAGAATTAACCATGCGCTTAGCGGCACCGCTTCGCGCATTAAGAATTCGTTGATTTTTTTCCATTTTCAGGTGATGCTGATGAACAGGAAGGCATCGCCTCCTAACATTTTGCTTACCCCATGATGCTCAGGTCCGCCGCATCTCCTGGGTCGTGGGGTCGGTCGGTTGGCTTTTGACGCCTGCGGAATCCTCGTGCCGCAGTCAGAGGCCAGCCGACCCCCTTTGCGAAACGCCGCCCCATCTCGGGGCGGCGTTTTTACTTTGGGGGATCAGGCGAGAGGCGCGAGACGGCATGCCTTTCGATCGTCAACTGGCCGGTCGCCGCGATCGCCGAAAGCCCATGCTCGAACGCCCAAAAGGAAAGGGCGCCTGACCTTGCGGTCGGCGCCCCTTGATCCCCGGGAAACCGTCGATCTTACTTGATCTTGGTTTCCTTGAACTCGACGTGCTTCTTGACGACCGGGTCGTACTTGGTCTTCGTCATCTTTTCCGTCATCGTACGGCTGTTCTTGGTCGTGACGTAGAAGAAACCCGTGTCGGCTGTCGAAAGCAGCTTGATCTTGATGGTGGTGGCTTTTGCCATGGTCGTCCTGCCTTTGTAACAATGAAAGCCGTGGACAACCGGTTGCGGGCCACGGGCAAGGTTGGCGCGAAACTACAAATCGCGGCCGAAAAGTCAAGGCCGTTTTGGATTCAAAACGATCCTGACCACCGAAAGCGCGACATAGAGAGCGAAAAAGCCGGCGATCGCCCAGGCGAAGCCGTTGTCGCCGGTGACGTCCATCGCGGCGCCGATGACCTGCGGGCCAGCGACCGTGCCGACCGCATAGGAGAACACGAAGGCGGCGTTGGCGGCCGCGAGATCCGCGCCCTGCAGGCGAGACCCCAGATGGCTGAGGCCGACGGTGTAGAGCCCGGACACGCAACCACCCCAGAAAAGCAGCACGACCGCCATGAGGAACCAGCTTTCAGCCAGCATCGGCAGACAGAGGGCGCCGATGAGGCCGATGACCGTCATGGCGGACAACAGCGTGCGCCGGTCCTTCACCCGATCGGACAACATGCCGAGGGGGATCTGGAAGATGAAGTTGCCGATGCCCATCACCGTCAGCAGCAGTGCGGCCTGTGATTCGGTGAAGCCGGACCGGGTACCGAACACCGGGAACAGCGAAAGCCCGCCCGATTCGACCGCGCCGAAGATGAAGACGGCGGCCGTGGCGGTCGGAACGAGGTAGACGTAGCGCAGGAAATGCCGCTCGGGCTTCTCGTCGATGACGGGGCTCTCGTCACGCGCCAGGAAGATCGGCACGGCGGCAAGCAGAATCACGCCGGCGCCGACGACGAAGGGCAGGATGCCCTCGCTGCCGAGGATGGAGAAGAGCAGGGGACCGGTGGCGAAACCAAGCGAAAGAACCGTGCCGTAGATGCCGAGCACGAAGCCGCGCTTGCTTGGCGGTGCAGTCGCGTTGATCCAGAACTCCGAGAGGATGAAGAGCACGGTAATGGCGCCGTGGAAGATCACACGCAGCGGAAACCAGAGCCAGAAGTTGGTGATGTAGTAGAAGCCGAAGGCACTCATGGCGGCGACCAGCACGGCCCACAACATGGTCTGTGCGACACCGTAGCGATGGGCGACCTTTGTGGTGAACGGCGCGGCCGCCATCGAGGCAAGGCCGGCCATCGCCGAGTTGAGCCCGATGAGCGTCGAGGAAATTCCACGCTTCTCCATGATGATGGAGAGCAGCGGCAGACCGAGGCCGATGGCGATGCCAACGGCGCTGATTGCGGCAACGGCGGCGATCAGCGACCGCCAGTGAATATCCTCAACCGGTGCAGTTATACCGGGCGACGGCTGTGACATTAGGCGAACCCTAGAGCAACGTGCGGACGAGGCGCCCACGGCGCGCGGCATAGAGTGGCACCGCTCGTTCACAGGGGAGCGACGGATCGGTGTCGAGACTGGTTCTGAGATCCGCAAGTATGATGGCGGTGATGTCAGGTATCCGTAGAGACGGAGAATCGTTCACATCGATCCACTGCAAGTCCTGAAGCTCCCGGCTGTCCAGGAAGCGTGTCGGATCGATCCCGGCCTCGTCCGCAAACAAAGCGAAGAAGCGCGTATCGAACCGCCTCGCATGGCCCGGAGGGGTGATGGCCCGAGCCATATAGCGCAACTTCGCAAGATCGGGAAGAAAGGGAACCGGCGCGGTGGCCGAGGGAGCCGGTTGGCCGACGGCGATGCCGGCCTCTTCGTAGAGCTCACGCAGCCCGGCAAGGGCGAGCGCGCGGGCGCTTGTGTCGGTCAGTTGGCGTGTGCCGGCCGTCTTCAGCGCATGCAGGACGGACGGGTGCAGGTCGGAGCCGAAACTGATGCGGTGGTCGCCGGCATCGCGCCGTCCACCGGGGAAGACATAGAGATCCGGCATGAAGACGTGGGCGCTGTGCCGCTTGCCCATCAAAACCCGCACGCGCTCCCCTTGGCGGTCCAGCAGCATGACGGAGGCGGCATCCCGCGGTCTGACGGCCGCAGGATGCTGGCGTTCCGGGCCGCCTGAGCTCCGCGCAGACGTCATGCCCTGTCGTCTCGCGGCGGCAGGACATCTTCCGGCGCGTCTTCGTGACCGCCAAAGCCGTGCATCCTGAGCGCCCATTGCAGACCGATGACGGCACCTTTGACCGGCTGCAGCAGCCCCAGCGAACTGATCACGGTGATCGGCGCCCAGATCGCCAGATGCTGCCACGTCGTCAACGGCAGGATGAGGTCGGTCATCATATAGCCGGCAAGCACGAGGTGGCCGACGATCGTCACGACGATATAGGGCGGGAAGTCATCGGCACGATGATGGTCCATGCGCTCGCCGCAGGCGGCGCAGGCATCGACGGACTTGACGTAGCTGCGAAACAGCTTGCCGCTGCCGCAGGCCGGACAGCGGCCGAGAAAGCCGCGCTTCATCGAAAGGCCAACCGAGCGCTCGTCGCTTTCGCTGCTGCCCAGTTGAAGTGTTTCGCCTGCCGCTGCTTTCATGCCTATTCCTCTGCCTTGCGGGAACCTATCGCCGGCCTCTCGGCGGCCGTGTTCCCGGCTTCTTGCGTGCCCCGGTGCGGTCGCGCCGGCCGGACTTGTGGAAGGAGCGCGTCGCCGTCGGCATCTTGCGCCCCTCGCTCAGCATTTCGAATCTCAGCGCACCCGCAAGCGGCACGGCCTCCACGAGCTTGACGCGCACCGGATCGCCCAGGCGATAGCCGAGCCCGGTCTTCTCGCCGGAAAGCGCCTGATGCGCCTCATCATAGATGAAGTAGTCGCGTCCGAGCGTAGATATCGGAACGAAGCCATCGGCGCCATAGGCGGGCAGGGTGACAAAGAGTCCCGCCTTGGTGACGCCCGAAACGCGGCCTTCGAATTCCTCGCCGACACGGCCATTCAGATGATGGGCGATCAGCCGGTCGACGGTGTCCCGTTCCGCTGCCATGGCGCGGCGCTCGAAGGTCGAGATCTCCGCGGCGATGTCGTCGAGCACACCCTCTTCCTGCGGCGTCAGTCCGCCTTCGCCAAGGCCGAGCGAGGCAACCAGTGCCCGATGTACGATGAGGTCGGCATAACGCCGGATCGGCGAGGTGAAATGCGCGTATTTCAAGAGGTTCAGGCCGAAGTGCCCGATATTCTCGGGGCTGTAGATGGCCTGGCTCTGCGAGCGGAGCACCATCTCGTTGACCATCGTCTCGAAGGGCTTTCCTTCGGCCTTGGCCAGGATGCCGTTGAAATGGTTCGAGCGCATGTTTCCGCCCTTGATGAGCGAGATGTCGAGCGTCGCCAGGAATTCGCGCAAGCTCTCCTGCTTGGCGAGCGACGGCTGGTCGTGCACGCGGTAGATCAGCACCTGGCGCTTCTGCTCCAGCGTCTCGGCCGCAGCGACGTTTGCCTGGATCATCATTTCCTCGATCAGCTTGTGGGCATCGAGGCGCTCGGGAACGAAGACACGGTCGACCGTGCCATCGGGCTTCAGGATGATCTTGCGCTCGGGCATGTTGAGCTCGAGGGGCTGGCGCCGGTCGCGGCCGCGCGTGAGGGTGCGATAAGCCTCCCAGAGCGGCTTCAGGATCGTGTCGAGGATCGGCCCGGTCTTGTCGTCCGGATTGCCGTCGATGGCCGCCTGCGCCTGCTGGTAGGAGAGTTTTGCCGCGCTTCTCATCATGATGCGGTGGAACGTGTGCCCGGCCTTGCGGCCCTCTTTGGAAAAGCGCATGCGCACGGCCAGTGCCGGGCGGTCGACGCCTTCCTTCAGGGAGCAGAGATCGTTGGATATCCGTTCGGGCAGCATCGGCACCACCCGATCGGGGAAGTAGACCGAGTTGCCGCGCTTCAGCGCCTCAAGGTCCAGCGCGGATTTTGGCCGGACATAATAGGAGACATCGGCGATCGCGACCGTGACGATGACGCCGCCGGGATTGTCTTCGGACGGATCCGGCTCGGCGTGAACGGCGTCGTCGTGATCCTTCGCATCGGCCGGGTCGATGGTGATGAGCGGCAGCGTCCGCCAGTCTTCGCGATGCGCCATGGTGGCGGGTCCAGCGGCATTTGCCTCTTCGATCACCCGTTCCGGGAAGACGTGGGGTATGCCGTGGGAATGGATCGCGATCATCGAGATCGCCTTCTCCGAGGCCACCGAGCCGATGACGTTTTGCACCTGGGCGCGTGGCAAGCCGTAACGGCCGACCCGTGCGAGCTGTACCTCGACGAGATCGCCATCCTTGGCGTTGCCGGTGAATTCCGGATCGACGAGCACTTCCTCGCCGCGCTTGTCGATCGGCATCAAGCGGCCACCGCCGCCGGGCGTCGAGCGGAAGACGCCGAGCACCGCGTCCTTACGCTTGTCCAGCACCTTGATGATGCGCGCCGTATAGGCAGGACCGCCCCGCTCCTTGGCCGGAAAGATCTTGGCGAGCACGCGGTCGCCGAGGCCGCCGACCGGAACCTTGCCCTTGGCCTTGCCGACGGCCGACTGCTTGATCAGCACCGCCGGAGCGACGCCGTCGTCGTCAAGCCACTCGGCCGGCCGGCCGATCAGTTCGCCGTCGACGTCGCGGATAGTGATGTCGAGCACGGTGACAGGGGGCAGGGCGCCGGGACGCACCAGCGACTTGCGCTTCTTCTCGACCAGACCGTCCTCTTCCAGCGATCTGAGCAACGCCTTGAGCTCGACACGGGTTTCGCCCTTGAGACCGAAGGCCTTGGCGATCTCGCGCTTGGAGGCACGATCCGGGTTTTCGGCGATGAAGCGCATCAGTACGTCGCGCGGCGGAACCGCGCCGTGAATGATGGGTTCGCTTGGCTGAGCCGGTCCGGCCTTGGCCGCGCGAGCAGGCTTCTTGCCCATGCTTCTCTTGCCGGACTGTTCGGTCGGGTCGCGCGGTATTCTGGTCAAAATCAGCCCTTCTTGGCCTTGGGGGCCGTCTTCGTCTTGCTCTTGGCGGGTGCCTTGGCTTTGGTTGTCTTCGCAGCGCCGTCCTCGGACTTTGCCGCTGCCTTGGTCGTCTTGGCCTTGCTTGCCTTGCCCTTCGTCGTTCCGCCCTTGGCGGCGCGCTCCGAAATCAGCGCGAGCGCCTCCTCGACCGTCACCGACTGCGGATCCTTGCCCTTGGGCAGAGTGGCGTTGACCTTGCCCCAGTTGACATAGGGACCGTAGCGCCCGTCACGAACGGTGATGGCGCCGCCTTCCGGGTGATCTCCGAGTTCCTTGAGCGCGGCGGCTGCCGTGCGGCCACGCCCGGCGCCGGCCTTCGACTGCTTGTCGGCAAGAACCGAGACGGCGCGGTTGAGGCCGATCGAGAACACGTCTTCGATCGATTCGAGATTGGCATAGGTGCCGTCATGCAGCACGAATGGTCCGTAGCGGCCGAGGCCGGTCGAGATCATCTTGCCGGTTTCGGGATGCGCGCCGATGTCGCGCGGCAGCGACAGAAGGGCGACCGCCTTCTCGTGGTCTATGGTCGATGGCGTCCAGCCCTTCGGCAGGCTCGAGCGCTTGGCTTCCTTGCCGTCGCCACGCTGGACATAGGGACCGAAGCGGCCGCTGCGCAGCGTGATTTCCTCGCCGGTATGCGGGTCCTTGCCGAGCGCCTGCGGTTCGTTGGAGACCGCCGCTTCCTGGTCGCCGTTGCTCTCGGAGGAAAGCTGGCGGGTGAAATTGCACTCCGGATAGTTCGAGCAGCCGACGAAGGCGCCATACTTGCCGAGCTTCAGCGACAGCTTGCCGGTGCCGCAGACCTGGCAGGTGCGCGGATCGCCGCCATCCTCGCGCTTCGGGAAGACCAGCGGCGCCAGTTCCTCGTTCAGTGCGTCGAGCACGTTGGTGACACGCAGCTCCTTGGTTTCCTCGATCTGTGCGAAGAAATCCTTCCAGAAGTCGCGAAGGACGTCCTTCCAGTTGACCTCTCCGGCCGAGACCTGGTCGAGCTTCTCTTCCAGCGACGCCGTGAAGTCGTAGCCGACATAGCGCGTGAAGAAACTCTCCAGGAACGCCGTCACCAGGCGGCCCTTGGCCTGGGGCACGAGCTTGCGCTTGTCGTTGGTGATGTAGTCGCGGTCGAGCAGCGTCGTGACCGTTGCGGCATAGGTGGAAGGCCGGCCGATGCCGAGCTCTTCCATCTTCTTGATCAGGCTCGCTTCCGAGTAGCGCGGCGGCGGCTCGGTGAAGTGCTGCGAAGCGTTGATCTTCTGCTTCGCGAGGTTCTCGCGCGCATTGATCTCCGGCAGGCGACCATCCTCGTCGCCGTCGTCGCTCTGCTCGCCATCTTCCTTGGCATCCGTATAGGCGGCGATGAAGCCGTCGAAGCGGATGACGGAGCCGGTGGCACGCAGGCCGGCGGTCTTGCCGCCATTGTTGGCGGTAATTTCGGCGGTGGTGCGCTCGATCTCGGCGGATGCCATCTGGCTCGCGATGCCGCGCTTCCAGACAAGGTCGTAGAGCCGCAGCATGTCGCCATCGAGGAAGCGGCGAACCTGGTCCGGCGTGCGGTTGAAGTCGGTCGGGCGGATGGCTTCGTGCGCTTCCTGGGCGTTCTTCGCCTTGGTCGAATAGAAGCGCGGCTTTTCCGGCAGGTAACGATCGCCGAATTGGCTGGCGATCGCTTTGCGCGAGGCCTCGATCGCCTCCGGCGCCATCTGCACGCCGTCGGTACGCATATAGGTGATCAGACCGACCGTCTCTCCGCCGATGTCGACGCCTTCATAGAGCTTCTGCGCGACCTGCATGGTGCGCGAGGCCGAAAAGCCGAGCTTGGAGGAGGCCGCCTGCTGCAGCGTCGAGGTGGTGAAGGGCGGCGACGGATTACGCTTGACGGGCTTCGCCTCGATGCTGTCGACGACATAGGCGGCGCCATCGAGCAGGGTCTTCAGCCGGTTCGCTTCCTCGCCGTTGCCGACCGCCTTGGGCGCAAGGCGCTTGCCGTCGGCTGAGACGAGGCGCGCCTCGAACTCGTCGCCGCGCGGGGTCTTCAGCAGCGCCGAAATGTTCCAGTATTCCTCCGAGACGAAGCGCTCGATCTCGGCTTCGCGGTCGCAGACGAGGCGGAGCGTGACCGACTGCACGCGGCCGGCCGAACGGGCGCCCGGCAGCTTGCGCCAGAGCACCGGCGACAGGTTGAAGCCGACGAGATAGTCAAGCGCGCGGCGTGCCAGGTAGGCGTCGACCAGCGAGATGTCGATGTCGCGCGGATGGGCGATCGCCTCGAGCACTGCCTTTTTGGTGATGGCGTTGAAGGCCACGCGCTTGACCGGCTTGTCGCCAAGCACCTTCTTCTTCTTCAAGAGGTCGAGCACGTGCCAGGAAATGGCTTCGCCTTCGCGATCCGGGTCGGTTGCGAGAATGAGGCCGTCGGAGGATTTGACCGCGTCGGCAATATCCTTCATGCGCTTCGCCGAGGCGCCGTCGACCTCCCAGGACATTTCGAAGTCTTCGTCCGGACGGACCGAACCGTCCTTCGCCGGCAGGTCGCGCACATGGCCGAACGAAGCCAGTACCTTGTAGCCAGGCCCGAGGTACTTGTTGATCGTCTTTGCCTTGGAAGGCGACTCCACCACTACAACATTCATCGTCATTTTCTGAGACAACCGGTTCTGGTTCGGGCGCCAGCGCTGTCAGCGCCGTGTGTCGCCTTGTATCGATGCCCCGAAATGGACAGGGATTCGTGCGGGGTCAAGAGGGTTCGCCCAAAATAACGATGAGAGGAGGCGATGCAACTCACACAAGATTGCATGGCATCTGCAATCTGCAATGGGTATTCCGTCGCTTCTTAGCGGCCGCGGATCACCATTGCTGGCACTCATTCGGTTGCCGTGAGAGACACAAGCCCGCCGGCGTGCCGGTCGAGCCGCCCGGCGAGATCGAGTTCCAGAAGGAGCAGGTAGACCTGCGCGGGAGAAAGCCCGGTGTGCCGGACGATATCGTCCGTTTCGACCGGCGTCGGGCCAAGCGCATCGATGATGGCCGCACGATCGGTGTCGCTGGTCGTGGCGGGGGCGCTCGGCTGCGTATGCCCCTCCGGTTCCCTGGCGCTTGGCAGGGCCAGCTCGAACTGGCTGAGCGGCGCCAGCGCTTCGAGGACATCGTCCGGCGACGTTGTCACGATCGCGCCCTGTTTCAGAAGATCGTTGGTGCCGTGGCACCGGGGATCGAGTGGGGATCCCGGAACGGCAAAGACGAGCCGGCCGAAATCGGCGGCATAACGGGCGGTGATCAGCGAACCGGAGCGATTGGCCGCCTCGACGACGGCGACGCCGAGGCTGACGCCGGCAATCAGGCGGTTGCGGCGAGGAAAATCGCGGGCACGCGGCTCCCACCCGAAAGGCATTTCGCTGATCGCGAGGCCGCGGCCAGATGTGATCTCCTCGAGGAGGCCGAGGTTTTCGGGCGGGTAGGGGCGATCGAGCCCGCCGGCAAGTGCGGCGATCGTGCCCGTCTCGAGGCTTGCGCGATGGGCGGCCGTATCGATGCCCCGGGCAAGACCCGAAGTGACGACATAGCCTGCGCGTCCGGCATCGCGCGCGATCATCGCCGCGAACTTTGCGCCGCTCGCCGATGCATTGCGCGAGCCGACGATGCCGAGCGATGGGCGGGTTGCTGCTTTGAGGTCGCCCTTCATGGCGAGAAGAGGGGGAGCGCCGTCGATCTGTCGCAGCGCCGAGGGATAACCCGGCTCGCCAATACCGACGAAGACCGCGCCGCAGCGTCGCGCCGCTTCCAGTTCCCGTTCGGCCTCACTCACGGTCGCCACGCGGTAGGCCTGCTTGGTTCCTCCGCGCCGGGACAGTTCAGGGAGCGCGTCGAGCGCATTTTCCGCGGTGCCGAAGTGGTTGATCAGGTCCCTGAAGGCGATGGGGCCGACATTGTCGCTGCGGATCAGCCGCAGCCAGGAGAGTTTCTGTCGTTCGGTCAGCGCCACTCCGGTTCGTCCTGCGCTGTCCTCAGACATTATCCCTTATCTCCGATCTTGCTTTCCGTGCCGGCGAGCAGCCGCTGGATATTGGCGCGATGCTTCACCCAGCTAATGATGGTCATTGCGGCGAAGAGGAGAGCGACCTTCTCATTCCCTACTGCGTAAAGTAGAACCGGGATGATAGCCGTTGCAACCAGGGCGGACAATGAGGAGTAACGGGTGATTTTCGCCATGGCGAGCCAGACCGCCGCAAAGGCAAGCACCATGACGGGAACGAGGCCGAGGAGGACGCCGATATAAGTGGCAATGCCCTTGCCGCCCTTGAAGCCGAGCCAGACCGGATAGAGGTGGCCGAGAAACGCCGCAAAGCCGGCGGCGATGCCTGCCTCGACGCCCCAATAGGAGGCTATGGCCGCGGCCGCGGTACCCTTCAGGGCATCGAGCAGCAAAGTGGCGGCTGCGAGTTTCTTATTGCCGGTTCTCAGCACATTGGTCGCGCCGATATTACCCGAGCCGATCTTTCGCACGTCGCCGAGCCCCGCCATGCGGGTCAGTATCAGCCCGAATGGGATCGAGCCGAGCAGATAGCCGAAGGCGAGACACACCAACGTCAAGGGCAGCCCGAGCTGCCAGGAAAATAGATCCACCGGTTCCCCTCCCGCGCGACCGCTTCGGGCTTATGCGGAATGCACAAGCTTGCCCGCAACATAGGTTTGCACAACCCGCCCGGTAAAGCGTGCATTTTCAAACGGCGTGTTCTTGGAGCGCGAAACGATCGCCTCCTTGTAGAGCACCCACGGCTCGTCAAGGTCGAGGACCGCGATATCCGCCTTGGCGCCGGGTTTCAGCGTACCGGCGTCGAGACCGAAAATTGCTGCCGGACGCGTCGACATGGCATCGATAAGGCGCATCAGCGGAACCTGGCCGCTGTGGTGCAGGCGAAGGGCTGCAGCCGCGAGCGTTTCCAGGCCGATGGCGCCATCGGCGGCGTCGGCGAAGGGCAGGCGTTTGGTATCGACGTCCTGCGGGTCATGCGAGGAGACGATGATGTCGATGGTGCCGTCGGCCAGTGCCTCGGTCATGGCGACCCGGTCGTCCTCGCTGCGAAGCGGCGGCGAAAGCTTGAAGAAGGTGCGGTACTCGCCGATGTCGTTCTCGTTGAGTGCCAGATTGTTGATGGAGATACCGCAGGTGACGTTGGCGCCGCGTTCGCGCGCGGTGCGGATGGCCTCTGCCGATTCGGGAACCGAAATCTGCGCGGCGTGATAGGCCGCCTTCGTCAGGCCGGCGATGCGCAGGTCGCGCTCGAGCGGGATGATCTCCGACTCGCGCGGGATCCCGGCAAGACCGAGCCAGCTTGCGAGCAGGCCTTCGTGCATGACGCCGTTGGCGCCGAGATACTTGTCGCGGGTCTCAAGCGAGATGACGGCGCCGAATTCGCGCGCATAGGTCATGGCGCGGCGCAGGACCAGCGTATCGTGGATCGACCGCCGGCCATTGGTGAAACAGACGGCGCCGGCTTCGCGCAGCAGGCCGAATTCGGTCATCTCTTCCCCGGCCAGTCCCTTGGTCAGGGCCGCGGCCGGATGCACGTTGACGACGGCCTTGTCGCGCGCCGTCTTCTTCACGAACTCGACCAGCGCGATATCGTCGATCACAGGATCCGTGTCCGGCATCGCGATGAAAGTGGTGACGCCACCGACCGCCGCCGCGCGCGACGCGGATTCGAAGGTCTCGCGATGTTCGCTGCCCGGTTCGCCGACGAAGACGCGGGCATCGACGAGGCCCGGAACTGCAGTGAGCCCGGCGCAGTCCTTGACGAAGGCGCCGTCCGGCGCGCCCTGGTTCTGCGCATCGGCGCCGGCACCCAGGATGCGGCCGTCGTTTCCAACGATAATGGTGCCGACCTCATCAAGGTTGCGCGAGGGATCGACGATGCGGAGGTTCTTCAGAACGAGTGGTCTGGTCATAGGCGCGGCCCCTGATTCTGCGAGAGAAGCAGCGTTTCCATCACCGCCATGCGTACGGCAACGCCCATCTCGACCTGCTGTTCGATCACGCTCTGCGGGCCATCGGCGATTTCCGAGGCGATCTCGACGCCGCGGTTCATCGGCCCGGGATGCATGACGAGTGCATCGTCCTTGGCAGCCTTCAGCTTCTCCGCGTCGAGCCCGTAATAGTGGAAGTATTCGCGCACCGAAGGAACGAAGGCGCCGGCCATGCGCTCGCGCTGGAGACGCAGCATCATGACGACATCGGCATCTTTCAGGCCCTCGGCCATGGAGTGGTAGACCTCGACGCCCATCTCGGCGATCCCCGAGGGCAGCAGCGTCGCCGGAGCGACCACGCGGACGCGGGCGCCCATCTGGTTCAGGAGGAGAATATTGGAGCGCGCCACGCGCGAGTGCAGCACGTCGCCGCAGATCGCCACGATGATACGTGAGAGTTTGCCCTTGGCGCGGCGGATCGTCAGCGCGTCGAGCAGCGCCTGGGTCGGGTGCTCGTGCTGGCCGTCGCCGGCATTGACGACGGAGCAGGAAACCTTCTGCGCCAGCAGCGCCGCGGCGCCGGCCGAGGAATGGCGCACGACCAGCACGTCCGGGTGCATGGCGTTCAGCGTCATCGCGGTGTCGATCAGCGTCTCGCCCTTTTTCACCGAGGAATTGCCGACCGACATGTTCATGACATCGGCGCCGAGGCGCTTGCCGGCGAGTTCGAAGGAAGACTGCGTGCGGGTCGAGGCCTCGAAGAAGAGGTTGATCTGCGTCAGCCCTCGAAGCGTGGAGGTCTTCTTCTCTCTTTGGCGGGAGATTTGGACGGCTTCATCGGCGCGGTCGAGCAGATAGGTGATATCCTGCTCCGTGAGCCCCTTGATGCCGAGCAGGTGGCGATGCGGGAAAGTGGTCATGGGCCGCCCTTGCGCTCTTCGGATCACGATGGTTTTGGGCCGATGAGGCCCAACACCATTAACGTGATCGCTTCTTATAAGTTAGAGCGGAATGCGAGCGGAAAACCGCAAACACTTTTCCTCATTCCGCTCTAAATTGCGTCGCTCTATAAGACTTGGCCCCCGGCACGGCAAGGCTTGGGCGTCACCGTCCGCAGAAAACTTGCAACGGCGATCCTATCTTTTTCGCGCCCCGTTCCGTGGTCGTGAAACTTGCGCTAGAACCGGCCCATGAATCAGATGAACCGGACTGAACAGAAACTCGCCGAGCTGAACCAGCCCAAGCCCTGGTCCGGTGTCAACGCCTATCGCTCCGACCCGCTGGTGGTGGACATCACGTCCGGTATGAGCAAGACACTGCGCGACGAATTCGATCTGCTCGGCCGTTACGTCACCTCGCCGGAGGCGCAGGAACTGGCGCGCATGGCGAACGAAGGTCCGCCGAAGCTGAAGACGCATGGGCCGCGCGGCGAGCGTCTCGACGTCGTCGAGTTTCACCCGGCTTGGCATGCACTGATGCGTCGCTCGATGTCTTCGGGCCTGCACGCGTCCGCCTGGGAAAATCTGCCGGATGAACGCAACCAGTCGCACAAGACCCGCGCAATCCGCTTCTATCTGACGGCCCAGCTCGAATGCGGCCATCTCTGCCCGCTGACGATGACCAGCGCTTCGCTTGCCGCGATCACTGCGTCGCCGGCGGTCCAGAAGGAATGGGCGCCGAAGATCCTGTCGCGCAAATACGATTCCACCAACCGCCCCTGGATGCAGAAATCGGCTGTCACCGTCGGCATGGGCATGACCGAGAAGCAGGGCGGCACCGACGTGCGCGCCAACACTTCTACGGCGGAACGCGTGGGCGAAGGCATCTACCGGCTCAACGGCCACAAGTGGTTCATGTCGGCGCCGATGAGCGACGCCTTCGTCATGCTGGCGCAGACGCGCGACGGCCTCGCCTGCTTCCTCGTACCGCGGCTCTTGGAGGACGGCAGCGCCAACGGGCTGCGTTTCCAGCGGCTGAAGGACAAGCTCGGCAACCGCTCCAACGCTTCGTCAGAGGTCGAGTTCTCCGACACGTTCGGTTTCATCCTCGGCGCGCCGGATGCCGGCATCCGGACGATCCTCGACATGGTGACGCTGACGCGCCTTGACTGTGCGCTGGCATCCGCCGGCATGATGCGGGCCTCGCTCGCCGAAGCCGTGCATCACACTCGCGGCCGCAAGGTCTTCGGCAAGCCGCTCGTGAGCCAGCCGATGATGACGCGTGTGCTGGCCGACATGGCGCTCGATGTGGCGGCGGCAAGCGCACTTTCCTTCCGTCTGGCCGAGGCCTTCGACAAGGCGCGCAGCAGTTCGGAAGACGCGGCCTATGCGCGGATCATGACGCCTGTCGCGAAATACTGGGCCTGCAAGATCGCGCCGGCGCTGATCTATGAAGCGATGGAATGCCTGGGCGGCAACGGCTATGTGGAGGAGCGCGCGCTGGCGCGCCATTACCGCGAGGCGCCGGTCAACGCCATCTGGGAAGGCTCCGGCAATGTCATGGCGCTGGACGTGCTGCGCGTGCTCGCCAAGGGCAAGGATCTCTTCGAGCAGCTCTTCGTCGTTCTGGCGCGCGATCTCGGGCCGTCCGGCCGCAAGACGATCGACGTGCTGCGTGCGGCCATGTCGCTCTGCGAGCGCGATGAGGGTGCGGCGCGCATGCTGGTCGAGCAACTGGCGCTCGCAGGGGCTGCCGCCGAGCTTTACCGCCTCGGTGCCGGTCGCATCGCGGACGCGTTCCTCGAATCGCGCCTGGCCGCCGGATGGCGCTCGACCTACGGCATGCTCGATTCGCGCTTCGATTCCGCCTACATCCTCGATCTTCTCTATCCCCCTGCGGCATAAGCCGTCAGGCCCCGCGGCATAAGCCGTCGGGCCCTGGGACGTAAGTCGTCAGGCCGCTGCGGCATAAGCGGTCAGCCCCCTGTAACGTACGCCGTCAGGTAGAGGACGAGCGGTATCGTGAAGAACGAGACGACCGTCTGGATCGTCGCGACTGCCGCATAGAGTTCGGCGTCGCCATCCATCTGTTTGGCCAGCAGATAGCCGTTCATCGCCGTCGGCACGGCCGCGCCAAGCGCGATGACCAGCAGGGCGTCGCCGCGAATGCCGAGCAGGTAGCTCGCGCTCACCATGAAGACCGGCATGACAATCAGCTTGAGGAAGACCGCGAGCAGCGCTGTCGCGCTCGGCTTCAGTGCATCGGAAGCGCGCAAGCCCGCCCCGACCATTACCAGCCCGAGGCTGAGCGAGGCGCTCGCCAGCATCTCGATCGTGGACATCACGGGGCCGTAGATCTTCAGGCCGATCGAGTTGACGAGAATACCAAGCACCGAGGCGACGATCAGCGGATTGGTGACGATCTTTGCGAAGAAGCGCCTGAAGTCACGATTGCCCCCGCCGAACCAGACCAGCACGCCGATATTGTAGAGATTGATGGGAATGATCACGAGCGTCATCACCAGGGCGGTCAGCGTCAAACCGATCGGGCCGTAGAGCTTCTGCGCGATTGCCAGCGCCATGAAGCCGTTCCAGCGCGTCGCGGTCTGGAAGACCGATGTGAAGGAGGCACCGGACACCTGGCGGTCCCGCAGCATTGGCCAGAGCAGCAGCACAAAGGCCGACATCAGGCTGACGCTGCCGACCGTCGCGATGGCCGTCGCGTCGGCTTTCAGGCCGGCAAAGTCCGCCTGGGCGAGCGTCGAGAACAGAAGGGCGGGGAACAGGATGAAGTAGCCAAACTGCTCAAGCCCGAGCCAAAGGCTCTGGTCGACGAATGTCGAGCGCTTGAGCCAGGCGCCGAGCAGTACGAGCAGGAAGATCGGGAAGATGCTTTCAAAGACGACGGTCATGGAGGAGGACCTGCGAGGGGGAGGGATATCGCTACCCGGATTCTGCAGCGATCGGAATGGACTTGCGGCATAGGGGAGAAAGATCGGAGCGCAGCCGCGTCCAACGGCACCAAAAGACCAGCCTGTGCAAATTAACCTTAACAAATGGTTTACGTTGCACGTCTTCCCCACAGGGAGGAAATTGACCAGGCATTTCAACAGAATCCGGATGGAGCGGTTCGGTGAGAACTGGCCTTTTGATCATCATGATGATGTTTTTCGCCGGACTGGCGATGGATATTGCGGTTCCAACGACGGTCCTGCTCGCCTTGTTGCTGGCGGACCGCGCCATATATCCGTTGATCCACCGCCGCATTTCGGAAAGGGGAGCCGCATGAAGTGGTTTCTGATCCTGTGGGCCTGCCCGGTCATGTTCCTCACGTCGTGGTATGGTCTCTCCTATTACGACATGAGCTTCGGCTTCTTCATGCTGACGCGGCAGACCCACGATCTCGTGTTCCAGGTCTACGGCCATGTTCTCGGCATTCCGCCGGAGACGATCCCGCCGCTCGTCGCCCGCGCAATCGTCTTCGATAGTTTCGTGGTCTTTGCCATTATCGGTTTTCGCAAGCGCCGGGAGATCTCAGCCTGGTATCGCCGTCGTTTCGGTGCCGGCAGAGCTCAGTCCGAGAGGGCGTCCCTTCCAAGCGACGCCAGCCTGTCGAGGGCGCCCTGAAGAATGAAGGAGGCGGCGGCCGAATCGATGCGTTCGGCCCGCTTCCGTCGCGAAACGTCCATCTCGATCAGCACGCGCTCGGCCGCAACGGTCGAAAGTCGTTCATCCCAGAAGATGAAGGGCAGCGGCGTTTTCTGCTCCATGTTGCGTACGAAGGCGCGGGTCGCCTGACAGCGCGGTCCCTCGCTGCCGTCCATATTGACGGGCAGGCCGATGACGAAGGCCGCGACCTTTTCTTTTTCCGCCACTGACAACAGCGCTTCCGCGTCCACCCCGAACTTGACCCGGCGGATCACCTCGCGGGGTGTCGCGAAACGGCGGCCGAGATCGGAGACCGAGAGACCGATCGTCTTGGTGCCAAGGTCGAGCCCGGCGATCGCCTGGTTCTGATGAAGCTGGGATGCCAGCTCTTCGATGGTGAGAATTGCCATGTCCGTGTCGATTCGATCTTTGCGCGGAGGGTTGTCTGTTCCATATGCTGTTCCGATACGCAAATCATCAGGGAGAAAGTCATGAAGATCAAATGGCTCGGCCATTCCGCCTTTCACGTCGAGACGGCAAAGGCCAAAATCCTCATCGACCCCTTTTTCACCGGCAACCCCGCCTTCCGGGACGAGGAGCGCAGGGACGCGACCGCCGGCCTCACCCACATCCTCCTGACCCATGGCCACGGCGACCATGTCGGCGATGCGGTTGCGATCGCCAAGGAGACAGGGGCCACCGTCGTCGGCAACTTCGATCTTTGCATGTGGCTCGGCAGGCAGGGCGTCACGAAAATGGAGCCGGGCAACACCGGCGGAACGATCCACCTCGGCGGCTTTTCCGCAACCTTCGTCAACGCGCTGCATTCCTCGGCGCAGATCACCGAGGACGGCGTCTCCCACTCGCTCGGCAACGCTAATGGCCTGGTGCTGCACTTCGACGACGAGCCGACGCTCTACCACATGGGCGACACGGACATCTTTTCCGACATGGCGTTGATTGGCGAACTGCACCAGCCTGCGATCGGCATCGTTCCGATCGGCGACCGTTTCACCATGGGTGGAGCCGTGGCGGCACTCGCCTGCCAGCGCTTTTTCAAGTTCTCGACGGCGATCCCCTGCCATTACGGCTCGTTCCCGATCATCGACCAGACGCCCGAAACCTTCGTTGTCGGTATGGAAAGTGCGCCCACCAAGGTGGAGACGCCGCACGTCGGCGGCGTCGTCGAGGTCTGATGTTGCGCCGGGCCTTTTGACGCGAGGCCCGGTACTCCGGCAATTCCCCCGTTGCGTGGCTCGCCGCGCGCCATTATAGCGGGGGAAGTTCCAGTTACCGGAGACGATCATGTCCGTAGACCTTGCCACCGTGAAGCGCGTTGCGCGCCTTGCCCGTATCGCCGTCAGCGAAGAGGAAGCCGAGCGGATGATGGGCGAGCTCAATGGCATCCTCGGTTTTGTCGAACAGCTCTCCGAAGTGAATGTCGATGGCGTCGAGCCGATGACTTCGGTGACGCCGATGGAGATGAAGAAGCGGACGGACGACGTCACGGACGGCAACAAGGCCGACGACATCGTTGCCAATGCGCCGAATTCCGATCGCAATTTCTTCCTCGTCCCGAAGGTGGTCGAGTAACCTCCGCCTGCCGCCCCGACGTTCCCGATTGCGAAAGCCCGATTTCATCATGACCGACCTTACCAGCCTCACGATTGCCGAAGCCCGCGCAAAGCTCGCCGCCAAGGAAATCACCGCCGTCGAACTGACGGACGCCTATATCGCCGCAATCGACGCCGCCAATGAGGCGATCAACGCCTATATCGCCGTAACGCCGGACAAGGCACGCGAGATGGCCAAGGCCTCGGATGCGCGCATTGCCGCCGGCAAGGCCGGCGCGCTCGAAGGCATCCCGCTCGGTATCAAGGACCTCTTCGGTACCGAAGGCGTGCACACCCAGGCCTGCAGCCATATTCTCGACGGTTTCGCACCGCGCTACGAATCGACCGTTACCCAGAACCTCTGGAACGACGGTGCCGTCATGCTCGGCAAGCTGAACATGGACGAGTTCGCCATGGGTTCGTCGAACGAGACGTCCTACTATGGTGCCGTGAAGAACCCCTGGCGCGCCAAGGGCTCCAACATGGATCTCGTGCCTGGCGGCTCCTCCGGCGGTTCCGCCGCGGCCGTCGCCGCGCATCTCTGCGCCGGTGCCACGGCGACCGACACCGGCGGTTCCATCCGCCAGCCGGCCGCCTTCACCGGCACCGTCGGCATCAAGCCGACCTATGGCCGCTGCTCGCGCTGGGGCGTCGTCGCCTTCGCCTCGTCGCTCGACCAGGCCGGCCCGATCGCCCGTGACGTGCGCGATGCCGCCCTCCTCCTGAAATCGATGGCAAGCGTCGACACCAAGGACACGACTTCGGTCGATCTGCCGGTGCCGGACTACGAAGCGTCGATCGGCAAGTCGATCAAGGGCATGAAGATCGGTATTCCCCGGGAATACCGCGTCGACGGCATGCCGGAGGAGATCGAGGCGCTCTGGCAGCAGGGCATTGCCTGGCTGAAGGAAGCTGGCGCCGAGATCGTCGACATCACCCTGCCGCACACGAAATACGCCCTGCCGGCTTATTACATCGTCGCTCCGGCCGAGGCTTCCTCGAACCTCGCCCGCTATGACGGCGTGCGTTACGGTCTGCGCGTCGATGGCAAGGACATCGTCGAAATGTACGAGAAGACGCGCGCCGCCGGTTTTGGCCAGGAGGTCAAGCGCCGCATCATGATCGGCACCTACGTGCTTTCGGCCGGCTACTACGACGCCTACTATCTGCGGGCGCAGAAGGTCCGCACGCTGATCAAGCGTGACTTCGAGCTGGCCTTCCACGCCGGCGTCGACGCTATCCTTACGCCCGCAACGCCGTCCTCCGCCTTCGGCATCGCCGACGAGGATCTGGCATCCGATCCGGTCAAGATGTACCTGAACGACATCTTCACGGTGACGGTCAACATGGCTGGCCTGCCCGGCATCGCTGTTCCCGGCGGCCTCGACCATAAGGGGCTGCCTTTGGGCCTGCAACTGATCGGCAAGCCGTTCGAAGAAGAGACGCTGTTCAAGACGGCGCATGTCATCGAGCAGGCGGCGGGCCGCTTCACACCGGCCAAGTGGTGGTAAATTCTGATGGCGGTGCCGGACAGGCACCGCCATTTCTGCTTCTGAGGCACGCACGGCCACTCTTGTCGCGGAAGGAGCCCGCGTCATGCCCTTCATCCGCCATGCTCGCGCCGGCGACGTCGACCGGCTGACGGAGATCGGTCTCGCCGCCTGGCAGTCTGCGATTGCAGGCCTCGCTGACGGCAAGAGGATGCGGCGTGTCGCCGAAACCTCGTTTTTCCGTTTTCTTTCCGACAACTGGTTGTCCGCCTTGCTGGTCGAAGCCGAAGGCAGCGTTCGCGGATGGGCGGCGCGTGAGCACTTCGACAACGCGATTTCCGACCTGTGGATCGAGCCTGCGGCCCAGGGCAGGGGCCTCGGCGCTTTGCTGCTTGGCGAGATCGAGCGCCGCATCGTTGCGGACGGATTCGATGTCGCCACCACCAAGACCCATGCGCGCAACGACCGAGCCGTGACCTTCCTCCGCAACCGTGGCTACGGTGTAACTTGGCTTTCCACCGCCTACGCCCCGCAACTCGACGGCGATGTCGAGTTCATCGGCTTGAGCAAAGTTGTCATCGCGCAGGATGAGAAGCGCTGACCTGCGCGCATTCGTGCATGGCTGTGACCCGGAAATGACGCTGGCCTGTTCACATCACGTTCATTAGTCCCATGAAATATGAGGGGTATGACGCCGATCTCGACGGCTTGCTCCTGGCGGCAGACCGCGCCCTTTACCTGGCGAAAGACGCCGGGCGCGATTGCGTGCGATGCGCCGTGTCCGGTGTTGACGCAAGGTAAAGGCTTCTTGTGCCTGACCTTGCGTGAAGCGCCGGCCACACCGGGCATCCTTCGATGCCCGGCATCATCGGCTTTTACCGCTCAGCGGTTGTTGAGTTCGGCGCGCACCAGCTGCAAGCCGCGTTCTGTGATGCGATAGGGCTTGCCGCCAGAGGACGAGATCGCCTTTTTGCGCTTCAGCTTGCGGAAGAGCTCCAGGTCAAAACCAGGATAGACCCAGCCGTCACGGGTGAAGCATCGAATTTCGATGATCGCCTTGCTTTCGCGGGTGACTTCGATGCGGCCGCCCTGGGCCAAATGATGAAGAATGCGCTGTTCGGCGCGTGAGATGTCCATTTCTGAATGTTCCGGAAAAGCGTTCGTATGAACGCAGGAAACCGTTCCGCAAATCACGGGGAATGCGGGGCGACGTTTCCGGCCCGTGCGCGCAATCAATAAAGGGGATTGCGGGGACGGGCCCTTACCGGGACTCAGACGAAGAAGTGAACATCAAAACTCCAGAAAGACGGTGCTTTCCTAGAAGACGCTCGCGAGCACGTCAAGGTGTCCGTGCAACGCCAGGGTGCCGACAGCCGCGGCAGCTACCTGGACAGCGACGATGAGCGCCAAGCGGGTTCGAAACGGTTCCTTGCGCGTCTTGTGGCGAAATATGTGCCGGGCGGCCATCGCACCAGGACTTCCGCCAAGAAGAGAGATTGTCAGCAATGTCTGCTAGCTGATGCGCCAGCGGCCCGCGCGCGCAGCCCGTTTGTCAAACCAAAACAGCCCGAAGCTTAAGATGTTGATGTAGGCTGCGTACAATGCGAGTGCGGTGACGGTCGACATCGGGAAATCTTGGCGCAAGGGTGCTAAACGGTGGTTAAGCGGCGCTTCGCATTCGCGGTTGCACGGAGATGGGCGCCAGATGACGCCGAACAACTTGCACCCGTGAACCAATTGTTCTACCGAGAAACCAAGAATTCAGGCTTCAAAGAAGAGCATGATATGAGCATTGTCGACGTCCGCACCCCCGATCCGAAACGCTTCATCCCCGGCGCCACCGGCGACTGGGAAGTCATCATCGGCATGGAAGTCCATGCCCAGGTGCTTTCCAATTCGAAGCTGTTTTCGGGTGCCTCGACGGAATTCGGCAATGCGCCGAACGCGAACGTCTCGCTGGTCGATGCCGCCATGCCCGGCATGCTGCCCGTCATCAACGAGGAATGCGTGAAGCAGGCCGTGCGCACCGGCCTCGGCCTCAAGGCTACGATCAACAAGCGCTCGATCTTCGACCGCAAGAACTATTTCTATCCGGACCTGCCGCAGGGCTATCAGATCTCGCAGTTCAAGGATCCGATCGTCGGCGAAGGCAAGATCATCATCTCGATCGGGCCGGATCGCCAGGGTCAGTTCGAGGATGTCGAAATCGGTATCGAACGCCTGCATCTGGAACAGGATGCCGGCAAATCGATGCACGACCAGCATCCGTCGATGTCCTATGTCGACCTCAACCGCTCTGGCGTCGCCCTGATGGAGATCGTCTCCAAGCCGGACATGCGTTCGTCGGACGAGGCGAAAGCTTACATGACCAAGCTGCGCTCGATCGTGCGCTACCTCGGCACCTGCGACGGCAACATGGACGAAGGCTCGATGCGCGCCGACGTCAACGTCTCCGTCCGTCGTCCGGGCGAAGCCTTCGGCACGCGCTGCGAGATCAAGAACGTCAACTCGATCCGCTTCATCGGCCAGGCGATCGAATATGAGGCACGTCGCCAGATCGGTATCCTCGAGGATGGTGGCGTGATCGATCAGGAGACCCGCCTGTTCGACCCGAACAAGGGCGAGACGCGCTCGATGCGCTCGAAGGAAGACGCGCACGACTACCGCTACTTCCCGGATCCGGACCTGCTGCCGCTGGAATTCGACGATGCCTTCGTCGAAGCGCTTAAGGCCGACCTGCCGGAGCTGCCCGACGACAAGAAGGAGCGGTTCGTTCGCGACCTCGGCCTCTCGGTTTACGATGCGTCGGTTCTCGTTTCCGAGAAGTCGATCGCGGACTATTTCGAGGCGGTAGCCGAGGGGCGCGATGGCAAGATTGCTGCGAACTGGGTCATCAACGACCTGCTCGGCGCCTTGAACAAAGCCGGCAAAGCCATTGAAGAGACTCCGGTTTCGCCGGCGCAGCTCGGCGGCATCATCGACCTCATCAAGGCTGAGACGATTTCCGGCAAGATCGCCAAGGATCTCTTCGAGATCGTCTGGAACGAGGGTGGCGACCCGGCGGCAATCGTCGAGGCGCGTGGCATGAAGCAGGTGACCGACACCGGCGCCATCGAAAAGGCTGTCGATGAGATCATCGCCGCCAACCCGGATCAGGTTGCCAAGGTTCAGGCCAAGCCCTCGCTCGCCGGCTGGTTCGTCGGCCAGGTGATGAAGGCGACCGGCGGCAAGGCCAACCCGCAGGCTGTACAGGCCTTGGTGAAGGCCAAGCTCGGCATCGAGGAATAACGATGTTCTTCGTGCGCACGGCCAGCGAGCGCGACCTGGACAAGGTTCGTGCCCTGCTGATCGAAACGTGGCACGCGACCTACGACACTTTCTATGGCGTCGAGAAGGTCAACGAGCTGACTGAGCGCTGGCACTCGCTGCCGGCGCTGAAGGCCCGCCTCGCGCGCAAGAACGCCGAATTCCTGGTGGCCGATGACGGCCGCCAGATCGGCGGCATGGGCTTTGCGGCGATGTCGGACACGCAGCCCAAGACCGCGGTGCTCCATCAGCTTTATGTGCTGCCGAAATTTCAGCGGCAGGGCATTGGCCGCGACATCTTCGCCGAGCTTGAGACCTGTTTCCCCGATGCCGAGCGCATGCGCGTCGAAGTCGAGCCGCAGAACCTGCATGCGTTGGCGTTTTACCGGACGCATGGCTTCTCAGAGATGGGCGAGACGGCGAATTGCGGCGACGAGCAATCCGGTCTGCCGGCCATCATCCTGGAGAAGCGGCTTCTCGGCTGAAGCAAGTCGCGCAAAGGCGCAGCGGCTTTGCGAAAACGGCATGCGAAATATCAAAGCTTAGAGCGCAAGGGACGATCTGGTAGTTTGCGACCCGCTTTGGAGATCTTTCCGCTGCCGTAGCCTGGTCCGTCCGCCTGTGGAAAACCTCGGGAGAGATTGCGCCGTCATCACGCCGTTACCTTCTGGTGTTTGGTCCGCTGCTGATGAACGCTGTGAGCGGAGGAACCATGGACGCGACAACCGAACTCTTGATCCGCAAGGCCAAGCGCGAAGACCTGCCGGCGATCGTCGCTCTCTTCGCCGCCGATCAGATCGGTGGTCATGGTGACACGACCGATCCCGCCGCGTTCGGCGATTATGTCGCCGCCTTCGAGAAAATCGAGGCTTCGTCACTGCAGACACTCTTCGTCGCAGTCCTTGCCGGGGAGATCGTCGGTACCTTTCAGACGGCGCTGCATACCACCTTGTCGGGGCGAGGCAGTTCCAGCCTGATTGTCGAGGCGGTTCAGACGCGTGAAGATATGCGCGGCCGCGGCATCGGTGAACGCATGATGCGCCATGCCATCGCCGAGGCGCGTGACCGCGGAGCGAAGAAGGTGCGGCTGACGTCCAATGCCGTGCGCACGGATGCGCATCGTTTCTATGAGCGGCTTGGCTTCGTGCGCAGCCATTTCGGCTTCCTCATGCCGTTGAAATGACGGCCTTTGCCTCGGAATCACTAGACAAGCCATGAGCGGCGGGGCATAAGCGGGAACATGGTTTTGGTATCTGGCCGCCTTCCCAACGGCCGGTCAAGGACGGCATCGATGAAGCTCCTGCTGCAGATTTTCACCTGGTGGAACGAACAGACGATCGGAACGCGCTTTCACACCTGGCGCCACGGTCAACGGGTCGGTCAAGACGAGCTCGGCAATGTCTACTACCAGGGTGGCAAGGATTCCGAAGGCCGAACCCGCCGCTGGGTGATCTATAACGGCTATGCCGAAGCCTCCGCCATTCCGGCCGGCTGGCACGGCTGGATGCATCACCGCACCGACGTTTCGCCGGCCGACGAGAAATACAGTCCGCGCGAGTGGCAGAAGCCGCATCGCGCGAACCCGACCGGCACGGCCAATGCCTACCGGCCGCAGGGTTCGATCGCAGCCACCGGCAAACGCCCGCGCGTGACCGGCGACTACGACGCCTGGACACCGGGTTCCTGAGAAATCTCTCTTCAGCGACGAGGACGGACCGCGGAATTGTTCCTCGATCACGGCGCGGCCACAATTGATGGTTAGCGCCTGAAATCCATCGACGATGAACAGGGCACGCGGGAGACAGGCGACAATGGCAGGTTCTGATCTGCGCAAAGCAATCGGCCAAGGTGCGCGGCGGTTGGGCTTGTCCCTGCTTGCCGGTTTGCCGCTGATCGCCTCGGCCGGAGCCGTCGATGCGGCGCGCCTCTCCAATGCCGTTGCTGTCTTCTCCGGCATCGACAAGATCACCGGCCGTATCACGACCTTCGACGTCTATATCGGCGAGACGGTCCAGTTCGGCGCCCTCCAGGTCACGCCGCGCGTCTGCTACAGCCGCGACGATACCGAGGCGCAGAAGATCACGACCTTCGTCGAGGTCGAAGAGATCACGCTCGATCGCAAGATCCGCCGCATCTTTACCGGCTGGATGTTCGCCGATAGCCCGGGCCTGAACGCCGTCGAGCATCCGGTCTATGACGTGTGGCTGCAGTCCTGCAAGGCGACGTCCGATTTGCCGCCGCCGGATACCGCGGCGAAGCAATAG
Organism: Ensifer sp. B1-9; assembly: GCF_050474445.1. Classification (NCBI taxonomy): domain Bacteria; kingdom Pseudomonadati; phylum Pseudomonadota; class Alphaproteobacteria; order Hyphomicrobiales; family Rhizobiaceae; genus Ensifer; species Ensifer sp. B1-9. The sequence goes on from NZ_JBCHVG010000002.1 coordinate 507,658, forward strand.
CCTGCCAAGGCTGCCGGACCTGAGAGCGGCAGCCCAACACCTAATCCATCTCCGTCATCATCCCGGCGCTATGCGCCTGGCGGTTCCTTGCGGCCGAACAGGCCCTTGACGAAACGCAGAACCGCAGCGCCGGCAATCAGGATCACCACGGCGCCTTTTTTCAGAAAGGCCAGCGCGACGGCAAGCAAGCCGGCCTTGGCGGCGACCTTGGCGCCGGCGCCGGCAGCAATAAGGCCCGCCATTCCGTAGGCCGCGACCGCGTCGCCCTCCTTGAAGTCCGCGTAAGCCTGGCCGGCATCGAACTGTACCATGCCCGTCACACCCGGCAGTCCCGCCTTGATTTCATCGAGTTGCTCGAGGCCTGAAATGAAGTTCATCTGCAGCACACCTTCCCGGCTGAGGATGCGAACCGAATAGTTCAGGGTGTGGGGGCCGTTCGGATCCTTGCCGAAGATCAGGTCACGTGCCCAGTGCATCGTGTGCGTTCCCAGATCGTAATGGGGAGGGGAGGCCCAGCCAACCAACGTGATCGGATCGTAGCCCTGCTTCTCGCGCTCGATGTTGTTTTCGGCTGAGGCTTCCTTTAGCTGCGCCAGCAGTTCGGTGAAGTCGGTCGTCAGCGCATCTGCGTCCGAGACATAACCGTCCTTCAGATAGTCGATGGCCGATCCCCAGGCTTTGTCTGCGTCCGGCGCATACTTGGCGGGAAATACCATGCCGAGATAACCCTCGGCCGAGCCGGGCGGATTGCCCCACAGGTCGACAAGGACCTTCCTGGTATCGGCAGGATCCAGGAAATAGAAATCCGCTGGAATGTCGAGCTGCGCATGGGCAGAGGGCAGCGACACCTTGCCCTGCTTGAAATCAAGCGACCCGACGATGGCCGAATACTCAGGTGACAGGTTCGGTTCGCTACCGAACATCTCACGATATGTCTTTGCTTCCGCAACTGCGCTGGAAGCCATGAAAACCGATAATGCCAATAGGAACTTGTTCATCCAGATGTCCCCTCGAATACGGCCGAAGTCTGGATGAACACGTGACCGAAGTACATCTCCAGGTGGAGATATCCAACGAAGAGTATCTAGAACGAGAGGTCCGGCGAGTTCATCGCGTTGCCGAGCATGATCTCATATTCGGCCTTCGGTACGTCGATCGCACCAAAGGATTTGAGATGCTCAGTGGTGAATTGGGTGTCCAGCAACTCAAAGCCCCGGGCGCGCAGGTGCTCCACCAGGTGCACGAGGCAGATCTTCGAGGCGTCGGTGCGCCTGGAAAACATGCTCTCGCCGAAGAAAGCCGAGCCGAGCGAGACGCCGTAAAGGCCGCCGACCAGCACGTCATTCTCCCAGGCTTCGACGCTATGGGCGTAACCCATCGTGTGCAGCGTTGCGTAGAGGGTACGGATCTTGCTGTTGATCCAGGTTGTCGGCCGGTCCGGGGCGGGGGCGGCGCAGCCTTCCATCACCGCTTCGAAGGCGGTGTTGAAGCGGATGTCGAAGGGTTTCCGGCGGATCGTCTTGGCGAGGCTGCGGGAGACATGAAAGTCCGTCAGCGGGATAACGCCGCGAATTTCCGGCTCGACCCAGAAGAGCTCCGGGTCGTCGGCCGAGTCGGCCATCGGGAACAAGCCGATCGAATAGGCGCGCAGCAGCATATCCGGGGTAATGTCGGGCTGCTTGCTGCGCGTCCCTTTCAACGTATGGCCCTTACTCGGACGTGGCGGCCAGATGCTTTTCCAGCCAGTGGATATCGTAGTCGCCGTTGGCGATATCCTGATTATTGATCAGGTCTTGGAACAACGGAAGCGTGGTCTTGATGCCGTCGATGACAAATTCGTCGAGGACGCGGCGCAGACGCATCATGCACTCGACGCGAGTGCGCCCGTGTACGATCAGCTTGCCGATCAGGCTGTCATAGTACGGAGGGATGCGGTAGCCCTGATAGGCACCGGAATCGACGCGTACACCAAGACCGCCCGGCGCGTGGAAATGCGTGATCGTGCCCGGGGAGGGGACGAAGGTGCGCGGGTCCTCGGCGTTGATGCGGCATTCGATGGCGTGACCGGAGAACACGATGTCTTCCTGCTTGACCGAAAGACCGCCGCCGGACGCGACGCGGATCTGCTCGTGCACGAGGTCGATGCCGGTGATCGCTTCGGTGATCGGATGTTCGACCTGAAGACGGGTGTTCATCTCGATAAAATAGAACTCGCCGTTCTCGTAGAGGAACTCGATCGTGCCGGCGCCGCGGTACTTGAGCTTCTTCATGGCGTCGGCGCAGATCTGGCCGATCTTCATGCGCTGGTCGACGTTGAGAGCCGGGGAGTTCGCCTCTTCCCAGACCTTCTGGTGACGACGCTGCAGCGAGCAGTCGCGCTCGCCGAGGTGTACGGCGTTACCCGCACCGTCGCCGACGACCTGGATTTCGATGTGACGCGGCTGGCCGAGAAACTTCTCCATGTAGACCGCGTCGTTACCGAAGGCTGCCAGGGCCTCGGCGCGCGCCGTGGCCACGGCATGTTCGAGATCGGCTTCCGTTCGTGCAATCTTCATGCCGCGACCGCCGCCGCCGGCGGTGGCCTTGATCAGAACCGGAAAGCCGATCTGGCGGGCGACTTCAAGCGCATTCTCCGGCTTCACTTCGCCATCGGAACCCGGAACGACCGGGATGCCAAGCTCCTGCGCCGTCTTCTTGGCGGTGATCTTGTCGCCCATGAGTCGGATGTGCTCGGCCGTCGGGCCGATGAAGGTGATGTCGTGCGCTTCGAGGATTTCGGCGAACTTGGCGTTTTCCGACAGGAAGCCGTAGCCCGGGTGCACGGCGTCGGCACCGGTAATTTCGCAGGCGGCGACGATCTGGTGAATGTTCAGATAGCTATCGCGCGAGGGCGGCGGACCGATGCAGACGCTCTCGTCGGCGAGGCGCACATGCATGGCGTCGCTGTCGGCCGTGGAGTGGACGGCAACCGTCGCGATGCCGAGCTCCTTGCAGGCGCGCAGCACGCGAAGGGCGATTTCGCCGCGATTGGCAATGAGAATTTTCGAGATCATCGCCGCGCCGCCTTATTCGATTACGATCAGCGGTTCGCCATATTCGACGGGGGCTGCATCCTGAACGAAGATTTCGGTGACCTTGCCCGAGCGCGGAGCCGGGATCTGGTTCATCGTCTTCATCGCTTCGATGATGAGGATGGTCTGGCCTTCCTTGACGGTGGCGCCGACTTCGATGAACGGGCGCGCACCGGGAGCCGGAGCCAGGTAGGCGGTGCCGACCATCGGTGCCGTCACAGCGTTCTTCGACGCGCGGCCGCTATCGGCAGCCGGAGCGGCGACGGCGTTGGCCGGGGCGGCGGCGACAGCAGCGGCAGGAACCTGATAGGCCGGCATCTGCGGCATCATCGGCATTGCCACCGGCGTGCCATTGCGCGAGACGCGAATGCGCAGGTCGTCCTGCTCGACTTCGATCTCGGTCAGATCGGTGTCCTTGAGAATATTGGCGAGATCGCGGATCAGCGCCTGGTCGATACCTGGTTTCTTGTCAGCCATGGAATATGAGCCTCTTAATGTTCTTTTTATTTCGACGGATTTGTCAGGTTCTTTAGCGCATGCAGCGCAAGAATGTAACTCTGCGCGCCGAAGCCGCAGATGACGCCTTTGACGGCAGGCGCGATCATCGATTTGTGACGGAATTCTTCGCGCGCATGGATGTTCGAGAGGTGGAGTTCGACCACCGGAATGCCGATGGCGCGGATGGCGTCGTGAAGCGCGATCGACGTATGGCCATATGCCGCCGGATTGATCGCCACGCCGGCGGCGACGCCGCCGGCCTCATGCAGCCAGTCGACCAGCGTGCCCTCGTGGTTGGATTGGCGGAAATCGACCGCGAAGCCAAGCGCATCGCCCTCGGCTTTGCACATCGCCTCGATATCGGCGAGCGTCTGGCCGCCGTAAATACCCGGTTCGCGCTTGCCCAGCGCATTCAGGTTGGGGCCGTTCAGCACGAAAATGGTCGATGGCATAAGGGATTCCGGTCCGATGATGGAGGGTTACCTATAGACTGATGGTCCCGCGAGGAAAAGCCCTTTGGGCCCCCGCGGGATTTGTCCACAGTCATGGGAAGGTTCGTCAGCAGGCCGTCTTGCCGCACTCGCGCATATTGGCGACCTTGCCCTCGATTTCTTCGGCGCCGACGGCGCCGAAGACCGCCTCGTTGCCGATGACATAGGACGGTGTGCCGGTGATGCCGAGGTCGTTGGCGAGCCCATAGGCCTCGCGCACGGCCGCGTCATGCGGCTCCTTTTCCATCTTGGCGCGCAACTGATCCTCAGGAACGCCGAGCTTGGCGGCGACCGCAAGGGCGGTCTCTTCCGTAGCGCGGTCTTCGCCGCCGAGCAGGGCGCGATGGAAGTCGCCGTACTTCTCCGGAGCGATGAGACGGAACGCAGCACTCACCTTGTGCGCCGCCAGCGAGTCCGGGCCGAGGATCGGCAGTTCCTTCAGCACGAAGCGGACGTTCTTGTCCTTGCCGAGGATTGCGTCCATGTCCGAAAGGGCGCGTTTGCAATAGCCGCAATTGTAGTCATAGAACTCGACGATGGTGACGTCGCCCTTGGGATTGCCCAGCACCATGTCATAGTCGGAGTTGAAGATCGCCTTCTTGTTCTCGGTGATCGCGCTTTCGGCAGCCTCCTGCTGCTTGGCGCGCTGCTTCGTCGTCAGCGCCTCCTGGACCTCCAGCATGATCTCCGGATTGGCGATCAGGTACTCCTTGATGAAGGCGCCGATCTCTTCCTTCTGCTTCGCGTCGAGCGCAAACGCGCTCTGCGGCAGGCTGACTCCGGCCACGAGCGCGGCGAGCGTTCCGGCGGCAACCATCTTGGTGCTGAAATTCATTTCTACCTCGTTGTCCTTGCGTATCCTGTGTGTCGTCCATTGCCCATCGTCACGTCAATCGGGGCAGTTCCAAAAGACAACAGGAATCCTCGTATTCGCTATATGCTCGCAGCATAGGGTGGGTGCCGCGGAAACGAAACGGCAAAATCGGCGGAAATACGGCACTCGCGGACTTGTGAAGGTCAATATCATCGGGCAAAGGGGCTGGAGCACAGCCGCATATCGAGGATTTTCCGTTGATCGACTTGTCAAAACGCAGCGCCGTCGAACCTTTTCACGCGATGGATGTGCTGGCGGAGGCGACTCGTCGCCGCAATGCCGGCCACCCGGTGATCTCTATGGCGGTCGGGCAGCCGGCGCATCCGGCGCCGGCGGCCGCATTGGAAGCCGCGCGCAACGCCCTGCAACACGGGCGCCTTGGCTATACCGATGCGCTCGGCACTCTGTCGCTGCGCAAGGCCATCGCCCGCCACTACGAGAAGCGCCACGGCATTGCACTCGATCCGCAGCGTGTAGCCGTGACCACAGGGTCATCGGCCGGCTTTAATCTCGCTTTCCTCGCGCTCTTCGATCCCGGCGATTGCGTCGCCATCGCGCGGCCCGGCTATCCGGCCTACCGCAACATCCTGGCCGCGCTCGGCCTGACGGTGGTCGAGGTCGAGGCCAATGCCGACACCGGCTTCACGCTGACGCCGGAAAGCCTGGCGCGGGCCGCCGCAAAGGTCGGCCGGCCGCTGAAGGGCGTATTGCTGGCAAGCCCGGCGAACCCGACCGGCACCGTCACGGGCAGGGCCGGCCTCAGGGCGCTGGCCGACTATTGCCAGGCGGAATCGATCGCCTTCATTTCGGACGAGATCTATCACGGCCTGACCTTCGCTGGCGAAGAGGCGAGCGCGCTGGAGGTTACCGACGAGGTGATCGTCATCAACTCCTTCTCCAAATATTACTGCATGACCGGATGGCGCATCGGTTGGATGGTCTTGCCGGCCGACAAGGTGCGCGGATTCGAGCGCATCGCCCAGAGCCTTTACATTTCGCCGCCGGAGCTGTCGCAGATCGCTGCCGAAGCTGCGCTCGACGCGCATGAGCAACTCGACGGCTACAAGGCCGCCTATGCGGCTAATCGCGAGATGCTGCTGAAGCGCCTGCCGGAGATCGGCTTCTCCATCGCCTCGCCGATGGATGGCGCCTTCTACGCGTATGCCGATGTCAGCCGCTTCACCAATGACAGCATGGCCTTTGCCCGCCGGATGCTTGCCGAGATCAATGTCGCGGCGACGCCGGGCTTCGACTTCGATCCGCTCGAGGGACACCGTACGATGCGCTTTTCCTATGCTGGCGCTGAGGGTGACATGGCCGAGGCAATGGACAGGATCGCCCGCTGGCTTGCCTGATTACCCGGCCGAACAGACGGGGGAGCGAAGACGTCCCGTCTGCTTCGGCTACTACCTGTAAAGAAAAGGCCCGGAGCGATCCGGGCCTTTTCTATTCACGATCTTTCGCGTTCAACGCTTCGAGGCGCCAGGGTCCCGGTTCGGCTTCGAGCCGGGACCAGAGAGCGACTTCTTAGAAGAAGCCGCGGCGCTGCCACCAGCCACCCTTCTTGGGCTTGGCGGGCTCTTCCTCTTCGCCTTCGGCCTTCGGAGAATTCGAAGTCACGACCGGTTCCGAGGCGATCTTCGAGAGATCGCGGTTTGCGCGCGCCGGCCTGGTTTCGGCGAGGTCGGCCGCAGCCTCTTCCACAGCCTCGGCGGCGACGTCGACGTCTGCCGGCTGATCTTCGACGGCGGCCTGGGCGACGTTATCGACGGCCGCGACCGGTTCTTCCGCCTTCACAGCCTTCTTGCGGGTCCGCTTCGGCTTGGCCGGTTTGGCCTCGACGACCTCGGCCTCCTCGACGGCTGCAGCGGTTTCCTCGGCGGCTACGGCGACTTCGATCTCGGCGGTAACGGAAGGCGCTTCTACGGCCTCCGGTTCGTCGGCGTCATCACCTTCCGCATCGGCCTCGATCTGGCCTTCTTCACCTTCGCCCTCCGGTCGGTTGCGGCGGCCACCGCGCTTGCCGCGACGGCGACGCTTGCGCTTCTGTTCGCCGTCAGCGGTCGTGGCTTCGGTGTCGACGCTCTCGTCGTCGGCTTCGCCTTCATCTGCCTCGTCTTCCAGATCGCCTGCCGCTTCGGAAGCCTGGGTCACACCGCCCTCGGCTTGCTGGCCGCCCTTGCCGCGACGGCGACGCCGGCGCTTGCGCTTGCGGCCACCCTGGTCGTCGGAGGACTGGGCAGCCTTCGGCTGCTCCTGGCGCTGCTCGCTGGCGATTTCTTCGGCTTCTTCTTCGTCGAGATCCTCTTCGATCACGACGTCATCTTCTTCCGGCTCCGGCTCGAAATGCAGGAGCTGCTCGATCTTGACCGGGTTTTCGACCGGTTCGCCGCGATCGATCGCGAAGTGCTGCGCACCGACATGGGCGTCTGCCTCGATGATGATCGAGACGCCGAAGCGACCTTCGTAATCCATGATCGTGCCGCGCTTCTGGTTGAGCAGGTAGAGCGCGATATCCGGGATGGTGCGTACGGTGATGTCGTGCGTGGTGTTCTTGAGCAGATATTCCTCGATGCCGCGCAGTACATGCAGGGCGACGGAAGACTGCGAGCGAACGTGACCCGTGCCGTTGCAGTGCGGGCAGGTCTGCATCGTCGATTCGAGCACCGAGGCGCGAATGCGCTGGCGCGACATTTCGAGCAGGCCGAAATGCGAGATGCGGCCGACCTGGATGCGGGCGCGATCGTTCTTCAGGCAGTCCTTCAGCTTCTTCTCGACGGCGCGGTTGTTGCGCTTTTCCTCCATGTCGATGAAGTCGATGACGACAAGGCCGGCAAGGTCGCGCAGGCGCAACTGGCGGGCCACTTCTTCGGCCGCCTCGAGGTTCGTCTGCAGCGCCGTGTCTTCAATCGAGTGCTCGCGCGTCGACCGACCGGAGTTGACGTCGATCGAAACCAGCGCTTCGGTCTGGTTGATGATGATGTAGCCACCGGACTTCAGCGTCACCTGCGGCTGCAGCATGCGGTCGAGCTGTGCTTCGATGCCGGAGCGCGAGAAGATCGGATGCACGTCGCGATAGGGCTGAACCACCTTGGCGTGGCTCGGCATCAGCATCTTCATGAAGCCCTTGGCTTCCTTGTAGCCTTCCTCGCCGGAAACGATGATCTCGCCGATATCCTTGTTGTAGAGATCGCGGATCGAGCGCTTGATCAGGCTGCCTTCCTCATAGACGAGGCAGGGGGCAGTGGAGTTCAGGGTCAGCGTGCGGACATTTTCCCACAGGCGCATCAGGTATTCGAAGTCGCGCTTGATCTCGACCTTGGTGCGGTTCGCACCGGCGGTGCGCAGGATGACGCCCATGCCCTGCGGCACTTCGAGGCCGCGCGCGATTTCCTTCAGGCGCTTGCGGTCCTGCAGGTTGGTGATCTTGCGGGAGATGCCGCCGCCGCGCGCCGTGTTCGGCATCAGCACCGAGTAGCGGCCGGCGAGCGACAGGTAGGTCGTCAGCGCCGCGCCCTTGTTGCCGCGCTCTTCCTTGGCGACCTGGACGAGCAGGATCTGGCGGCGCTTGATGACTTCCTGGATGCGATACTGCTTCCGGGGCTTGCGGATCTGACGATCCGGAACCTCTTCCATGGCGTCTTCCGCGCCGACGGACTCGATGATTTCCTTTTCGCCATCGTGGCTGTCGTCGTCATCATCGTCGTCGTCATGGCGACGGCGGCTGTCGACGTCCTCGGAGATGGTGTCGGTATCGACCATCGCGGCCATTTCGCCGCCGTTGCTTTCGTCGCCATCGGCGGAGGCGGCTGCCGCTTCTTCGGCAGCCTTGGCCTTGGTCTTGCGGGTGCGCTTCGGCTTTGCCTTCGGCTTTTCGGCCGGCGCTTCGTCTTCAACCACTGGTTCGGCGGCGACGGTTTCTGCCGGCTGCGCCGCGGTTTCGGGCTCCGTTGCGACCTCGAGGTCGACGGGAACGGAAAGCTCGCTCGTCGGCGCCGGTGCGGTTTCGACATGTTCGATGTCGTCGTCGCGTCGTGCTTCTTCGGCTTCGGCCTTCAGCAGGGCCTGACGGTCGGCAAGGGGGATCTGGTAGTAATCGGGATGAATTTCGGCGAAGGCCAGAAATCCGTGGCGGTTGCCGCCATAGTCGACGAAGGCGGCCTGCAGCGAAGGCTCCACCCGGGTGACCTTCGCCAGATAGATATTGCCGCGGATTTGCTTCTTATGTTCCGACTCGAAGTCGAATTCTTCTATGCGGTTCCCGCGTACGACAACGACGCGCGTCTCCTCGGAGTGAGACGCATCGATAAGCATTTTCTCTGCCATCTAAGCTGTGCTCCTCGGCGCACCAGCGGAACGGGAGACAGACCTGCTTCCTTGGGAAGACTGCCAAACACGTCGGAAGGTGCGCCGGATATGAAAGTTCCTGTTTGGTGCAGGCGATGGTGCAGCAGCCAGACGACAGCCGGAACATGTCTGTTCCGGGGCCGCTCTACTTCTGACCGATACCGCTGAGTCAACATCAATGACCAAACAAGAATGCCAATGTCCAAGGTCTCATGAAGACCCGATGAATGCGCCCGCTTGCGGGCGTTGGTGAAAAATCACCATCAAGAACTCCGGCCACCGCCGGAAATTTGCGATCCAGTATACGAGGAGGAAATGCAGAGACGGCGGATGAACGCTTGCGACCGCGGAAGTGCGATGCGTTTAACCGGTTAATCCGGTTCGACCACTCCCTGGCGCCAAGCTTTGGAGAAGCTCCGGCTGCCCGGTCGACTGTTCTATCCCGTCAACACTTTCTCCTTGTGACGCTTTTATGTTTTCTATGTCACATTGGCAAGGGAAAAGCCCGTGCCGCCACAATAATGATCGATTCGCTTGTCCACGTGGAGTAGGCCGGCAAATGATGAATCGATGGCTTCGGTGCAGAGCGGAAGATGACCTTTGTCAAGCTTTGGTTAACCATAAAGGTTCATTGATCAAGGTGTGCGTTTGGTGGCCGCGTCGGCTGCCGTCTGGTTTTTGAGAAAGTGGTGGGGAGCCCAAGGTGAAGCCTTTGGCGGTTTGGATGCGCGGTTCGCTGTTGTCGTTAATGTCGCGTACGGGTTGGCGTTTGCTCGGTGCATCGTTGCTCGTCGGAGGTTTTCTCTTGAACGCGCCGACCGCCAATGCTGTCGAGCCGGGCCCCTTGCTCGCTTTTGGCGCACGGATCGCCGGTGACGACGCGCGCACTCGGGTCGTCGTCGAGTTCGACCGCAAGCCGGATTTTTCCCTTCATTACGTGGCCGACCCGGTTCGCGTGGTTGTCGATCTTCCGGAAACAGCCTTTGGCCTGAAGGCGGAGAGCCTCGAGCCGCGTGGCCTGTTCGATGCGATCCGCTATGGCGGCATGGGGGCGGGCAATTCCCGCATCGTTCTCTCCGCGAAGGGACCGGTCGCCGTGACCCATGCGGAAGTAATTGCGGAAGAGGGGGGCAAAGGCTACCGCCTGGTCCTCGACGCCGTACGGGTCGACCAGGCGCGTTTCGATGCGCTTCTCGGCGAACAACAGTGGACCGGTTCTGTCGCAGCGACGAAAACCGACAGACCCGTCGCGGTAGCGCCTACGAAGGACGGCGGGCCGTTCATCGTCGCGATCGATGCCGGTCACGGCGGCATCGACACCGGCGCGCTCGCCGGCGAGACGAAGACGGAAGAGAAACACGTCACGCTGGCCTTTGCCAAAGATCTCGCCGCGGCCCTGAACAAGGGCGCGGGGATTGAAGCTTTCCTCACCCGCGAAGAGGATGTCTTTCTCTCGCTGCCGCAACGCGTGCAGATTGCCCGCAACAAGGGCGCCAATCTTTTCATCTCGCTCCACGCCGATGCGCTTCGGCAGAAGGACATCCGTGGCGCTACGGTCTATACGATCTCCGACAAGGCGTCGGACCATCTGGCCGCAAGCCTTGCTGCCCGCGAGAACCTTTCGGACGAAATCGCCGGCGTACCACTTCAAAGCGAGCCCGCGGAGGTCGCCGATATCCTGATCGACCTGACCCGCCGCGAGACGCAGGCCTTCTCCGTCAATATGGCGCGCGCGGTGGTTTCCTCTTTCGAGGGCCAGATCAATCTCATCAACAACCCGCACCGCTTCGCCGGGTTCCGGGTGCTGCAGGCTCCCGATGTGCCGTCGATTCTGCTGGAACTGGGATTCCTGTCGAACAAGGAGGATGAGAAGTTGCTGCTGGATCCGGAATGGCGTCGAAAAGTTTCGGAACGTCTTGCCGTCGCGGTTCAGCGTTACCGCGAGCAGGCGGTCGCCAGCGGCGGCTGACGTTTGAAGGCAGGCCCGGGAACGAAGTGATTTGTGTCGCCCCGGTAACAGCGTTATGCTTTTCAACTGGATGCGCACGCAATAATCAGAAACAGCCCTATTTTACGCACAATCCGCGACCTAACCGGAATTGCGCCCGGATTTGTTGAGAAACGAGTTGATGCCCGGGGTTCCTCGCCATATGAGGAGCCGGGCTGGCGGGGCGCTGCGATGCCAGACGATTTCTGACGAAAGAGTTTGGTCGGACCGACGCAATGTAAGCCGGCGGGACAGAGCATGGACTGTCGCGGGGCGGTCCGGCAATTGGACGATAATTAAGGTACCGGTATCTGACTGATGATCAGGCTGATTGGATATTTCTTCGGGATTGGTGCGTTTCTGCTGCTTGGCGTGGCCGGAGCCGTGGCGCTTTATCTGGGCGTCGTCACCAAGGATCTACCTGACTACGAGGTGCTGGCGAAATATTCGCCGCCTGTGACGACGCGCTTTCATGCCGGCAACGGCGCCCTGATGGCAGAATACGCGCGCGAACGGCGTCTCTATCTGCCGATCCAGGCGATCCCGGATCGCGTCAAGGCGGCTTTCATCTCGGCCGAAGACAAGAATTTCTACCAGCATCCGGGCGTCGACCTTACGGGTCTCGCCCGCGCTATCGCCGTCAACCTGCAGAACTTCGGCTCCGGCCGTCGGCCCGTGGGCGCATCGACGATCACGCAGCAGGTGGCAAAGAACTTCCTGCTGTCGTCCGACCAGACGATCGACCGCAAGGTCAAGGAAGCGATCCTTTCCTTCCGTATCGAGCAGGCCTACAGCAAGGACCGGATCCTTGAGCTCTATCTCAACGAGATCTTCTTCGGCCTCAATTCCTACGGCATTGCCGGCGCGGCGCTGACCTATTTCGACAAGTCGGTCACCGAGCTTACCATTGCCGAGACCGCCTATCTTGCCGCTCTGCCGAAGGGCCCCGCCAACTACCATCCGTTCCGCAAGACCGAAGCCGCCATCGAACGCCGCAACTGGGTGATCGACCGCATGGTGGAGAACGGCTACGTCACCAAGGCCGATGGCGAAGAGGCCAAGAAGCAGCCGCTGGGCGTCAATCCACGCCGCGGTGGCGCACATCTCTTCGCGTCCGACTTCTTCGCCGAGGAAGTCCGCCGGCAGATCATCCAGAAATATGGCGACAACGCGCTCTATGAAGGCGGCCTGTCGGTTCGCACCTCGCTCGATCCGCGTCTGCAGATCGCGGCACGCAAGGCGCTGCAGGCGGGTCTGCTGAGCTATGACGAGCGCCGTGGCTTCCATGGTCCGGTAAAGACGATCGAGATCGGTGGCGATTGGGGTGAGCCGCTTGGCGCGGTTCCTGCCTTCAGCGACGTGCCGGAGTGGAAGCTCGCCGTCGTTCTGTCGGTCGATGCGCAGGGTGCCGAGATCGGCATCCAGCCGGATAAGGAAGCCTCGGGCAAGATTGTCGCCGAACGCGTTACCGGACACATCTCCGCCAAGAACATGCAGTGGGCCTACCGTTCCGCCAATGGCGACCGCAAGTCGGCGAAGTCCCCCGAGGGTGTCTTCGGCGCCGGCGATGTCGTCTATGTCGAGCCCTTGCCGGAAAAGGGCGAATATCGCCTGCGCCAGCCGCCGAAGGTCCAGGGCGGCCTCGTGGCGATGGATCCGCAGACCGGCCGCGTGCTGGCCATGGTCGGCGGCTTCTCCTATGGCCAGTCGGAGTTCAACCGCGCGACCCAGGCGATGCGCCAGCCGGGCTCGTCCTTCAAGCCCTTCGTCTACGCTGCGGCGCTCGACAACGGCTATACGCCGGCGTCGGTCATTCTCGACGCCCCGATCGAAATCGTCGCCGGCGGTCAGGTCTGGCGTCCGGAAAACTATGGGGGCGGCTCGGCCGGTCCGTCGACGCTGCGTCTCGGCATCGAGAAGTCGCGCAACCTGATGACGGTTCGCCTCGCCAACGACATGGGCATGAACCTCGTTGCCGAATATGCCGAGCGTTTCGGTATCTACGACAAGATGCCGCCGCTGCTCGCGATGTCGCTGGGCTCCGGCGAAACGACGGTTCTGCGCATGGTCTCGGCCTATTCGGTTCTCGCCAATGGCGGCAAGCAGATCAAGCCGTCGCTGATCGACCGTATTCAGGACCGCTACGGCAAGACGATTTTCCGGCATGAGGATCGCACCTGCGACAACTGCAATGCAAGCGACTGGCAGAGCCAGGAAGAGCCGGTCCTGACCGACAATCGCGAGCAGGTGCTCGACCCCATGACCTCCTACCAGATCACTTCGATGATGGAGGGCGTCGTCCTGCGCGGCACGGCGGCTGGCAAGATCAAGCTCGATCGTCCGGTTGCCGGCAAGACCGGTACGACCAACGACGAAAAGGACGCCTGGTTCGTCGGCTACACGCCGGACATCGTCGCCGGCCTCTATCTCGGTTTCGACAATCCCGCCCCGCTTGGCCGCGGCGCCACCGGCGGCAGCCTCGCGGTGCCGATCTTCAACGACTTCATGCAGGAAGCTGTCAAGGGCATACGCCCGAGCAAGTTCGTCGTGCCGGAAGGCATGAGCATGGTCGCTGTCAACCGCAAGACCGGCATGGCCGCCCAAGAGGGTGAGCCGGACACGATCATAGAGGCGTTCAAGCCCGGCACTGGCCCGGCCGATACCTTCTCGGTCATCGGCGGTCTCGATCAATATGTACCGCCGGAAGAGATCCTGAAGAATTCGCCGCAGGCAAACCAGGCGGTGACCTCGGGTTCCAACGGCCTGTTCTAAGCCTTTCCTCACTCGCGATGCCCGCCGCCTTTACATCAGCGGCGGGCATCGCTATTTGACGCTCACCTTCATATCGGGTTCACAAGAAGCAGGATCATGCGCAGCGAAATCGAGAATATTGTCGACGAAATCAAGCAGGCCATAAGCCTGCTGAGGAGGCATCTTTGACTGGGATCAGGCGGTAAGACGACTGGACTGGTTGAACAACAAGGCGGAAGACCCGACCCTCTGGAACGATGCTTCGGAAGCACAGAAGCTGATGCGCGAGCGCCAGCAGCTTGACGACGGCATCAATGGCCTGCGTCGTTTCGAGCAGCAGCTCAACGACAACATCGAACTCATCGAACTCGGTGAGGAAGAGGGCGACGCGGCGATCGTCGCGGATGCCGAACAGGCGCTGCGCGAGCTTCGGTCGGAAGCGGCCAAGAAGCAGGTCGAGGCCATGCTTTCTGGCGAGGCGGATCAGAACGACACCTATCTCGAAGTGCATTCCGGTGCCGGAGGCACGGAGAGCCAGGACTGGGCCAACATGCTTCTGCGCATGTATACCCGCTGGTCCGAGCGCCAGGGATACAAGGTCGAGCTTCTGGAAATCCAGGATGGCGAAGAAGCTGGCATCAAGTCCGCGACGCTGCTCGTCAAGGGCCATAATGCCTATGGCTGGCTGAAGACCGAATCGGGCGTGCACCGCCTTGTTCGCATTTCGCCCTATGACAGCAACGCGCGCCGTCACACCTCGTTCTCTTCGATCTGGGTTTACCCGGTCGTCGACGATTCGATCCAGATCGACGTCAACGAGAGCGATTGCCGCATCGACACCTACCGCTCCTCGGGCGCCGGTGGTCAGCACGTCAACACCACCGACTCGGCGGTGCGCATCACGCACATCCCGTCGGGCATCGTCGTGCAGTGCCAGCAGGAACGCTCGCAGCACAAGAACCGGGCGAAGGCCTGGGACATGCTGCGTGCTCGCCTCTACGAGGCCGAGCTGAAGAAGCGGGAAGAGGCGGCAAACGCCGAGGCCGCGTCGAAGACCGACATCGGCTGGGGTCACCAGATCCGCTCGTACGTTCTGCAGCCCTACCAGTTGGTCAAGGATCTGCGCACCGGCGTCGAAAGCACGGCACCGGGCGATGTTCTCGATGGCGAGCTCAACGAGTTCATGGAAGCAGCGCTCGCGCACCGTGTCAGCGGCGGCGCGGATGCCGTCGTCGACGATCTGAACTAAAGCATGTCGCGCAAAAGTGCGCAGCGGTTTTGCGATAACGACATGCGATATCAAGAACTTAAGGCGCAAGGAGCGATCTGAAAGATCGCAACCGGCTTCAAGCATCGCGGCGAGAGTTCTGGAATTGAAAAGGCCGGGTGTTCGCATCCGGCCTTTTCGCTTGCTCAGTTCGAGGCGCGCTCGATCTTGATGTCGCCGAGATCGTCGATGAGCACGGTCCAGCTCTCCGGTTCGCGTGCGCTCGGATCCGTCTTCAGATAGACCGTCGCGAACATGCCCGGCTGCGCAGTGACGCCGGTCGAGGTCTCCGGGCGAATATCCGTGACATAGGCCTTGAGCGCCGAGAACTCTTCGAGTTCCGCCGAGGAAACCACCACCGGGCCGGCGGACGTCGCTTCGATCTGCTGCAGGTGGACCTGTGCCGTGCCATCCGCCTGGCGAAGCGCGATCAGCTTGTAGTAGCCGCGCCGGGCGTCGCCTGGCTTCTCGGCGGCCGCATTGGGGTCAAGTGACGAAAGCGGCTCTCCGCTTTCCTCCCAGTAGCCTGTGCTCGTCACAAAAGTTACCTGCGGCGGCACGACGTTGGCGTCCTCGGCCTTGGCGCCGGCGCTGCTCACGAGCAGGAGAAGCGCGAGGAGGGCGGATCTTTGCATTTGGGGTTGGTCATCCTTTCAAACCGCAGCTCCGTGGCCGCTTCGCTCCTACAGCGCTGCGCGTCTTATCAGACGCGCAAAAGTCGCTGTAGCATTTTGAATTACTGCATGTTTCCTATAATCGGGTACGATTAAAGGAAACATGCAGTAACGGTCCCAAACCGCTCCACGAGGATCATAACATATCGCGCGGAGAACGTGCACTCAGTTCGAGAATTGCTCGGCCAGGATGCGGTCCGACCAGGAATGGTCGGGATCCGAGAGGATGCGCGCCGTCATGTTCTCCGATTCGGCGATCCGCACCTTGACCACCGATTTTACTTCCTGATGGTCCGCCACCGCGTTGACCGGCCGCTTGTCGGCTTCGAGGATTTCGATCTCGACGGTCACATGGTTCGG
Source organism: Ensifer sp. B1-9 (assembly GCF_050474445.1). Classification (NCBI taxonomy): domain Bacteria; kingdom Pseudomonadati; phylum Pseudomonadota; class Alphaproteobacteria; order Hyphomicrobiales; family Rhizobiaceae; genus Ensifer; species Ensifer sp. B1-9. Next base: position 523,978 of record NZ_JBCHVG010000002.1, read on the forward strand.
CAGTAGCGCGCCGCGCCAGCGCCGCGGACGGAAGGCGCTGACCGGCGTCATCGCGAGAAGCGGCGCCTCGAGCGGCAGGATCGGGCCATGGGCGGAGAGGTTGTAAGCGGTCGATCCGGCCGGCGTCGCCACCAGCAACCCGTCGCAGGTCAGTTCCTCGAGCCGCGTCTTGCCGTCGATGACGACGCGCAGCTTCGCGGCCTGGTAGGATTGGCGGAAAAGATAGACCTCGTTGATCGCAAGCGCCGTGAAGCTCTCGCCATAGACATCGGTCGTCTGCATCTCCAGCGGATGGAACGCGTTTTCGACCGCCTCACAAATGCGATCCGCCAGGTTCTCGGTGCTGTAGCGGTTCATCAGGAATCCGACGGACCCGCGGTTCATGCCGTAGACCAGCTTGCCGCTGTTCATGGTCTGGTGCAGCGTCTGCAGCATGAAGCCATCGCCGCCGAGCGCCACGATCACGTCGGCCTTTGCCGGATCGTGATCACCGTAGATCGCCTTGAGATCAGCCGCAGCCTTTTGCGCCTCCTCCGCAGAAGAGGCGAGGAAGGCGAAGGAATTGAACGTTCGGGCCATGAAACTCTAGTCCGTTCGATGCGTTGCGTGCCGCTTACGGCGATCTCTCGACCCTGTTTCTGGCATGGCCCGCAGCCGAACGCATCTGAAAAATTGGGAGAATTCGCAAATTTGCTTTACACCGCGCGAGATTATGGTAACTCCGACGGCTGAAAGTGCCCTTATAGCTCAGTTGGTAGAGCGGCTGATTTGTAATCAGTAGGTCGGGAGTTCGAGTCTCTCTGGGGGCACCACGCCATCCCTGTCCGACCCGGAGACATAGGTGACAGTTTGTCCCTAAGAGATGGGTGACAATCTCGTGCCGAACGGATTGTCGATGGTTTGCAATGTCCTCTGCTCCAAGTCGATATATCCCAGATCATAGTGCATGAAGCTGACGAGCCAAATGCCGTCGTCGACTTCCTTGATTC